>DATLZB010000093.1:0-29659 GCA_035574175.1 Hyphomicrobiaceae bacterium
ACTCGCAAGAGCGCAGCTCGGGGCGGCGCTCGCCATGATGGGCGACAAGGAACGCGCCGAGCGCGCCTTCCGCTCCGCGTTCGGGGCGTTGCCTGCCCAGGATACGAACCTGCGACTCGATTACGGCTCACGGTTGCGCGACGGCGCGGCGCTGGTCACCCTGGCGTCGGAGACCAACGTGGCGCGCAGCGAGGCGCCACAGCTCGCCTCGGTGGTCGCCAAGGCGTTTTCAGAGCGCAGCTACACGTCCACACAGGAGCAGGCGTGGATGCTGCTTGCGGCCAAGGCGCTGGCCGACGAGGCCAAGCAGACGCGGGTCGGCATCGACGGCGCCGTGCGGCAGGGCGCCTACAATCGGCGGCTGACGGCAGGCGAGCTGACGGCCAAGCCGGTCGTCATCAGCAACGAAGGCGAGGTTGCGGTCGATGCCGTCGTCTCGGTGATCGGCGCCGCACTGACGCCGGAGCCCGCCAGCGAACGGGGCTTCACGATCGAACGCGCCTACTACACGCTCGACGGCCGCAAGGTGGAGCTCGCCAGCAGCGGCGGCGGACAGGGCCAGCTCAAACAGAACGACCGCCTTGTCGTCGTGCTCAAAGTGGACGCCAAGGAGAAGGGTGGCCGCGTGCTGCTCGTCGACCGGCTTCCGGCGGGATTGGAAATCGAGAACCCGCGGCTCATCGACAGCGCCGATCTGAAGAGCCTGTCATGGCTCGACACGGGCGTGCGGCCAGAACACAGCGAGTTCCGCGACGACCGCTTCGTCGCCGCCTTCAATTTCTTCGGCCGGAGCGGGCGGCACGGCGCCGACGAGGGCGCGGTGCCCGTTTCCTCAGCGACGGTTGCCTACATGGTGCGTGCGGTGACGCCCGGCAGCTATGTGCACCCGGCGGCGACGGTGGAGGATATGTACAAGCCTGACCGCTTCGCTCGCACGGCGACCGGCCGGCTGGTGGTCACGCCCAAGGAGTAGGACGCGGTGAGCCGACCGGCCCAAAGGGTTTGGCGGGTGCTGCTGCTGGCGGCCGCCACGGCGGCGGCAGCAACAGCCTCCATCGCGGCGGCGATCGGCGTTGCCATGTGGCAGATGGGACCGCCGCCGCTCGCCAATGCCGATCGGCTGTCGGCCATCGTGCTCGACCGGAACGGGCAGCTCTTGCGCGCCTTCACGACCGAGGAGGGCCGCTGGCGGCTGCCCGTGGAGCCGGCTGAGGTCGATCCGCGCTACATCGCCATGCTGCTGGCGTTCGAGGACCGGCGCTTCCGTTCGCACTTCGGCATCGATCCCATCGCCATGGGCCGGGCCATCCTGCAGTTCGTCACGCATGGCCGGGTAATCTCGGGCGGTTCGACGCTCACCATGCAGGTGGCGCGCCTGCTCGAAGGCGAGCACGACCGGACGTTGATCGGCAAATTCAGGCAGATGGTACGCGCGTTGCAGCTCGAGGCGCGCTTTTCCAAGGACGACATCCTGCGCCTCTATCTCACGCTGGCTCCCTTCGGCGGAAACCTGGAAGGGGTGAGAGCGGCCTCGCTTGCCTATTTCGGCAAGGAGCCGCGGCGCCTCTCGATCGGGGAGGCGGCGCTGCTCGTTGCGCTGCCGCAATCGCCTGAGGCGCGCCGCCCGGATCGCGCGCCGGCAGCGGCCCGGCGGGCGCGCGACAGGGCGCTGGCACGCCTCGTCGAGGCCCAAGTCATAACGGCGAGCGAAGCCGATCGGGCGATGCAGGAGGCGGTGCCGAATGTTCGCAGCGAGTTTCCCAAGCTCGCTCCGCACCTTTCCGAATCACGGCTTAAGCAGGCGCCGAACGAGAGGATTCACCGGGTGACGCTCGACCGCGAGATGCAGGCGAGCCTCGAGGCGTTGGCGCGGAGCCACGCGCGCGCCTTGGGCGAGCGGCTCTCGGCCGCCATCCTGGCCGTTGATCACCACACGGGCGAGGTACTGGCACACGTCGGCTCTTCCGACTACTTCGACGAGGCGCGGCTCGGCGCCATCGACATGACAGGCGCAGTGCGCTCGCCGGGATCGACGCTCAAACCCCTCATCTACGGCCTCGCCTTCGAGGCAGGCTTGGCGCATCCGGAGACGCTGATCGAGGACCGGCCGGTGCGGTTCGGCTCGTACGCGCCTAAGAATTTCGACGAGGATTTCCACGGTACGGTCACTCTCCGCCACGCACTGCAACAGTCGCTCAATGTCCCGGCGGTGAAGCTGTTGCACGCCGTGGGGCCGAGCCGGCTTGTCGGACACATGCGCAGGATCGGGCTCTCGCCCGTAATCGGCGGCGAGGGAGAGCCGACGCTTGCCATCGCGCTCGGCGGCATCGGGCTGACGCTCACCGACCTCGCCCAGCTCTATGCGGCGCTGGCGCGCGGCGGCGAGGCAGTGAGCCTGATGAACGGCATCGCGGCAGCGACCGCGCCGCGAGGCGTGGACGCAGGCCGGACACGACTTCTGCTGTCGCCGGTCGCCGCCTGGTACGTAACCGACATTCTCAAGGATTCACCGCCGCCCGAGAGCGCCTTCGGCGGGCGCATCGCCTACAAGACCGGCACGTCCTACGGCTACCGCGACGCATGGGCCGTGGGCTACGACGGACGGTACACGGTGGCAGTATGGGTGGGCCGCGCGGATGGCGCGTCCACGCCCGGCCTCAGCGGCCGCACGGCAGCCGCCCCGCTGCTGTTCGATGCGTTCCAGCGCCTGTCGCCGCTGCGCGCCAGCCTGCCGCGGGCTCCAGAGGGCGCGATCGCGGCGACGGGGGCAGGCCTGCCGCCGCCGCTTAAGCGATTCGACCGGCCCGCCGAGGAGGCCGCAAACGGGCCGTTCCTCGACCCGCCGGTGGCAATCGCTTTTCCCCTCGACCGGTCGGAGGTGGAGGTCAGCGGCGGAGAGATGCCGTTGGTTCTCAGGGCCGAGGGGGGCGCGCTGCCGCTCACCTGGATGGCCGACGGCAGGCCGATCGCGGTCGAGGGCGACGCGCGGCAGGTGCTGTGGCAGCCGGACGGACGTGGGTTCGTGCGACTGTCGGTGATCGATGCCAAGGGACGCACCGACCGCGTGACGGTGCGGCTGAGGTAGCCCCAGGGCGCTCCCACGTCTGCGACATCGCGATCCATGGGAGGCGAACGTGTCTCGCTGATCCGCAGCCCGCTCCTCGACTATGCTCGCAGCGGCAGACAGGGGCGAGGGGGCTACAGGCATGTCCGATCAAATCGCCGTGCTGCGCCTCATGGGCGCCCTGCAGGCGCGCGCGTGGTCGTTCGATGGGATCGCTCGGGTGGCGGCCGGTGCGGCTTTGCTCGCCTTCTCCTGGTCGGCGATCGCCCCCGAGGGCGTATTCATGAGCGACGTCGGCGGCCAACGCGAGGCGGAAGGCGAAAGCCTCGGGAGGGCGGCGACGCTGGGCGGACGCGAGGTGCAGGTCGGCGCCTATGGCGGCGTCTCCTACACGCATCCGAGCACGGTCAGCGTCGAGAACCCGGGAAAAACCGATCTCAGGATCGATGGCGTCAATTGGATCGGCCGGCCCTTCAAGTCGCCCATCTACTATGGGCTACGCATCCTGGCCTGGGGACCGCTCGGGCGACTGGGCGGCATGGTCGATTTCACCCACGCCAAGGCGATCTCGGTGCCGTCGCAGGAGGCGACGTTCACGGGGATGCGGAACGGGCAGCCGGTGCCGCCGAAGGCCCGTGTCGGAGACGTGTTCCGGCACCTCGAGTTCAGCCACGGCCACAACCTGCTGACACTCAACGCGCTGGTGCGGCTCGGAACCTTTCTCGGTCGGGTGCGACCCTACGCCGGGGTGGGCGGAGGCGTGGCGATCCCGCACACGGAGGTCGGCTTCGCAGGGGAGAGAGAGCGCACCTACGAATATCAGTACGCCGGTCTTGCCTGGCAGGCCCTCGCCGGCATCGAAGTGCGACTCGGGCGGGCGTCGATCTTCTTTGAGTACAAGTTTACGTTTGCGCCCTACGCGGTGCCGCTGTCGCTGACCCACACCGGCGGCTTGCTGGTGGGCGATCTGTGGCGACAGCTCCAAGCGTGGCTGTCGGGTCGGGCGCCGCCGGGGGGGACGCTCAGGACCACGTTGGTGACGCAGCACGCGGTCTCGGGCGTGCTCGTCCGCGTCGCCGGTCCGCAGTGATGTGCGGGTCAACGCTGATCGAATGGATCAGAAGCGCCGCAGCAGCCGCTCGATGTAGTCAAGTTCGAGCAGCGGGCGGGTCTGATCGCCGAGACGGCGGCGCAGCTCCTCAAGAATTTCGCGGGCACGCTGCATGTCGATCTCGTCGGGCACCTTCACGGTGGTGCCGAGGTCGGGGCCCTGCGAGCGTTGCGGGCGACCCAACGGGTCGCGCGGCGCATCGGCGGCGGGGCCCTGGCCGTAGCGGGAGGGCATCTGGCGCAACATCTGCTCGGCCATCTGCTGGGCGCCCTGGCGCAGCTGGTCGAGGGCGCGCCCTTGCTCGCGCGTGGCCGTCTCAAGATCGCCCTGCTCGAGGGCCCGGCGGGCGTTGTCCATGGCCTCGCCGGCGTCGCGTAGGTTTTCCGACGGCGGCTGGCCAAACTGCTGAAGGCCGCGTTGCAGGCGGCCAAGCTGATCGCGGAGCTGGCCCTGCCGCTCGCCGAGCTCGCCTGGTGAATGGCGGCGGCCCTGGCCCTGACCCTGCTCGCCTTGACCCTGCTCGCCCTCCTGGCGCTGGGCACCGTAGGTGTCGTCCATCAGCCGCTGCTGGCGGCCAATCAGCTCGCCGAACTCGTTCAGCATCTGCATCATCTGCTGGCCCTGGCCGGGCTGGCCACGGGCGAAGCGGCCCGACTGTAGCTGTTCCAGCAGGTTGCGGAGCTGATTGAGCATGTCTTGCGCCATCTCGCGCGAACCCTGCCGGGCCATGTTCTCAAGATCGTTGAGCAGGCGATCAAGGTCCTCCGGCCGCAGCACCTGCATGTCCTGACTGAGGCCCTCAGGCAATTCCTGGGCCTGCTCGGCAAGCTGCTGCATGAACTCGGCCAGCGCCTGTCGCAGCTCCTGCATCAGCCGCCGGATCTCCTCGTCGGAAGCCCCTTCCTGCAGGGCGCGTGAAAGCTGATCCTGGATGTCACGCAGGCGCCGCTCGGCGTCGCTCAGGCCGCGCCCGTCCTCGATCCGCAGCGCGATGTGCCATAGCTGATCGGAGGCGCTCTTGAGGCCGGCGCGGGTCTTGTCCCGCAACAGGCGGTGATAGACCGAACGCAAGCCCAAGTACACGTTGCGGTCGCGGATAAACGTTTCAGGCTCGAGGGTGAGCGCATCGATGGCGCGGGCGACGCGCAGCCGATAACGCGAGTCCTCGGCGAGCTTGCGCCGTTGCTCAATCACCGCCCTGGCCAGTGGCTTGTAAAAGTGGCGCTCGGCTACCTTCATCTCGATCGGCTCGGTGCGGCCGATGTTGCCGGCATGGTCCCTGGCAATCAGCATCATGCGCACCTTGAGGCCGGACCAGGGGTGGGAGGCAAGTTCGTGCTGGCTCGTCGTCTCGGCATCCTTGGCATTGTTGCGCGGCAGACGAAGACCGAGCGCAGGCGGACGCTCATAAGGCAGTCGCGGACCCTTGAGCTCGGCGCGTGCCCAAGCGGTACGGGGATTGTCTGGATCGGGGGGCAGGCGTTCGAAGCGCACTTCGGCAGCGGCGACGCCGTAGTCGTCTTCCACCTTGTAGGTGAGTTTCATGGTGCCACGGCGCGACGTTTCCGGCTCCTTGGTCAAAGTGATCTTCGGGGGTCGGTCTGGAATGACGTTAAAGGTCCAACGAACGAGCTCGCTGCCGTTGCCCAGAATGCGGACCGGGCCCGACTGCTTGAGCGTGACGCGAACCTCCGAAACCTCGCTTGCCGCCACGGCGGCACCGGCAGGGAGCGGTTCGACCTGACCTTGCTCGGGGCGCAAATCCGCCGAAAGCGTCGCCGCGTTTGCACCGCTCGAGCGGACAATCAAGATGCTGTTGGCCGGAACATCGATGGGTTCGGCGGCCACCGCTGGCGCGAAAGCCCGGTGTGAACCGTCGGCCAGTAAGATCGGCGGCTTTGCCGTGTAAGCTGGCGGCGTCACCCAGGCATCGATGCGGGCCTCGCTCAACAGCACGCCCGAGCCAAATCGGAACGCGCCCATGAGGCGGTCGCGGGCAGCGTCTCCGGCAAGGATCAGCAGCAAGGTGATCGACAGCAAAAGCAGGGCGCGCATGGCGAGCGGATCGTGCCGGTCGGTGCGCGGCTCGGGGGTGCCGACCCTGAGGCGCGCGACCAGGTCTGAGAGCCGCCTCCTGTGTGCGGCCCAGATGGCCCGGGTGGAGGGGTCGTCGCTTCCGAGCGTGATGGTGTCCTCGTACGTGGTAGCCGGCCGATGCGGGAGACCAGAGCGTCGCTCGATGCGGCGCACGGCGGCTTCGCGGGAGGGCCAAGGCACGCGCGCGGCATAGATCAGTGTGGCAAGGAGAGCGAGCCCGAACAGGGCGAGCACAAGTTGGTGGGTCTTAACGCTCAGATGGGGCCAAACGTCGGCCAGCGAAACGAGCAGGAAGAGACCGACGACGGCGATGGCGAGCCACAGCCGCGGCCACAGCCGCTCGAAGAAAAGCGCAACGCGGCTCAGCCGCACCTTGCGCTCGAAGGTGCGGCCAGGCACGGATGATTCGTTCCTTACGTCCATCGCACCTGCATACTAGCACGTCCTTCCTGTTGCACCGCAAAGGAATTAACATCAGCCCTTCACGTTTGGTTGCGCAAACTCTTGCGGCACTTGCGGCAGGTTGGCGCTCGCAGACCCGGCGCTGGCGGGTGCATCCCTCCTCGGTAGCGCTCGGCTCCATCGGAGGCGTGCATGAACGACTTGCTCAGGCTAGGTCTTGCCGCTCTTGCCCTGGCGCTGCCTTGCTTTCCGCAAGCGTCGGTGGCGCTCGAAGAAGTCGATCTCGAGCTGGTGCTGCTTGCGGATTCCTCGGGGTCCATCGATGCGGAGGAGTTGCAGCTCCAGCGCGAAGGCTACGCTGCGGCCTTCCAGCATCCCCAGGTCCTCGGCGCGATCGGGAGGGGCGCGCGCGGGCGCATCGCCGTCACCTATGTCGAGTGGGCGGATGCAGCCCATCAGAGCGTGTTGGTACCATGGATGGTCATTGATGGTGCGCAAAGTGCGGCGCGGTTCGCCGAGGCCCTCAAAGGCCACCCGCGGCTGGCCTGGGGCAGCAACGCCATCGGCGCGGCGATCGCCAAGGCGCAGCAGCTCATCGAAGGCAATGCGTTCGAGGGCGATCGCAAGGTGATCGACTTTTCCGGCGACAGCGCCAACAACTGGCACGGCATCTCGATCGCGGCGGCCCGCGCAGCGGCGCTTTCCGCGGGCATGGTCATCAACGGGCTCGCCATCACCTGCCGGGAACGCGGCTGCAGTGGCCGGCCACGTTACTATGATCTGGAGGATGCCTTCGCGCGGACCATCATCGGCGGTCCGGGAAGCTTCGTCCTCACCGCCGACGGCAAGACCAGCTTTGAAGAGGCGGTTAGGCGCAAGCTCGTGCTCGAGATCGCCGCGTTGCCGGGGAACAAATAGCGACAGCTCCACCCTTTGCCGTCATATTGCTTCCGCGGGACAGCGCTAAACTGGTATCACCAAAGGGCTGCGGTTGGGCGCTCGAGCACGGCGCCCCATTTTGCGAGGACCGATGCGATGCAGTTGCTGCTCGTCTTGCTGCTGTCCGTGATGGGGGCCAGCGTCGCTCTCGCCAATGAGAGCTACGATTGCTTCAGTCGCAACAACGACCGGCGCATCGACGCCTGTTCGCGCCTGATCGAAACGCCAGGGCTGCCCACCGACATGCTCAGCTCGGCATATGCCATGCGGGCGCTAGCCTATTCTTTGCGCGGCCAGTACGAGATCGCCATCCGCGACTACGACAAGGCCATCGAGCTCGTTCCCAACTACCCGATGGCGCTCAACAACCGAGCCTGGGCCTACTTCCGGTGGGGCAAGCCGACGCAGGGTTTGCCGGACGTGGAAAAGTCGCTGGCACTCGATCCGACGAGCGAACATGCCTACGACACGCGCGCACACATCCGCCAATGGCTCGGCAACACCGAGGCGGCGATCGCCGACTACGAGGCGGCCATGCGCATCGGTGGCCGCGTCATGATCAAGACCTACCAATGCGGACTGCAAGCCCAGCGGCTCTATCACGGGCCGATCGACGGGCGCTATTCGCGGGCGCTGGGCAGCGCCATGATCGCGTGCGTGGAGCGGGGCCCGGAGTGCGATCCCCTGCCCCAAGGCGAGGCGCTGCCGCCCGACGAGGAGTGCTACGTGGCGAGCTCGTGAGGTAGACGCCCTAGCCGTGGCGGCCGTGACAGTGCTTGTACTTCCTGCCTGAACCGCAGGGGCAGGGCTGGTTGCGTGCGACCTTGCCCCAAGTGGCCGGGTTCTTTGGGTCAACCGCCGTTCCTGCTCGCCGTGTCTGCAAGGGCGCGCGTTTCTCGGCCCCGCGGCCATTGGGACGGGCCTCGGCGGAGAGCGCCATTTCGGCCAGTGCGAACTCGTCCATGCCAGTGCTGGCGTCCACGTGGTGGGCCTCCATGGGCGGCAGCTCGGCCGGACGCAACATCGGCTGCTCCTCGGGCGGCGCCAGCTCCACATGCATGAGCTGGCCGGTTACCGCCTCGCGCAGCCGGGCGAGCAGGCTCTGGAAGAGGATGAACGCCTCGGTCTTGTACTCGTTCAAAGGATCGCGCTGGCCGTAGGCGCGGAAGCCAATGACCTGGCGCAGGTGCTCGAGCGTAACAAGGTGTTCGCGCCAGAGATGATCGAGGGTCTGCAACAGCACCATCTTCTCGATCTGGCGGAACGTCTCGGCGCCAATTTCGGCGGCCTTGCGTGCGGCCTTGGCGTCCGCCTCCTTGATAAGCCGCTCGCGGATCTCCTCGTCGGCGATCCCCTCCTCGGCGGCCCACTCCCTGATCGGCAAGTCGAGGGCGAAGATGTCGCGCATGGCCTTCTCCAAGCCTTCGACATCCCATTGCTCCGCGTACGCGTTCTCGGGGATGTGCTGCTTGACGAGGTCGGCGATCACCTCGTGGCGCATGTCGGCAACGGATTCGCTTACGTCGTCCTCGGCCATGATGTCGATGCGCTGGTCGAAGATGACCTTGCGCTGATCGTTCATCACGTCGTCGTACTTCAGGATCTGCTTGCGGATGTCGAAATTGCGGGCCTCGACCTTCTTCTGCGCCATCTCGAGGGATTTGTTCATCCAGGGATGGGTGATGGCCTCACCCTCCTGCAGGCCGAGCGTCTTCAGCACGCTGTCCATGCGCTCCGAGCCGAAGATGCGCATCAGGTCGTCCTCGAGCGAGAGGTAGAACTTCGAACGACCGGGGTCGCCCTGCCGGCCGGAGCGGCCTCTTAGCTGATTGTCGATGCGGCGGCTCTCGTGGCGTTCGGTGCCGATGACGTAGAGGCCGCCGGGCTTCTCGACGGTCCTCGCCGGCCGCTTGCCTTTGGCCGGTTCGATCTCCACCGTTTCGGTCGCGGTCAGGACAATTTGGCGGTTGCGCTCGACCTCCGCCCGGATCTCCTCGCGCTTGCGGGCGATCTCGGCATCAGTAGGCGCCTCGCCGTTCGCCTCGCGCTCCTTCAGCCATTCCTTGATCCGGTAATCGACGTTGCCGCCGAGCTGGATGTCGGTGCCGCGGCCGGCCATGTTGGTAGCGATCGTCACCGTACCCGGCACGCCGGCCTGGGCGATGATCATCGCTTCCTGCTCGTGATAGCGGGCGTTGAGGACTTGGTGGGGAATCCGCTTCTCTTTGAGCTTGGCCGAGAGGAGTTCGCTTTTCTCGATCGACACGGTGCCGACCAGCACCGGCTGCCGCCGTTTCTGCGCGTTCTCGATCTCGCGGATGATGGCGTCCCATTTCTCGGCGGCCGTGCGGTAGATCTCGTCGTCCTCGTCGAGACGGGCAACCGGCAGGTTGGTCGGTACCTCGACCACGTCGAGGCCGTAGATGTCCATGAACTCGTTGGCCTCGGTCGCGGCCGTGCCGGTCATGCCGGCGAGCTTCTTGTAGAGGCGGAAGTAGTTCTGGAAGGTGATGGAGGCGAGGGTCTGGTTCTCAGGCTGAATCTCGACGTGCTCCTTGGCCTCGAGCGCCTGATGAAGCCCCTCCGAGTAGCGCCGCCCCGGCATCATGCGGCCAGTGAACTCGTCGATGATGACCACCTGACCGTTCTTGACGATGTAGTCGCGGTCGCGCCGGAACAGCGTGTGGGCCTTGAGAGCCTGGTTGATGTGGTGCACGACGGTGACGTTGTCGATGTCATAGAGCGAACCCTTGAGCAGGCCGGCCGCTTCCAGCACCTGCTCCATGCGCTCGTTGCCGAGATCGGTCAGCGCCACCTGGCGCTGTTTCTCGTCGATCTCGAACAGGCCGCGGGTCTTGATCTCCTCCTTGAGCTGCGCCTTGACTTCCTCGGGTGCCACCTTGCGGGAAAGCTCCCGCTCGATCTCCTTCACCAGGCGATCGTTGTCCTTGACCAGCTCCTTCACCTTCTCGTCGATGGCGACGTAGAGCTCGGTGCGATCCTCGACAGGGCCGGAGATGATGAGTGGGGTGCGCGCCTCGTCGATGAGGATCGAGTCGACCTCGTCGACGATGGCGAAGGCGTGGCCGCGCTGGACCATGTCAGCGCGACTCATCTTCATGTTGTCGCGCAGGTAGTCAAAGCCGAGCTCGTTGTTGGTACCGTAGGTGACGTCGCAAGCGTACTGGGCCCGGCGCTGCTCATCGTCGAGCTCATGCACGATGCAGCCGACGGTGAGGCCCAAGAACTTGTAGATAGCGCCCATCCACTCGGCGTCGCGCTTGGCCAGATAATCGTTGACCGTGACAACGTGGACGCCGTGGCCAGGCAGGGCGTTGAGATAGACGGCGAGGGTGGCGACCAGCGTCTTGCCTTCGCCGGTCTTCATTTCGGCGATCTTGCCCTGGTGCAGTACCATGCCGCCCATGAGCTGCACGTCGAAATGGCGCTGGCCCAACGTGCGCTTGGCTGCCTCGCGTACGGTGGCGAAGGCCGGCACCAGAAGATCGTCGAGCCGGGCGCCTTCCGCGAGCTGACGGCGGAAGTCGCCGGTGCGGGCCCGGAGCTCGGCGTCCGAAAGCGCCTCAAGCTCCGGCTCGAGGGCGTTGATGGCGGCCACCTTGGCCCGGTAGGCCTTCAGCTTCCGGTCGTTGGCAGAGCCGAAAATCCGGGAGGCGAGACCGCCAATCGTCATCATCTGCCGCATTCCTCGAACAGCGAAACGGGCACGCGTTCACCCGCATGCAACCCGCAACGGCAATCCACGAGACTGTCTGGGAGCACCGGTGAACCGCGCATTAGGGCGCTTCCTCGAGCCACCCCGGCCACGTGTGGCGAGAGATAAGAACGCAGGTGCCGGCTTGTCAATGAAGCGGGAACCGGGGGCTGGCGCAGCGCCCGTTCCGGCACAGGCGTGGTCTGCCCCAATCCTGCCATGGCGACAGGTGTGTACTTGGCAAGCGTGGCGGCAGCGTCTATCCATCGAGCTAACTTGCCACATCACGTCAATGGCGCCCGGCGGACGGCTTTGAGCGGTGCGCGCCGTCCGGCTCAGCAGCGAGGATTCACATCGTGACAGCGATACGCGGACTGTCGTTCGTAGCGGCAACGCTTGTGAGCGTTGTCGCCATGGCATCGGTCGGATTTGGCCAGGACAATCGGGTCGTGGTGACGATCAACGGCAAGGCCATAACCGAGGGCGAGCTCAATCTTGCCAATGCAGAAATCGGTGCCGAGCTCGGAAATGTGCCCGAAGAGACAAAGAGGCGTGTGCTGATCGAGTTCATGATCGAGAGCCAACTGCTGGCGGAAGCCGCCGATAGCGCCAAGCTGGGTCAAGGCCCCGACTTCGAGCAGCGCACGCGCTACTGGCGGCGGCGGGCGCTGCGGGACGCCTACTTCGACAGCAAGATCAAGGGCGCGGTCAGCGACGCCGATGCGCGCAGCTTCTATGACAGCCAAGTGGCGCAGATGAAGCCTGAGGAGGAGATCAAGACGCGCCACATCCTGGTCGAGACCGAAGAGCAGGCCAAGGAGATTCGCGAAAAGATCGCCCACGGCGCCGACTTCGCGCAGATGGCCAAAGAGCACTCCAGAGATCCGGGCTCCAAGGACGACGGGGGCGACCTCGGTTACTTCGCCCGCGGGCAAATGGTCCCGCAGTTCGAGGAGGCCGCATTTAAGCTCCAGAAAGGCGATCTGTCGGAGCCGGTGCAGACGCAGTTCGGTTGGCATGTCATCCGGCTCGACGACCGGCGTCAGCGCAAGCCGCCGGAGTTCAGCGCGGTGAAGGAGCGGCTAATGGCCGCGATGGTTCATCGCAAAGCCCAGGAGGTGGTGGCTGAACTGCGCGGGAAAGCCAAGATCGAGTACGTCGATCCGGCCATCAAGGCCCAGGTCGAGGCAGAGAAACAGGCTACCACGCCGCCCAACAAGTAAGTGAGGGCCTGCGGCCGCGCCATCATCGCGGCGAAGCGGCGCGCTGGCCGCTTGATTTGGGCGGGCCGATGCTGTTCCGTGGCGGCATGAGCGCTTGCTCGTGCGCATGACAGCCCACATGGCCAAGACCTCGAAGATATCGCCGTTCGCGCCGGCGTCGCTGCCTAGGATGCCGGCCATCGCGGGTGTGCGGTTTGCCGTGGCACAGGCCGGCATCCGCTATGCCAACCGCAACGACCTGCTGCTAGCCGTTCTCTCGGAGGGAACGGTGGCGGCGGGTCTCACAACGCGCTCGAAGACCTGCTCGGCGCCCGTGCTGTGGTGCCGCGAGCAGCTCAAGCACGGCTGCGCACGCGGCCTGGTGGTCAATTCCGGCAACGCCAACGCCTTCACCGGCAAGAAGGGGCACGAGGCGGTGCGCATCACGGTCGAGGCCGCCGCGCGAGCCGTCGGCTCGGCCCCAGGGGAGATCTATGTCGCTTCGACCGGCGTGATCGGGGAGCCGCTGGATGCCGGCAGGTTCGCGCCGCTTTTCGGCGAGATGGCGAAGTCGGCGCGCGCGGAGGCGTGGGAGGCGGCGGCGCGAGCGATCATGACCACCGATACCTATCCCAAGCTGGCGACGAGCGAGGTTGCGATCGGCAACCAGAAAGTGGCGATCGGCGGGTTCTGCAAGGGCGCCGGCATGATCGCCCCGGACCTTGCCACCATGCTCTGCTTCATCTTCACGGATGCGCCGATCGCGCAACCGCTGCTGCAGCGGGTGGTCGCGGAGTGTGCGGAGCGCACGTTCAACTGCATCACCATCGACGGCGATACTTCGACCAGCGACACCGTGCTTGTGTTCGCGACGGGGGAAGCCGCCAAGCGCGGCGTGAACCCAATCGAGGACGTGTCCGATGCCGCCTTCGTGGACTTCACCAAGGCGCTCCATTCGGTCATGCATGAGCTCGCACTCGCGGTGGTGAAGGACGGCGAGGGCCTGTCCAAATTCGTTACCGTGGAAGTGGAGGGCGCCGAGGACGACCGGGCGGCGCGGCGGATCGCATTCTCGATCGCGAATTCGCCGATCCTCAAGGTCGCCATCGCCGGCGAAGACCCCAACTGGGGCCGCGTGGTGATGGCGGTCGGCAAGTCGGGCGAAGCGGCCGATCGGGACAAGCTTGCGATCTGGTTCGGTCCCCACGCGGTGGCGCGCGACGGCGAACGGTCGCCCGACTACGTCGAGCAGACGGTCGCCGCCTACATGAAAGGCCGTGAGATCACGCTCAGGGTCGATGTCGGCGTCGGGGCGGGCTCGGCCACCGTGTGGACGTGTGATCTCACGCACGACTACGTCAGCATCAACGCCGACTACCGGAGCTGAGGCGACCGATTTCCGGCCGAAGCCATCAAAGCGACGGGGCCGGCCCGCGCGGTTCTGCCCAATACTGGCGTTTCGGCGTGGGCTCCCTATGTTGCCGGCATGACACCAAGTGAGACCGTGATCGACGCCGGCGCCCCAGCGCCAGCGAAGGGTGCGATTTGGCGCGCGGAATTCGTCGAGACCATGCGGCTGGCCGCGCCCATGGCGCTGACTCAGCTCGGCCAGGTGGCCATGATGACGACCGACCTCGCCCTCATCGGCCGGCTCGGCGACAAGGCGGTGGCGGCCACCGCGCTGGCGCACACCGTTCTGTTCGCGGCGTTCGTGCTGGGCATGGGGCTCGTCTCCGCCGTCGCCCCGCTCGCCGCCCAGGCGCACGGCGCGCGCCAGCCGCGCATGGTGCGCCGGGCGCTGAGGGTTGGCCTGTGGGCGTCGGTCATGCTCGGAGCGCCGCTGACCGTGGCGCAGCTGTGGGGCGAGTACATCCTGGTCGCGCTCGGACAGCAAGCCGAGGCGGCGGCGCTGGCCGCGCGATATCTCAACGGGCTCGCCTGGTGCCTGATCCCCGGATGGGCGTTCATCGCGCTGCGGAATTTCATGAGCGCGGTAAACCGACCGGAGCCGGCGTTGTGGATCACGCTCGCCGCCATTCCGGCGAACGGGTTGCTCGCTTACGCGCTCATCTACGGTGCGTTCGGCATGCCCGCGCTCGACCTTCTCGGCGCCGGCATCGCCACGACGATGGTCAACATCGGAATGTGCGTGGCCGCCGTGTGGGTGGCCTATGCCCGCCACCCGTTCAAGAAATACCGCGTGCTCGGCCGCTTCTGGCGGCCAGACTGGCCGCTAATGGGCAAGCTGCTCGTCGTCGGGCTGCCGATCTCCGGCATCTTTCTGCTCGAATACGGCGTGTTTGCCGCCGCCGCCCTGTTGATGGGGAGCATCGGCACGACAGCGCTCGCGGCCCACCAGATTGCCCTGCAGACGGCTTCGATCATGTTCATGGTGCCGTTCGGGATCTCGTTGGCAGCGACGGTCAGGGTGGGCCAGGCCGCCGGGCGACGCGACGCCGTCGCCACCCGCCGGGCGGGCTTCGCAGCATTGGCGCTCGGGGCCGGCTTCATGGCGGCGATGACCATGACGGTGGTGCTGACGCGCGACATCATTCCGCACTTCTTCCTTGGGGCGGGCGCCACCGACGCAGCGGGGACGATCGCGCTCGCCGCTACGCTGCTGGCGCTGGGAGCAACGTTCTTCATCGCCGACGGCATACAGACCGTGGCGGCCGGCGCCCTGCGCGGCCTCAACGACACGCGCATGCCAATGCTGATCGCCGGGTTGAGCTTTTGGGCGATCGGATTCACGGCCTGCTACGCGCTGGCCTTTCCGGCGGCGCTCGGGGCGGTTGGCGTGTGGATCGGCCTGTCCGTCGGGCTTGCGGTTCACGCCGGCCTGCTGGTGTGGCGCTTCCACGCGCTCACCGGCCGACACTACCTGCCTGCGCTCGCAGCGCCAGGTTGATCGCGCTTGGACAAGCGCCCGCGTCGCTACTGATTGTTCACCGTCCAGTGAGTGAGACGGCAGACGTCGACGCCCATCAGGTCGCGTTTGGTGCCGCTCTTGAACCTTACCCGCATGTCGTAGCAGCAGGGACCGCTCCCCTCCTGAAGGTTCAGCATGCGGCGCTGACCCGGGGAGATCACCTCGTTGCTGCCGAGCCGGTCGGTTCCCCAGTTTCTCTCTTCGCACCGGCTGGCAAACACATGGAAAACGGGCTCGTTACCGGCGTTGATCACAGTGAAGCCGCGTGCCGGGGAGCCGGGAGGAGCGGCCTTACCCGTCGAGGATGTGACAGGCGGCAGCGGCGACGTCTTGGCCGGAGGCAGCAAGGCCTGAGCGCCCGGCCGCGCACGGCTTTCACCCGACATCCAATTGACCGCATCGCCCAGGCACTCGACAAACGTGGTGTCCTGGCACTCCTTCCTGAGCTGAACGAGCGACACGGAGACGGCCGCAACACCCCCAACGGCCACCACAATGCCTCGGGCAATGGTCCACATGAGCCCCCCTCGCTGCCAGCTCGGCAAACGGCTCCACGAACACCCAGCGGCAAGCCGATAGTACGGCCAGAGTTCCCTCACAACGAGCGGTACGCGGTTGCCAATGCTGCGAAGACCTCATGTGGGTCACCGGAGATGGCTCCGACCGGGCCCATTGAACGGGAGTACGCGGCGGGCTAGAGCCTCTTTGATGCCTCGCCCCATCGTTCTCGTTGCCGCCGCCGCGCTCGTCGACCGAGACAATCGTGTGCTGATCTCACAGCGCCCGGCGAGCAAGCCGATGGCAGGACTTTGGGAGTTCCCAGGCGGCAAGGTCGGCGAGGGCGAGACCCCGGAGGCCGCGCTGGTGCGCGAACTTCACGAGGAGCTCGGCATCAAGGTGTGCGAGAGCTGCCTTGCGCCGTTCACCTTCGCCAGCCACGCCTACGAGCAGTTCCACCTGCTGATGCCGCTCTACCTCTGCCGCAGCTGGGAAGGCGAGATCGCACCCCGCGAGGGGCAGGCGGTGAGGTGGGTCCGCGCGAGCCGCCTGCGCGAGTTTCCGATGCCTCCGGCCGACGTGCCGCTCATTCCGATGCTGCGCGACCTGCTCGGCTGAGGCTGCGCCAACAAGACGTACTGGCAAACGCGCCGCATTTGCGCGACAGAAGGGGTGGTGCGGAAAAGGGAGAAGCGGAATGACGGGCGAGACGGCGATGGCGCCGGTGGAAGGCCGGGAGCACTGGACCAACAAGGGCGACGTACGGCTGTTCCTGTGGGAGAAGTACGCAGGGCGCCTCGACGGCAAAAAGGGAACGGTGCTGTTCGTGCATGGCTCCTCGATGGCTTCCCAGCCGACCTTCGACCTTTCCGTTCCGGGCCGTCCCGACTCCTCGGTAATGGACTGGTTCGCCAAGCGCGGCTACGATACCTGGTCGGTCGACATGGAGGGCTACGGCCGCTCCGACAAGAAGCGCAGCATCAACTTCGACATCGCCAACGGCGCCGACGATCTGGCGGCGGCCAGCGCCTACATCCAGAAGACGCGTCAGTGCGGTCCACTGCTGGTCTACGGCATCTCATCGGGCGCGTTGCGCGCGGCCATGTTCGCCGAGCGCCATCCGGAGCGAGTGAAGCGGCTAGCGCTCGATGCCTTCGTATGGACGGGCGAGGGGAGCCCGACGCTCGCTGAGCGCAAGAAGAAGCTGGCGGAATTCCAGAAGGCCAACCGGCGTCCGATCGACAAGGCGTTCGTGTATTCGATCTTCAACCGCGACCACCCGGGCACTGCGGAGGACCGCGTCATCGAGGCGTTCGCCGAACACATCCTTTCGCTCGACGACTCAGTGCCGACCGGCACCTATGTTGACATGTGCTCGAAGCTGCCGGTGGTCGATCCGGCCAAGATCACCGTGCCCACCATCATCATGCGCGGCCAGTGGGACGGCATTGCGGCCTTCGACGACCTCATCGAGTTCTTCCGTCGGCTGCCCAACCCGGACAAACAGTTCGCGGTGATGCCCGGCATTTCCCACGCCTCGTTCCAGCAGAAGAACTACCAGCTCGTCTATCACATCCTCTACAGCTTCTTCTCGCAGCCCGACCCCGTCTATCGCGGCTGAGCCGCCAGCTTCGCCTTTATTCTGCTGCCTTCTCGCCGGCAGAGTGCTCCTCGACGCCGAGCGCGTCGGCAAGGCGTGCCTTGGCTGAGCCCGGCCGCAGCGGCTGCTGCTGGCTCTCGTGCGGGACCCAGCCGGTCATGGTGAGAATCTCGAAGGTGGCGGTGACGCGGCCATCGGCCCGGCCGAACCGTTCGGCGTAGATCTCGCACGCCCGGGCCAGCGTGGCGCGGCGCATCGGCGTTCTGCGCCGGCTGATGAGCATGTTGCTCGCGCCCATAGCCTTGATCTCGCGCATCACCTCGAGCGGGGAGGCGTAGCCCACGCGCACGATCTCGGAGTCGGCGACGGGGAGCGCGAAGCCCGCCCGCTGCAGCAGACTTCCAAGATCCCGTACGTCGGCGAAGGGTGCGACACGCGGGGAGGCGCCACCCTCGATCTCGACCTCCGCGGCCAGAAACGACTGGCGCAGCTCCGTCAAAGTGTCGCCACCCAGCATGGCGGCGAGGAGAAGGCCGTCGGGCTTCAAAGCGCGCCGAATCTGGATCAGCGTGCCGGGCAGGTCGTTGACGAGCTGCAGCGTGAGCGCGGAAACGACGAGATCGAGCGAGCCGGAGCGGAAGGGAAGCAGCTCCTCGTCGGCGAGGACGCGGGGCCCCTGGCAAAGGGCGAGCATGGGCGGCGAAAGGTCCGTCTCCACGACCATGCCGATGCCGTCGAGCCGCCTGAGCCGCCGCCCGAGCAAGCCGTGGTGGGCGCCGAGATCAACGGCAATGCAAAACCGGCGGTTGATGAGGGAGAGCCGCTCGAGCAGGTCTTCGGCGACGCGGTCGAGGAGGAAGTCCGGTCCGCTTCCGCGCGCGGCCGCGCGGCCGCGGCGCCGGGTGAGCAGCCGGCGGTCGAAGATGGCGGGAGCGGCGGCGTCGGACATCGGCAGATTTTAGCGAGTATACAACCGTGTGCCCATCCTCCCCGGGCGTGACCAGCCCGTGTTAGAGTTGGGGGGCCGAGGCAATGCGTGCGTCATTCTAATGGCTGTTGCGGACCATCGTGCGTTAGCGGGAGGCCACGGCCTCGGCGGCCGGCTCCAATCGGCCCTCATCGAAGCCGCGCGGCGGCTCGCCGATGTCATCCTGCCCCCGGTCTGTCTTGCCTGCCGCAAACCGCTCGGCTCGCACGACTCGCTGTGCGCCGGCTGCTGGCGGGCGATCAGCTTCATTGGGCCGCCGCTGTGCGAGAGGACAGGTTTGCCGCTCCCTTACGACCCGGGCGGGCCGACCGTATGCGGCGCTGCCTTGCGGAACCCACCCGTCTATGATCGCGCCCGGGCGGTGGCGCGATTCGACCGCGTCATGCGCGAACTGATCCACAAGCTCAAGTACGGCGACAGGCATGATGCCCGCCGCCTGTTCGGCCGATGGCTCAAGCAGGCGGGCGCCGAGATCCTGGCGGACGCCGATGTTCTCATGCCGGTGCCGCTCAACCGGTGGCGGCTGCTGCAGCGACGATTCAACCAGGCCGCCATTCTGGCGCAGGAGCTGGCGCGCCAGACCGGCCTTCCCTACGATCCCCTTTCGCTTGTCCGGGTGCGCTGGACAACGAGCCAGGTCGGCCTTGGCTCGGACGAGCGCCTACGTAACCTGGCCGGCGCCTTTGCCGTCACGGCGGGAGGGCGCACCGCCTTGCGCGGGCGCAATGTGGTGCTTATCGACGACGTGATAACAACAGGAGCGACGGTGTCGGCCTGTGCGCGCGTGCTCAAACGGGCAGGCGTGCGGCGGGTCGACGTGCTTGCACTGGCGCTGGTCACAGACGACAGCCGCATCTTTCCCTGAGTGAGCCGCTCAGGGGTCTTGCAACAGCGTGGTAACCATGCCACAGGCTTGGCAGCGCAGCGACGATGTGGCTTAGCATGGTTGTTCAGGATTCTGTCATAATGTTCGATGTTGAATCAAAATTCTCGGAAGGGTTGCCGAGGCCAAAGGTGGCTGCATGATCCGCTACCGACTGCAGTGCAACAACGGCCATGAGTTCGAGGCCTGGTTCGGGTCAAGTGCAGGCTACGATCGGCAGGTCAAGCGCGGTCAGATCGCGTGCCCCGAATGCAACGTGACAACGGTTTCCAAGGCGATCATGGCGCCGGGTTTGGCGACGCGCTCGGAAAAGACCGGCAACAGCGGCTTGCCGACGAGCGAGGCGGCCAAGCTGGCCGAAGCCCGGCGTGAGTTCTTGGCATTGATGCGCAAGGTGCGGCGCGAAGTTGAGGCGATCGGCGAGTACGTGGGTCCAAACTTCGCGGAGGAGGCGCGCAAGATCCATTATGAGGAGGTCGAGCGGCGCTGCATCTACGGCGAGGCCACGTCCGATGAGGTGCGCGACCTCAAGGATGAGGGCATAGATTTCCTGCCGCTGCCGCGCCTGCCGGAAGACCACAATTGACGTGACGCCGCCGATGCCGCGAGCGGGCGTCAACCGGTGACGGCGCAAATATCCAGGTCCTTAACCTCGGTCATGAATTCGGCCAGGCTGAACAAGCCCTGGCAGGCCATTGCGCCGCGAGTTTCGAGTTCGCCCCGCGCGAGTTTCTTTGCGACGATCACCGAGGCGATGGCCGGCACATAGGGACCGTGTCCGCGGCCGGCGAGCAGGCACCAGTCGATCCGCTTTTCCTTCTCGTCCGGTCCGGTACCTTCAAGCGTCATGAACATGCCGCCACGATCGGAGCCGAGCCAGGAGAGCCGGCGCTTCAGCCACAGGAGCGGTTCGGCCAGCCGCTCGGGTCGGCGCAGCAGCCCAAACCGGCACGGCCAGGACAAGAGCCACAAGGACAGGTGGAACAGCGGCACTTCGACCCCGGCGTAAAAGTATACCGTCTCGACCCCCGGATAGCGCGCGGGGAAGAGGTCTAGGTCCGGCACCTCGCAATAGCCGAAGAAGCGATGGCCAAGCTCCGGCAGGCGGCGCCGGCACAGCCCCTGCCAGCCGTAGACGGTCTTCGTGTCCCCGGCGAAAGGAACGGGGAACGGGCGGCCCAACCCGTTCAGGATAGAAGCCGTCGTCGCAGGGCCGGGATCGAAACTGTTGCCAGGCGAAATGCCGTAGACGACGCTTCGGAGCCGCGCAAACCGCGACGCGAAGTGGTCGACGACCGCGGTGGTGAGGGCCGGCACGCTGCTGGCGCCGGCAATCGCCAATACGTCGGCGTGGTGCGCGGCGCAGTCAAGGACGTGAAAGTCGCGCACGTGAGCACGCGCATCCGCAAGGTCGATGTAATGGGCGCCGGCTGCAATGGTGGCCCGGGCGAGGCCATAGCCCAGATGCTGAAAGGGGCCCGAGGCGTTGATCACGATGTCCGGGGCAAGCCGCCCAAGCTGCTCGGCGTCCGTCGTCTCGGCCGCCAATTGCGCGGTTTCAATGCGGGCGGCGGCCTGAAGGGCGAGGGCCTCCGCGGCCTCCTTCGCCTTGGCCTCGGTCCGGCCGGCGATCACGATCTCAAGCCAGTCCTCGCGCCCCAGTCGCTCGGCGATCCGCGCCCCGAACGCACCGTAGCCGCCGACGATGAGGATGCGTGCCATGACCGGCCCGGCGCATGCGAGAAGCCGTTATGCGCTCGGTCCGTGCTCGGCGAGGAAGGGAAGGACCTCGCGGTGAAAGGCAGCCGGCGCCTCCACGTGCAACATGTGCGACACACCGGGCAATACCACGAATTGCGATCCAGCGATCGCCTCGTGGATCACTCTCGCGCCGGCGGGAGGGGTTGCGGGGTCGAGCTCGCCGGCAATTACCTTGGTGGGCAGGCGGATGGCACGAATACGGTCGGTAATGTCGAGCGCGCGAATGGCATGGCACCAGCCGACATAGCCGGCAGGTGGCGTGGCCTCGATCATCGCGCGCAGGCGCGCGACCAGCTCCGGGCGCGACTTCAGAGCGTCAGGCGACAACCACCGGGCGAGCGCGCCATCGACGACGCTCCGCGTCATGCCCTGCTCATCGACGATGCGGATGCGCTCATCCCAGATCTCCCGACCGAGCGCCGCCATGTTGCTGGAGGTCGACACGAGGCAGAGCGAGTGGACGCGATGTGGATGGAGCAGGCCGAGGTACTGGCCGACGAAGCCCCCCATAGAAAGGCCAAGATAGCGCACCTTGGCGAGACCCAAGTGGTCGAGGAGCCCGACCACGTCGCCGGTAAGCGTCTCGAACGTGTAGGCGCCCTTCGGCGCGTCGGACGTCCCGTGTCCGCGCGCATCGAAGCGGATAACGCGGTAATGCGGCTCGAGCGCAGCAGTGAGCTCGTCCCAAATCGTCAGGTTGGTGGCGAGGGGGTGATGCAGCAAGACCGGAGGCGCATCGGCCCTGCCGGACACCACATAGTGAAGGTCTATGCCGTTCACCCTCGCGCGCATGGCCGCACTCCCCTGTCGTATGGATCAGCTCACCGAGCGGACGAAGCCGCGCCAAATGCCGCCTCGGGCTGCCTTGGCAGCGGCGGGCTCTCGGCGGGCTTTGCGCCGTGATCGTCTCCGGCGATGCGGTCCGACAAGGCGAGGAGCACGCTCGAGCCGACAAAGACGAGATGGATCACCACATACCAAAACAAGTCGCGGTCGGAGGACGTCTTCACGTCCATGAACTGCTTGAGGAGCTGGATGGCCGAAATGGCGACAATGGAGGAGAGCAGCTTCAGCTTGAGCGCCGTGAAGTCGATGGTGCCCATCCATGCCGGCCAATCCTTGTGCTTGGAGTGGTCGATGCGCGAGACGAAGTTCTCGTAGCCCGAAAAGATAACGATCACCAGCAGCGAGCCGGTCAGCGCCAGATCGACCAGCGACAGCACGCCAAGGATGACGCCGGCCTCGGTCGAGTTGAAGGCCTTGCCCGCGATAAGAAAGAACTCTTCTATAAACTTGATGAGCAGGACGAGGATCGACAGCGCAAGACCCACGTAGAACGGAGCCAGCAGCCAGCGGCTCGCAAACAACATCCCTTCAAGGCTCCGCTCGAGCCCTTCCATTACTTTGTTCTGCATCTCGGTGTGCGCTCCCTGTGGCCCAGGCAGTGGGCGTGTATGGCATGCGACACGTTGCGGCGGCAAGCCAGGCGGGGAGCCGGCGGTGCCGTCCCGGCCTCCGACAGCCGGTAAGGCGCGGGCAACGTTTTTGCCTCTTCGATCTGCAAAGCCGCGACGTGCGACGGCGCGTTTAGAAATCCTGCACCATGAAAAGAATCATGTCTGCCCAAAATCTATACCGGGCACTCATTGGAAATCTTCATTATCGATCCTGTCCGCGCTGAATGAGCGAGCGCGGGGCGAAGGCAAGACTTTCGCATCCACTTCGAACGCGACTTGACTGGCGCCACGCGGGGGGATGTGTCCGCGTGGACATAACGTGTGGCAGAGGCTTTCTCAATGGCCCGGGAGACAACGGCGCGACGCAAGATCGAACCAGCCGGAAATACGCGCGGTGCAGAGAAGCAAGAGCCTCCGGTCACGGCCACCCTTAGTTCGGAGCCGTCGTCCGCATCGCCGTTGACGGCCGATTCCGTGCGCCTGGAGGCGCTCGCAGCAGAGCTCGACAGGCTTGATGGCGCTGATCGCGAGCAGCGGGCGCACAGGACCTTCGGTCACGACCAGGACACTTCCCCGCGCGAATCTCCTGTACCGAGCGGTGATCGAACGGACGCTGTGCGGCTCCTGCGCCGCGCGGACGACATCCTGCGGGAGCTTCCAAAGGCTCTGCGCGAGCTGCCAAAAACCGGCGCCCGCCTCACCGAACGGCTGCGCCAAGTGTATGCAAACGCCACCATCCGACGACTGCTCAAGACGGCGATCGGCTTGGCGCTGGTCGTGATCGTCGGCTGGGGGCCAGCGCAACGGCTGATGCAGACGACAAGCGTGGAGGCCGTCGTCAACGCGCGACTGGTGACGTTGAGGACGCCCATCGAGGGACAGGTGATCGCTGCTCAGGCCCGCCTGACGGTCGGTGCAACGGTGGCGGCCGGCACGCCGCTGCTCACCATCGTCAACTCACGCGCGGACCGCACCCGCCTCGACGAACTGAGGCGTCTCGTCGAGCGCCTGGAGCACGACCGACAACTGCTCCGCGCAAAGCTGGAGAGCGCGCGCGCGCTTCATACCGAGTTCGCGGCTCAGACACGGTTGTTCCAAGAGGGACGCATCCGTCAGCTCGAAGCCCGCCTGGCCGAGATCAGGAGCGAGATCGAAGTGGCAAAGGCCCGGCGCGAGGAGGCGGCCGACGTGCTGCAGCGAACCGAAACGCTGGCGGTCAAGGGCTGGCAGACACGAGCCTCTCTCGACCGCGCACGGCGCGAACGCGACATTGCCGATCAGCAGATCGTGGCAGCCCAGCACAGGGCAAGGACGGTGGAGGTGGAACTGGAGGCCGCCCGCGCCGGAACCTTCGTCGGCGACAGCTACAACGACCGGCCGCGTTCCTCCCAGCGCGCGGACGAGTTGCAGCAACAGATGGCGGAGCTGACCGCCGAGCTGCACCAGAACGAGAGCCGCACGGCCTTGCTCAAGGAAGAGCTCGCCGAGGAACAGGCGCGCTTCACCAACCTGGCAAGGGTCACTGTGGCGGCTCCCGCCAACGGCACGATATGGGAGCTGCTGACGGCGTCAGGCGAGCAGGTCAATCGCGGGCAAGAGCTGCTGCGCATGCTCGACTGCACTACCGCGGTGGTGACGGCGACGGTCAGCGAATCGGTGTTCAACCGCCTGCAGGTCGGCGGCCCGGCGCGGTTCCGCTTCCGTGACGGCGGGAAGGAGCTCGAGGGCTACATCGTTCATCTGACCGGTGTCGCCGAGGCGCCGGCCAACCTCGCCATCGCGCCGCGATCGCTGATCAAAGAGGCGTACCGCGTCAACGTTGCGATCCCGGCCCTCGCCCAGTCGCAGAACTGTCATCTCGGCCGCACCGGACGGGTGGTGTTCGGCGATCCAGGCGAGGTACCGACCCTGGCTGCCGGAAGCAGGCCATGAGTCCGATCGGGACAACCATCGCCAGCAGCGTGTGGCCGGGAGTAGTGGCGTTCGGTCTGGTCATTGCGGCGCTGCCCTGGCTGCGCCGCGAGAGCACCGTCGCCCGAACGGTCGTCCTCGGCTTCGCTATCCTCCTCACTTGGCGCTACGTGGCTTGGCGCGTCAGCGAGACTCTACCGCCGGCCGGCCTCACCGCGGACTGGATCGCCGGGCTCGCCTTTGCGGGCGTGGAAGCGCTCGCGCTGGTGTCGACCACGATTACACTCCTGTTCATGACCCGCACCCGCAACCGTAGCGCGGACGTGGAAGCCAACATGGCCTGGCTGCTCGATCGTCCGCGGATGCCGCGCATCGACGTGCTCATATGCACCTATAACGAAGAGGAGCCGATCCTCGAGCAGACCATCGTCGGCGCGATGGCGATGCACTATCCGAATTTCCGAGTGTGGGTGTGCGACGACGGAAGAAGGCGGTGGCTCAAGGAGCTCTGTGAGCGGCATGGCTGCGGCTACATAGCACGCAACGACAATGCGCACGCCAAGGCCGGCAATATCAACAACGCGCTGTCGCGCCTTGAGGCACTGCCAGACCCCCCGGAGTTCATCTCCATTCTCGACGCGGATTTCGTGCCGACACCCGAGTTCCTGACCAGGGCCATGACGCTGTTTCGCGACGAGCGTGTGGCCATCGTGCAGACACCCCAGCACTTCGTGAACCCCGACCCGATCCAGGGCAACCTGTCGGCAGCGCGCGTTTGGCCCGACGAGCAGCGCTACTTCTTCGACGTGCTGATGGCCTCGATGGATGCCTGGGGCGCCGCGTTCTGCTGCGGAACGTCGTCAGTCATCCGTTTCTCGGCTCTGAAGCGGATCGGCGGTTTCCCCACCGAGTCGGTGACCGAGGACTACCTGGTGACGCTTCGCCTGCGTCAGATCGGCTACCAGACCGTGTATCTCAACGAGCGGTTGACGCTCGGCCTCGCTCCCGAAGGGCTCAAGGAATACATCACACAGCGCAGCCGCTGGTGCCTCGGCTTCGTGCAGATCTGCCGCGGCCGGTGCAGCCCGATACGGCCGGGCAATGGACTGTCGTTGGTCGATCGGCTGATCCTTTCAGGAACATTCCTATATTGGAGCGCGGCGCATTTGTTCCGGCTGCTGGGCCTACTGATCCCGGCGCTCTATCTGCTGTTCGGCGTGGAGGCCGTTCATGCCGACGTGAGCGATGCGATCCTCAACTTCGTACCCTACTTCGTCGTGCAGTGTGCGATCATGGCATGGCTGAGCGAGGGGCGGCTTTTGCCCATCATGGCCGACGTCAGTCAGCTGCTTTGTGCACACTCCGTGGTGAGGGCAGTCGCGGCGGGGCTGGTGAAGCCTAAGGGTCAGAAATTCAAGGTCACCGCCAAAGGCGGCGACCGCGACAAGCTGTTCGTTCAATGGTCGCTGTTTCGGATCTTCGCCTTTTACCTCGCTCTCACCATCGCCGGGGTGATGCTGGCGTTCGTCATCGACGACGGCCGGCCCCTCCAGGAATCGAGCGTGCTCGCGCTGTTCTGGAGCTGGTACAACATCATCATCCTGACGATCGCCTGCATGGTGTGCATCGAACAGCCGCGCAAGCGCAAGGCGGAGCGCTTTGCGACATGCGAGCCGGTGACGATCATCAGAGGCGGCCAAGTCTACGCCTATCCGCTACTCGACATCTCGACCGGGGGCATGCGGCTCGCCGGCAAGGCGCCGGCGACGGTGGGAACGGAGGTTGCGGTCAAAGTGGGGGATACGCGCGTGATGGCGCAAATCGTGCGAGCCGACGAGGGGGAATTCGCACTGCGCACGGACCATTCGCTGGCAACGCGGAAAGCCATGATCCGTCACGTCTATGGCGGGCGCTACAGCGCGGCGGTGGAGCGCATCCGCGCCGGCCAGGTGATGGTGACCATACTGGGCCGGGTCTTCCGCTAACGCTGGGGACACGTGTCGCCGGCCGGATCAGGCATCGCTTAACGATACGGACAGGCGTCGCTCGCGCCGTTTACCGGACCTTCACTCGATCAGCGTACACAAGAAGGAGGTGCCGGAGTACGCGTCATGGCCAACCCGATCCTGGCCAACAGCAATGTCGTTCAGTTCGGCGCGCCGGCAGTGAAAGCCGACGAGGAGCACCGCTGCACCGCCCGCCGCAGAACGCTCAAGTCGGGCATCATCGCCTACAATAACCGTTTCTGTACGCTGCCATGCACGGTGCGCGACCTTTCCGCGACCGGCGCACGACTGCGAGTGGACGGCAGCATCAGCGCTCCCGACAGGTTCGAGCTGATCGTCGAATCGGATGGTGTCGAGGCAAGCTGCGAGGTGGTCTGGCGCAAGCTCGACGAGCTTGGGGTGCGCTTCATCGGCGCGCCTCGACAGGTCACTGCGAAGAAGGCGCAGGTTGTTCACGCCAACGTGCCTGCCGCGCTGCCGTCGCTGCGGCGCAAGCCCAAATCCTCCTAGCTCCGACAGTTGCGGAGGCAACAAACGACGCTGCCGTTCGCCAGGGAGATGGCTACCCTCAACGCGACTCGCTCGATACCGGCGCGCGACTCATGAGCGCGTCGATGCGCGCGCGTTCCTTCTGATAGTCGGCAAGCTGCCGCCCGGTGAGCCGGCGCTCGCGGGGAACCTCGATCGACAGCGGATCGACGTGCCGGTTGTTGACCAGGATCTCGAAGTGCAGGTGCGGACCGGCGGACAGCCCGGTGTTGCCGATATAGCCAATGATCTCGCCCTGGCGCACGCGCACCCCCGGCTCAACGCCCTGCGCAAACCGGCTCATGTGCGCATAGGCCGACTGGTAGCCGTTGGCATGGCGGATGCGCACGTAGTTGCCATACTCGCCCTTGCGCCCGGCTTCCTCGATGACGCCGTTGCCGGCAGCCAGGATCGGCGTGCCGATGGGGCCGGCCCAGTCGATACCGTTGTGCGGGCGCACGTAACCGAGAACGGGGTGAAAGCGGTTGCCGAATGCTGAGGCGAGCCGCACCGCCTCGCCGCGAACCGGGCGACGCAACAGGAACTTCTTCGAAGTGTTGCCGAACTCGTCGTAGTAGTCGACCACACCATCGGGCGTTCGATAACGCCAGAAGCGGTAGGTTTCGCCGCCCGACGTGATGGAAGTGAAGAGCAGCTCGCCGAGTTCGTTCTCGTGACCGGGCTCGCCTCTGAGGTCGAAGAAGAACTCGGCTTGGTCGCCAGCGTGGATGCGCCGGCGGAAGTCGGTGTCGTAGGCGTGAATGCGCAGCGCCTGCATGATCGTGTCCTGGTCGAGACCTCCCGCCAGCGCGGCATGGTAAAAGCCGGCGTAGACGCTCGAAGAAGGAGCGACGTCGCCATCCGAGGCCGGGCGTACGACGGAGTTGTCGAACTCGGTCGCGCTCGCCACGAACTCGCCGGCGGCGTTCCTCGTCACCGACACCTTATGCTGGCCCTGCTCGTCGAATATGCTGAAGCGGCCGGGCTCCATGGCTCCCGCCTTGGTGAGCGACGGCACCAGAATGGCGTGCACCTCTTGCCCCGGCGCCAGTGCCGTCTCGGGAAACACAGTGCGGGCCGCGGAGACCATGACACGGGACTGCAGCGGCTCGGCACCCAGGCGCTGAAGGATACGGAGGAGCGTATCGCCGCGCGAGACCCTGACCACTTCCCGTTTCTGCTGCTCAAGATCGTCGGCGGCTTCCTCGGAATCGCCCGACTTGCGCACGACCGTCGTGTTGGGCGGCACGGGGTCGGCGGGCGGTCGAATGTTGGGGTTGGCGAGCAGGTCCATGCCGTCAGGCTGGAAACCTGGCCGCATGCTCGAGAGTTGCGCTTCGAGCTCGTGGAGCTGCGCGACGAGATCGTGCGCCTCCTGGGCGTCGAGCTCCTGCCCGTCGTTGGCCGGCAGCAGGCCACCGAGCAGGTCGACGACCTCAAGCTTGATGTCGGTACGGCCGGCGGCCGGCGCGCTGCCCCCGTCATTGCCCTCGGAGGGTTGCGCAGCATAAAGCGAGAACGGGTTGAACGGCGGGATGGCCGAGGCCTTGGCCGCCGGCGGCGGCTGGAGGCGGGCCACAATGCGAGCGTAGTGTCTGATCTGAATGAAGGGGCGGTTGTCGCGGCGCACCTGCATGCGGTCGACGATCTTGTGGCGGATGATCGGCGCACCGACGGCGAGCTGCAGGCGATCGGACTTGGAGATGGACCACCGCAGCCCCTCCGTGGGGCGCGGAGGCTGCGGCGCGGGAAACTGGCTCTCGCGTATCCGCTTCAGCACGGTGGGCACGCCGTGGTCGGCGTCCATGCCGTCGAGCGAGCCGAAAATCACCACTCCAATCGCCAGCGAGCCGACCATGGCCGCAAGGCAGGTGCTGAGCAGCCAGCGAAACCTGCCGCTGCTGCGGCTTTCGGCATGGTCGGCATCGTAGATGTCGGCCAGCGTTCGCCGCGCGCGACCGCGGTAGACCTGGGGCAGACCCTGCGGGCGGTCCGCCAGCGGCGGCACGCGCGAGCGCGCAACAGGAGCATGCCGACGTCGATCGACCAATACTCGCTTCTCCCCCCCGACCGCAGCCGAATTGCTCGGCGCCTCCGAGCACGACCCCGCCACCCTGCGAGAAGGCAGATCACGGCGGCGGCGCTCGCCTACCCAGGGCGCGAGTGAACCTCGTCCGCCGCAGGCTTAGCTCCGCGACAGGCCTGCCGCCAGCCGCGCACCAATGGTTCCGATCTGTTCTCGCTTTGTCAATGCACTGGACTGCAAACGCTTGGTATTTCCTAAGTCAAAGCACTCCTCTATCCTTGGTATCCTTGGCTGGAGCGAGGCCGACCCCAGCGCCTGGTGCCGCACGGCGGCCCAATGACTGGGGGCTGTCAAGGTACAGGCCCTGGTTTCAGACGAATCGATGGCCAAATATTGGCTGTCGAGATTTGGCAAGGGATTTTAACTAGGGTATTGACAAGGTGAACGGCTTGATATTAAGTGGGCGCTTGTGCGGGGCGACCACGCTCCGCTGGCCCTTGATGGGCAACGTCCTCTCGACCAACCACGAGGTTCACGTCCGG
>DATLZB010000094.1:0-3746 GCA_035574175.1 Hyphomicrobiaceae bacterium
AGGCCATGTTCAGTCTTCGGAGATCGGATCATTCCCTCAAGCACAGACCGCTCTTCCGCCGTCAGCTTGATCGGGGTCGCTTCTTGGATGTTCATTCCTTCCTTGAATCACGACTCCGCCTCCAGCGATAGTCGGTACTAGAGCGGGCCTATCATGAGGCGCGTTTTGAAGGATGGTCGCGCGAGCCCATCGTCGAGATGCTGATTCCCTCCGTCATCGACCGCACTCTCGCGCCTGCGGGCCGCCACGTGGCAAGCCTCTTCGTCCAGCATGTGGCTCCGCGCCTGCCCGGCCCACGAAGCTGGGAAGATTGGCGCGAGAAGGAGGCCTTCGCCGACCTCGTCATCGACACCGTTGATGCCCATGCGCCGAACTTCAAATCGAGCGTGCTCGCCCGCCAACTACTTTCGCCGCTCGATCTTGAGCGCCGCTTCGGCCTTGTGGACGGCGACATCTTTCACGGTCAACTTTCCCTGGACCAGATCTTCTCGCTGAGGCCGGTGCTGGGCCACGCTGATTACCGCATGCCGATCGACCGTCTTTACCTTTGCGGCGCTGGTGCACATCCGGGCGGCGGGGTGAGCGGGCTTCCGGGCCGCAACTGCGCGTATCAGATCATGAAGGACCTGCGTGGCCGCGTCTTATGCCGGCGCGCGCAGACACTTCTTTGCGGGCGCCCCCCGGACAACCCTTGACGAGGCGCTCCGCTGGCCCGTCGGTTGCAACGCTGACATCGACCGTCCCGCAATGGAACAGCTCGATGGCCCACATTCCGCATCACGTCCGCGCCCGCATCATATCGCTCGGCGCCTTGTCGCGGCCGCTCGGGGAGGATCGCGCCGTGACCCTTGCGCTCGAGCTGACACGAATCATCGCCGCCGAGATCGCCCGTTCAGGCGATCCTGAACGCCCCCTCGCCCTCTTCGAATCGCGTCTGCGCCGGGAGATCGCGGCGCATGACCGGCGCGCCGCGGCCTCGCGCGGTCGCCGATCGGCGCCGATCGCACTTCACGAGATTTTGCCGGAGTTTCCCCGTCCGCAGTGAGCAAGGCGGCTCAGCGCCGGTCCCAGCGCGCCGCTGCGGCATCGTCGCTTTGCCGTGCTTCGACCCACTGACCGCCCTGAGCTCCCATTTCCTCCTTCTTCCAGAACGGCGCGCGGGTTTTGAGGTAGTCCATCAGAAACTCGGCCGCCTCGAACGCCGCCTGCCGGTGGGCGGACGCGGTTACCACGAGCACGATAGTCTCGCCTGGGGATAGTTTGCCGTACCGGTGCATCACAAGGCTTGCTTGCAGCGGCCAACGCAACTGTGCCTCCGCCTCGACACGGGCAAGCTCTTCCTCGGTCATGCCGGGGTAGTGCTCGAGCCAAATCGCCGTGACGCGGCGGCCGTCGTTAACGTCGCGCACCAGACCACTAAAGGTGACGACCGCGCCGATGTCGGTCCGCCCGGCAATCAGACGTGCCACCTCAGCGCCGATGTCGAAGGGCTCTCGCTGGACTCGGACCGCCATCGCTTACCCCCCGGTTACTGGCGGGAAGAAGGCGATTTCGCGCGCGCCCGCAATCGCGGCCGTCGGCTTGACGTGCGTCCGGTCGATGGCCGCACGAATGACGTCGGCACGCTGGAAGGCGGCCGCGTACTCAGGGCCCCGCGATCTGAGCCAGGCGACAAGATCCGCCACCGAGCCGATGCCCTCCGGCAGCTCGACCACCTCCTCGCCCTTGCCGACACGCTCGCGAACCCAGGCGAAATAGCAGAGCTTGACTGTCATGACGCGCATCCCGGGCCTGCCGCCTAGCCCTCCATGGCGTGGCGGACGCCTGCCCTTAAATAATCATAACCGGTCCACAGCGTAAGCAGCGCGGCCAGCCAAAGCAGCATAAGCCCGGTGAGCGTCAGCGGCCCAGCCAATTCTCCCGTCGCCGGTCCAAGCAGCAGCACGGCCAGGGCTATCATCTGCACCGTAGTCTTCCATTTGGCGAGCAGCGTAACGTGCACCTTCACGTTGAGCTCGGCCAGATACTCGCGCAGACCCGATACCAGGATTTCGCGGCAGAGCACGATGATGGCCGCCCAGATCGAGACGCCGTCGATGGTCTGATCGTGCACCAGCATGAGCAGCGCCGTGCCGACCAACAGCTTGTCGGCAATCGGATCAAGCATGCGTCCGAGGCGGGACTGTTGTGCCCACGCTCGCGCCAGGTACCCGTCGAGCCAGTCGGTCAAACTGGCGGCGAGGAACACGACGAACGCGCTCCACCTCCCGAAATCCCCCTCAAAGAGGTAGAGGCACGCCGCCAGGGCCGGGACCGCCGCGATCCGCAGATACGTCAGCACGTTGGGGATGCTGAGGGCGAGTGGGCGTGTTTCTGCGCGTTCCATGGCGCTTCTATGCTGGGCGCGGCCCGGTCGGTCAATAAATAAGCAGACAGCCCCTAGCCGGGGGTCAAGAGGCCGACGACGGCCCCGGTCATCAGCGTGGCGAGCGTGCCCGAAATCAGCGTCTTGCTGCCGAGTTCGACGATCTCGGCACGCCGCTCCGGCACCATGGCGGCGATGCCGCCGATCATGATGCCGAGGCTGCCGAAGTTGGCAAAACCGCACAGCGCATACGTCAGGATCAGCCGGGAGCGCTCGGAGAGCGCTTCCGGCGGCAGTGCAGAGAGTTGCAGGTAGGCCACGAGCTCGTTGAGCACCGTCTTGGTACCGAGCAGGCTGCCCGCGCTCGTTGCCTCTGCCCAAGGTATGCCGGTAAGCCAGGCGAGCGGCGCAAAGCACCACCCGAGCATCTGCTCGAACGTCAGACGCACGCCGATGAAATCGGTCAACCAGGCCAGGACCTGGTTGGCGAGCGCCACCAGGGCGACAATCACGATCAGCATGGCAGCGACGTTGACGAGAAGATCGATACCCTCGCGCGTACCTCGCGCGATGGCGTCCATGCTGGACGCCGCTTCATCGATCACCAGATCGTTCGGACCGAATGGCGCCTCACCCGCCCCCTCGTCGGGCACCATCAGCGCCGCCAGCATCAGGGCGGCGGGTACACTGATCACCGAGGCAACGATCAGATGTCCGGCCGCCCCGGCGACCTTGGGTTCGAGGATCGAAGCATAGAGCGCAAGCACCGTGCCGGCGATACCGGCCATGCCGACAGTCATGGTGGCGAACAGGCCGCCGCGTCTCATGCCGGCAAGATAAGGTCGTATGAACAGTGGGGCCTCGATCATGCCGACGAAGATGTTGGCGGCGGCCGAGGTGCCGACCGGTCCGGAAACGCCGAGCGAGCGCTGCAACATCCACGCAAAAGCGCGCACCAATCCTTGGAGGATGCCCCAGTGATAAAGGAGCCTGGACAATGCACTGACCACAAGAATGAGTGGCAGCGCCTGGAACGCCAGCACGAAGCCATGCTCGGGCCGCACCACGTCGAACGGTGCGGGTCCGCCCGCGAGGTAACCGAACACGAGCTGCACGCCGGCACCGGTTGCTGACTGCAGAGCGGTCACCGCCGCCGCCGGCCACTCGAAGAGCGCACGCAAGGGCGGCAGGTTCAGCATTGCTCCCGCGATCGCAAGTTGCAGCGCAAGCCCCGCGCTCACTAGTACCGACTATCGCTGGAGGCGGAGTCGTGATTCAAGGAAGGAATGAACATCCAAGAAGCGACCCCGATCAAGCTGACGGCGGAAGAGCGGTCTGTGCTTGAGGGAATGATCCGATCTCCGAAGACTGAACATGGCCT
>DATLZB010000095.1:0-4819 GCA_035574175.1 Hyphomicrobiaceae bacterium
CGTCCGCCTCCTCGAAGCGGACCTCGAGCCGGTCGGCGGGCATCAGCCCTGCCGCACGCTCTGGCCACTCGATGAGCGCCGCACCGTTTGCGAGCGCTTCGTCGAAACCGATCTCGCGGGCTTCGGCCGCTTGTGCGAGTCGGTAGAAGTCGAAATGCGTGATGCGGCCCTTCGACGTGTCGTAGGCTTCAGCCAGAGCGAAGGTCGGGCTCGCCACCTCGGCCTCCTCCTCCCCGAGCGCCGCGCGGATCAGAGCGCGCGCGAACGCGGTCTTGCCGGTGCCGAGGTCGCCGGAAAGCGCCACCGCATCGCCGCGCTCCAGGCAGAAGGCGAGAAGGCCGGCGAGCGGTGCCATGCCCTCCTCTTCCAGGAGGACGCTGAAGGACGCGCTTCTCATCGCCGGAGACCCAAGCAGCGCCGCCCGCCGCGCGTCAAGCCCGGTGAGCGGCTGCCGGCGGGCGCGCCCGGGTTCGTCCGCTCTCGGGGAAGCGGACCGTGACGCGGGTGCCGCGGCCGGGCTCGGACACGAGGCTCATGTCGCCGGCATGCGCCTCGACCAGGCTCTTCACGATGGAGAGGCCCAGTCCGGCCCCGCGGTGGCGTGAGCCCTGGCTGCGGCTCTCGAAGCGGTCGAACACGCGCGTCTGCTGCTCCTTGGGAATGCCGACGCCTTCGTCCTCGACCGCGAATACGACCATGCCGTCCTCGCGCCAATAGGAGAGCCGCACGGTGCCGCCCGGCTTGGAAAAGCCGACCGCGTTGGATAGCAGATTGTAGAGCACCTGCCGCACGCGCGATTCGTCGGCGATGAACTCGATGTCGTCCTGGCCCGAGGCGATGTCGAGGGTGAGCCGGGCCCGCATCGCCCGCTCGCGCACACCCAGAATGGCATCGTCGATGACCTTGGCGACCGACACCGGCGCGAGCTTGAGCTCCAGCGCCCCCGCCTCGATGGTGGCGAGGTCGAGGATGTCGTCGATGATGGAGAGCAGCGTGGTGGAGGACGCCGCGATGTCGGCGAGATACTCGCGCTGCTTGCGGTTGAGCGGCCCGGTGCGCGGGCTCGCCAGCAACTCGCTGAAGCCGATGATGTTGGTGAGCGGCGTCCTGAGTTCGTAGGAGACGTGGCTGATGAACTGGCTCTTCAGCCGGTCGGCCGCAACCAGCGCCTCGTTGCGTTCGAGCAGCGCCCGCTCGTACTGCTTGGCGGCGGTGACATCGGCGAATGTCACCAGCGTCGCCCCGTCGGGCAGCGGGGCGATCGCATAGTCGATCACGCTCATGTCGGCGCGCACCATCTGGCCCTCGCTGGGCTCGCGCTCGTCCGACACTGCGGTCACGGCACGGCTCAAGCTGAGCCAGACGCGCTCCTCGTCATGCAGCACGCGGGCTTGCGCGATGATCTCGTCGATGTGCGGGTTGCCGCGCAGCATGTCGCGGGACAGGCGCCAGATGTGGGCGAAGGCCGAGTTGAACAGCTTGAGGCGGCCGTCGGGGGAAAACACCGCCACGCCTTCCTTGAGACTGTCGAGGGTCTCGCGCTGCACGCTGATCAACGCGTTGTAGCTGCTCTCGAGCGCCAGCCGCTCGGTGGCGTCGTCGTAGAGGTAGGTGACGCCGCCGTCGTGGCGCTGCTCGGCCATGACGTGCAGCATGCGCCCGTCGGGAAGCTGCCACCAGTCGTCGTAGATGGTGCCCTTGGTGTAGGTCGCAAGCACGTCCGCCTTCCAGCGCCGGTAGTCGGCCATCGGCGGCAGGCGCGACAGCTCGTGCAGCCGGTCGAGGATTTCCCCGTCCGTCGGCCGCTTCTCGAGCCAGGCCGGATCGAGCCGCCACAGCTTGCGGTAGGCCTCGTTGAAGAAGGTGAGCCGTCGCTCGCGGTTGAAGATGGCGACTGCCGTGGTCACCCGGTCGAGGGTTCGGTCGTAGGCGGTGATCTGGCGGCTGAGTTCGCCCTGCGCCGTCTCCAGCGCCGCCACGTCGATGGCAGCCGCCACCACTGAGCTGTCGACCGGCAGCACGATCACGTCGTGGGCACGCCGCTCGCCGTTGATGATGAGGTGCAGCCGTTTGGCGAAGCTCTCGCCCTTGGCCAGCGCGCGCGCCACCATGGCGCGCTGGCGCGATTCGAGCAGCTCGTGCTGGCGTTCCTTGACCTCGGCGAGGTCGGCCGCCTCGACCGCCTTGATGTAGGCCTGGTTGGCCCACTCGATGCGCCCGTCGCTGCCCTTGAGCCATACCGGCAGCGGCAGGGCATCGAGCAGGGCCCGGCTTGAACGAATGTCGCGGGTGAGCTGGCGGTGCTGGTCGAGCACCTTGACGAGGTCGCGCTTGTAGGCAGCCACGTCCCTGAGACGCAGGATGGCGCGCGAGCCGGCGGCGCGGCCGTAGGCCTCGAGGTGGCCGCCGGCTGCCGTCTTGAGCAGCAGGTTGAAACCGCGCCCGCAGCTGAACAGGGTATCGAGAGCCGACTTCAGTTCGGCAGCCGCGGCCTTGTCGAGCCAAGCCCCGAAGCGCAGGAGCTCGCGCCGGTTCTCGGGCAGACCCGGCACCGTGGTGAGGCTGTGATTGATGACCTCAAGGCCCCTGCCCGGCTCCCACGACACCAGCACCTGCGGCTCGGACTTGATGATGGCGTCTGCGATCAAGAGCTTGCGCTCAAGCCGTGCCGTCTCGGCCTGGGCGCGGCGCATCACCCGGCGGGCGGCGCCCACGATGCTCCACACCAGGATGCCGGCGATTGCCGCCGCCCCGGCAAGCACGGCGGAGATCAGCAGCTGGCGCGCGCCGATGCCGGCGATCTCGCCGCCGCGTCCGCCCGCCAACAGGCTTGCCGTGAGCACGCAGGCAACAGCAATGCTGGCGGCCAGGAGCGCCAAAAGCTCCCGGCTCGCGCTGCCAATCCTCTGCTGCCTGGTGGCCGCCCGCATCCTCTCCTTCGGATTGCCGTCCGCCGGCGACGCGGCACCTCGCGTTGCGGCATTGTGGCGGCAACGGGCGGCAGACGAATCGGTCTGATTATGTGGAGGTTAAGGGATGGTTACCAGGGCCGCGCGGGTACACCGGCGGCGGGAAAAGACTTAAGGGCGGCAAAGCGGAGTGACGCACCTGATGCGCGCGGGCATGCAATGCCCCACCCGCCGCGCGCAAACCCGGCCACGGCGGCACCTCGTCACCGCAGGCGTCGCCAAATGCTCGGCGGCCGCTTGGAACGTCTTGACCGCGGCGTGCGCCGCGTGACAGCACCAAGCGTCACCGCAACGAACCACTTGCCGAACGTCTTGACCGCGGCGTGCGCCGCGGCTGACGCGCCGGGCGGCCGACCCTTCCGGGCCGAGCGGCCGACCCCTGCGGTAGGCCGTTAGGGAGACTGAGGCAGCGGCGCGGGTGGTGATGAAGGGGGTTGACATGAATGTGTACTATGTAGTACACAATCCATATGAGGACCTTCGGCGACCACGTCCGGACGGCGCGCGCGCGGCGGGCCGAACGCGAGGCGCGCTACAGCCTCCGGCAGGTGGCGATCCGCATCGGCGTGGAGCCCGCCTACCTAAGCAAGGTCGAGCGCGGCTTGGTGCCGCCGCCTTCGGAGGCAACCATCGTGCGCTTGGCGGAAGACCTCGGCGAGGACCCGGACGTGCTGCTGGCGATGGCGGGGAAGGTCGGAAACGATCTGCGGCAGATCATCCTCCGCCGGCCGAAGCAATTCGCAGAACTGATCCGTGGACTGAAGAATGCTCCGGATCACGCCATTCTGAAAGTGGTAAGGGAGGTGAGCGACGGCAACTGGTGAAACTGCGGGGTTGGGGAGTCCAATATAGAAGGCGAGCACATGATCACACTCGAAGGCCGCAGCCTGGTGTTCCGTTTCCCCCAAGTTCATGAACACGCTCATACGGAGATCGAATTTCAACGCACACTCCGCATTCCCGACGACGGCAAGCACTATCCCCTTCCTCCAGGACTAGGATCGTTTCCGCTGCACCATCTCGACGATTTCGCTCGCCGGGTACCGAGGGACTGGCGCGAGCGCGGCGGCGTGATGATGCCGCTCTATCAGGCCGAGGCGATGTGGATCTCGTTCCGGCGCGCCTGCTGGTCCGAGGGCTATCCCTGCGCGATCAAGATCGCCTCCGGCAAGATCAATGCGGTCAGCGGCAAGCCGTGGAAGGCGGAACTCGACGGCACCGACCGCGACTACGTGGTGGTGCCGGAACAGCCCTGGCTCGATGGGTTCTGCGTCGCGAAGGACGTCGTGCGCCAGTTCGTGGCAATGCCGCTCGGGTCGGGCTACTCGGTGGAGGAGCAGGTCACCGGCAAGGCCGAGCACGGTGGACTGCAGATCATCGTCTATCCGATGAAGAAAGAGCGCTACGAGGCCATCCTGCGCGAGCGGGAGGAGCACGAGAGGATGCACGTGCTCTATGCGGCCGTTTCCTGCTATCCATCAGAACATGCCGCAATGCCACGAGCAGCCATGGGGCTCGCCGCGGGCGGGCGCATGAGCCAGCAGATCTACGACGACCCTTATGGGCTCGACGCCTGGGACCAATCGGTGTCGAGCCGCTGCTTCGTCACGCTCGTCGATGCGGTGCAGTGGCGGGAGATCACCGGCGAGGCGCCGCCGACGAAGCCACCGACGGCAGCCGACTACACCAGGGCGGGCCTGCCCTGGTTCGACTATTACGCCTCGGACCTTGCCACCCTCGCCGGCGCGCCGGAGCTCACCCGATTGAAGAGCGTGACGGAAATGGCCGAGGAGAAGGGCGAGGACCCGTTCGGGCCTGAGCAGCCGCTCGACCCGAACCTCGTCGTCAAA
>DATLZB010000096.1:0-10039 GCA_035574175.1 Hyphomicrobiaceae bacterium
TGTCCAACAGCTCAGGAATCACATCAATGCGTTCGTCGATAGCTACAACGCCCGCGCCAAGCCCTTCGTCTGGACCAAGGCTGTCGTCCATCAAAAACGCCTCAAACCACGTTTCTCGGATTTATGATTCAGGGTACTAGATAGCCAAGCGAGGGGCCAATGATGATGCCGGCACCGTGGTGGTCCGCGGCTTCCTTGCCCGGGCGGCAGCGGAAATCGGGCAGCTCGGTGAGCGCCACGTTCATGCGGAAGGTGCCGGACCCGGTCCTGATGCTGAGGAAGCGCGCGCGCAGGGCAGGGTCCACGGCATCGGCCGGTACCAGGTCGCGGAAGAGGAGTTTGGGGCCGACGTTGGCCGCAACGGCACGGGCGCGCACGGTCTCGCCCGAGGCGAGCCGCACGCCTGCGGCGCGACCCTGTGCTACCAGCACCTCCTCGACCGGCGCCTCGGTGCGGATGCGGACGCCGGCACTCTCGGCTGCCCACGCCATGGCAGTCGTGATTGCGCCCATACCGCCGGTGGCGTGGCCCCACACGCCGCGCCGACCGTTGACCTCGCCGAGGCTGAGGTGAAGCAGCAGGTAAGCGGTCCCCGGCGTGCTGGGTGCCGCGTAGGAGCCGGCGATGGCATCGAAGGCGAGGGCAGCTTTGACCACGTCGCTCTCGAACCAGAGATCGAGGAAGTCGGCGGCGCTCTTGGTGCAGATGTCGGTGAGGAGACGCCACATCTCGGGCTGGCGGCGCCAGACCTTCCGCGTAAGGACGGCACTGCGCACAAGCTCCAGGAGGCCGCCGCCGACGTTGGGTGGCGGCCTCAACATCAGCTCGCGCACCAGGGCGCCCGCGCGCTCGAGGGCGGCGTAGTAATCAGGGAGTCGCTCGGCATCGCGCGTGGAGAAGACGGACACCGCCTTCTGCCGTCCGGCGAGGTCGTTCGGCAGCAAGAGAGAGCGGCGCTCGTCGATGGGCCAAAAGTTGGCCGCCGGCCGCTCGATGATCTTCAGCCCGTGGCTGTCGAGCCGCAAGTCGCGGATTACGGTCGGATGCAGCAGGCTCACCGTGTAGGCGGCAACCGAGTTGCGGAAGCCTGGGTGGAACTCTTCGGTAACGGCCGCGCCGCCGACGGTGGCGGCGCGTTCCAGCACCACCACATCGAGGCCCGCTTTGGCGAGGTAGGCAGCCGCGGTGAGACCATTGTGGCCGGCGCCGATGATGGCGACGTCGCAGGTTACATCGCGCATGCCCGGCCTCCGACGAGCGCTCGGGCTGGCCGGGCCTTTATTCGGCGGCCGCCTGCTTAGTGGGTTGCACCTCGGCCAGATAGTCGTTGAGCAGGGTTTCGCAGATACGGCCGGGCTGGAACTGGTGCTCGCCGATCTCCCGTACCGGAGTAACCTCAGCCGCGGTGCCGACGATGAAGCATTCCGTAAAGCTCGGCAGCTCGCTCGGCAGGATGGTGCGTTCGTGCACGGCCCATCCCCGTCGCTTGGCAAGGGCAATCACCGTGCGCCGCGTTATGCCGTCGAGGAAGCAGTCGGGCGTCGGGGTATGAAGCGCGCCATCCTTGACGAAGAAGATGTTGGCGCCCGTGCATTCGGCGACATGGCCGCGCCAGTCGAGCATCAGCGCATCGGCATAGCCCGCTCGCTCGGCCCGGTGCTTTTCGATGGTGCAAATCATGTAAAGCCCGGTGGCCTTTGCCTTGGCCGGGATGGTCGCCGGATCGGGGCGCCGGTAGACCGCATTGGCGACACGGATACCGCGCAGACGCTCCTTGGGGTCGAAGTAGGAGCCCCAATCCCAGGCCGCGATCGCGAGATGGATGGTGTTGGCCTGGGCGCTCACCCCCATCTGCTCGCTGCCGCGCCAAGCGATAGGCCGCACATAGCAGTCGACCAACTTGTTCGCCTTCACCGCCTCGTTGCAAGCGGCATCGATTTCGTCGGCCGAGTATGGGATGGTGAAATCGAGCATGCGCGCCGACTCGATGAGACGCTCGGTGTGCTCGCGCAGCCTGAAGATGCGCCCGCCGTAGGCGCGCTCACCCTCGAACACCGCGCTGGCGTAGTGAAGACCGTGCGTCAGAACGTGCAGCGTGGCCTCGCGCCAGGGCACGAGCTTGCCATCGTACCAGATGAAACCGTCCCGATCGTGATAGGGAACGAGCGCCGCCATGGCTGTCTCCCTCCTGACCCAAAAGGTCCTGTCGTCCGGCGCCTGGACCGCGGTCAAAAGTGCGCCAAACTCTGCACAATTCTCTTGCCAGGGGTAACAACCGGCTCCAGATTAGTCAACATGACTGACATAAATTCCGACCGCGCCGGACAGTTGATGCCGGTGCCGGCCAGACGCGCACCGGCCGGCGAGCGCGTCGACCCCAATCAGGACGCGCTCGTGTCCCTGATCGAGCTGTTGTTCTTTGCCTATCGCGAGTTCACGGGAGAGCCCGACACGGTGCTTGCCCAATTCGGCTTCGGGCGGGCACACCACCGCGTGCTGCATTTCGTGCATCGCCGGCCGGGGCTTAGGGTGGCCGATCTCCTGGATATCCTGAAGATCACCAAGCAGAGCTTGGCCCGCGTGCTGAAGCAGCTCGTCGACCGCGGCTTCATCGTACAGCGGGCCGGCGCCAGTGACCGCCGCGAACGCCGGCTGTTTCTTACGCCTGCCGGCACGCAGCTGGCGCAAAAGCTGCTCGGGCTACAGATCGCACGCATCGAGGATGCACTCGCCCATGCCGAACCCGAAGCCGCCCCGGCGGTGCGGGCGTTTTTGCTCGGCATGATCGGTCCGCAAGAGCGCGCCGCGGTCGAGGCCGTCATTGCCGCGCCGCGCGCGTTAGAAGCAACCTCCGGAAAGGTGCAGCGATGACCACCACTGCCCAAAACCGGCGCGAGCCACTGCCGGACAATGCGCCCCATGTGCTTGTCGTCGACGACGATCAGCGGATTCGCGATCTGCTGTCCCGTTATCTGGTCGAGAACGGATTTCGGGTGACGCCGGCGGCCGATGCCGCGGCGGCGCGGGCAGCGATGCGAGGTCTCGCCTTCGATCTTGTCGTGCTCGATGTGATGATGCCGGGTGACAGCGGCATCGAGTTCGCCCGGGAACTCAAGGCATCCCGGCCAATTCCGATCTGCATGCTAACCGCCCGGTCTGAGCCCGAGGACCGCATCGAGGGGCTGGAGGCCGGCGTCGACGACTACGTGCCCAAACCGTTCGAGCCGCGTGAACTCGTGCTCCGGCTGAAGAATATCCTGCGGCGGGGCCGGACCGTGCACGGGGGCGATGAGGTGCGCATGGGCGAATTCGTGTTTCACATTGGACGTGGCGAACTGAAAAGGGGTGAGGAGACCATCAAACTCACCGAACGCGAGCGCGATCTGCTGCGGCAGTTCGCCGACCGGCCCGGAATACCGATCGCGCGTCACGAGCTGACCGGCGACGACACTACGGGCAGCGAACGTGCCATCGACGTGCAGATCAACCGTCTGCGCCGCAAGATCGAATCCGATCCTTCAAATCCGGTCTATCTGCAGACCGCACGCGGCAAAGGCTATGTCCTCTACACGGATTGAAGCCATCTCGCGAACATTCCGGGGCACCGTGGCCGCCATGCGCGACATGGGCGGGGTGGAGCGTGGCTGGCTCGTCGGCTTGTGGGTCGCCATCCGCCGGCTGCTGAGCACAGCCAGCCGCAGGATGGGCGACATGATGCCGAAGGGCCTCTATGCCCGCGCGCTCATCATCATCATCGCGCCCATCGTGCTGCTCGAAGGCGTCGTTGCCTTCGTGTTCATGGAGCGGCACTGGCAGGCGGTAACGCGCCGTCTTTCCGAGGCGACGGCGCGCGACGTCGGCGCCCTAATCGACATGTACGAAGACTACGGCCGAAAGGACGATTACGCCCGCCTAATCGAGCTCGCTCGCGACCGGCTGAAGCTCTCGCTCGAAGTGCTGCCCCCGGGGGAACTGCCACCCGAGCAGCCGCGGCCGTTCTTTGCACTGCTCGACCGGACACTCAACAACGAGCTGCGCAAGCAGGTCAAACAGCCGTTCTGGATCGATACGGTCGGCAACTCGAGCTACGTTGAAATCAGGGTCAAGCTCGACAAGTCGATCCTGCGGTTAGTGGCAACCCGCAGCCAGACTTATGCGTCGAACTCGCACATCTTCCTGGTATGGATGGTCGGCACCTCGGTGGTGCTGCTTTACGTGGCGATCCTGTTCCTCCGGAACCAGATCCGGCCGATCCTGCGTCTTGCAGACGCCGCCGAGGCGTTCGGCAAAGGGCGGCCGCCGCCGGCGGGCTTTGCGCCGCGCGGGGCGCGCGAGGTGAGACAGGCCGCCCAGGCCTTTCTCGAAATGCGCGATCGCATCAAGCAGCACGTAGATCAGCGCACCACCATGCTGGCCGGCGTCAGCCATGACTTGCGTACCATCCTGACCCGCTTCAAGCTCGAGCTGGAACTGCTGGGCGACGGTCCGGAGGTGCGGGCACTCAAGGCCGACGTCAGCGAGATGCAGCACATGCTCGAGGACTACCTCGCGTTCGCTCGGGGCGACGGAGGCGAGGAGGCGAAACCCACGAACCTGCGTGAGCTTATGGAAGAAGTGCACGCCGAGTCACAGCTCTTCGGTAAGAACATCGACTTGAGGTTGCGGCCGCAGCGGGAGGAGATCGTGTTGCCGCTGAAGCGGCAGGCTTTCAAGCGCGCACTTACCAATCTGGTCAGCAACGCGGCACGGTTCGGCGATCAGGTGGTGATCCGGGCCGCCACCGAGAACAACTGGCTGCGCATTGAGGTCGACGACGACGGGCCCGGCATTCCGCCGAGCGAGCGGGAGAATGTGTTTCGCCCCTTCTATCGCATCGACCATGCTCGCAACCAGGACAGCGGCAACTCAGGGCTCGGTCTTGCCATCTCGCGCGACATCGCCAGAAGCCACGGCGGCGACGTGGCATTGGGCGAAAGTTCGATGGGCGGGTTGCGCGCCATCATCCGCGTGCCGCTTTAGACTAAAGCAGCCCGAGTTCGATCAAATCCCTGCGCATCTTAGGGGGCAGATCGGCAAAAGCGGCGGCGGCGCAGCCGGTGAGGTCGGGCGGGGCGTCGGCCGGCTCGAGGTAGCGCCAGCCCTGGAAGGCGCGGCGCGGCGTCGGGCGCACGGGCACGAGCCTGGGCGACAGCAGGATGAGGCAGCAGGGGCGGCCGTCGTCTTTGGTGCCCTCGTCGAACCCGGTGATGGCCTGCCGGGCCTGGATGAAGCCCTTGATGACCCAATAGAGCGAGCCGCCGTCCAGAAGTTCTTCCGAGCGCTTGGGCGTCTGGTAGGTGCGGTGGTAAAGGCGGCCACTTCCGCCGTTCTTGCGCATGTCCCTGAGGCGCTGCCGCTGCCAGGCCGCCAAGTCCTCGATCGAATCGCAGCCGACGCACAGCTTGACGAGGTGCAGGGTCATGCGGGCGAGCCTTCAGTTACGATGGTGGCGATGAGCGAGCCCTGAGCGACCTGCTCGCCAGCCGTCACAGCGAGCCTGGCGAGCCGCCCACTGAGCGGGGCGACCAGCACGTGCTCCATCTTCATAGCCTCGATCACGGCGATGCGCTGACCCTTCTCGACCGGCCCGCCCTCGGCCACATAAACCTCGGCAATGCGCCCGTTGATGGGCGCACGCACCGCGCCGGCGGCCTTGCCTGGCGCCTCCTTTTCAGCACCGTGTGCCGGCCAGCGCAACTCCGTCTGCCACAGATCGTGTTGTACAAATACGCGATCGCCGTCGTCCGCTATCCTGACGTGGCGGGGCACCGTGCCGCTGTTACCCTGCCGAGGGCAGACCACCGGTCCGTCCGCCGTCCAGCGCACCGCGTGCGTCGTCGGGGCACCGTCGACGAGGATGGTTACGAACTGCCGGCGCTCGCCGCCGAGCTGAAAGCCGTCGACGGCGCGCCAGGGGTCGAAGGCTTCCCCGCCGTTCCACAACCGCTCAGTCTCGATGTGACGGGCGGCACTTTCCAGCATGTGGCGAAGACCTTGGGCGACTGCCACCGCGTTGTCGGGGCGCTCCGTCAATCGCTTCAGGCTTCTGGCAATAAGGCTGGTGCTCATTCTTCCCGCCGTGACATCGGGATCGCTCAGCAGGGCGTGCAGGAAGGCAGCGTTGGTGCGGGGCCCGGCGAGGTGGAGAGCATCGAGCGCCGCAAGCTGACGAGCCATGGCCACGTGTCGGTTCTCCCCGTGGCTGACGATCTTGGCGATCAGCGAGTCGTAATAGGGTGCCACTTCATCGCTGGCGCGTACCCCGGTGTCGACGCGAATGCCGGGCCCTACCGGCATCGCGAAGGCCGCAAGCCGCCCGGTCGACGGCGCGAAATCGTGGGCAGGATCCTCCGCGCAGAGCCGAGTCTCCACCGCATGACCGCTACACGAGATCTGGCCCTGTGCGAGGGGCAGGCGCTCCCCGGCGGCGATGCGCAACTGCCATTCGACCAGGTCGAGCCCGGTGACCATCTCCGTCACCGTGTGCTCCACCTGCAGGCGCGTGTTGGCCTCGATGAAATACCAGCGCGGTTCGCCGTCGGCGCCCCCACCCTCGATCAGGAACTCCACGGTACCGGCACCCTGGTAGGCGACCGCTTTGGCCAGGCGGACCGCCGCGGCGGCAAGCTCGCCGCGCAGCCGCTCATCCAGACCCGGCGCGGGCGCCTCCTCGACCACCTTCTGGTGGCGGCGCTGCAGCGAACAGTCGCGATCGTAGAGATGGACGAGGTTGCCCTCGGCGTCACCGAAGATCTGAACCTCGACATGGCGCGGGTCGGGGATGAGCTTCTCCAGCATTACGGCGTCGTCGCCGAAGGCAGCCTTGGCTTCGCGCCTAGCGCTTTCAAGGGCCGGCGCAAGATCGGCTTCGCGCTCCAGGACGCGCATGCCGCGCCCGCCGCCGCCCGCTGTGGCCTTGATCAGAAGCGGGTAGCCGATGCGAGCGGCCTCGGCGGCCAGAGTGCCGAGATCCTGTTCTGGACCAGCCGTGCCGGGGATCACCGGCACGCCCAACCGCGCCGCGATGGCCTTGGCTGCCGCCTTGCCGCCCAAGGCGCGCATGGCCTCGGCGGTGGGGCCGACGAAGGCGAGCCCGGCCGCGCGCACGGCGCTGGCGAAGTCGGCGTTCTCAGCGAGCAGGCCGTAGCCAGGATGAACGGCCTCGGCCCGTGTGCGCCGCGCCGCCTCAAGAATGCGGTCGATGCGCAGGTAACTCTCAGCCGGCGGCGCGGGGCCGATCAGCACGACCTCGTCGGCCATCTCGGCGGCGAGCGAGCCCTTATCGGCCTCCGACACGACGAGAACCGTCTCAATGCCCAGTCTGTCGGCCGTGCGGATGATGCGCACGGCGATCTCGCCGCGGTTGGCAATGAGGAGCCGCTTCATGGGAGGTGTTTGCACCGTCGGGAGCCATGCGACAACGGTCTTGCGTGGCGAGGCAGCTGCTGTCCACCGCAGGCCGTCAGGGCGGGTGGGCGGTGCTGTCCTTGGCGGCGGGCGCCGGAGAGCCGGTCGCGACAGTGGTCAGCGTCGCCACCACCTCGGCCCGCGCCGCCGGCGATAGGCGCGACAGCTCGATCGGCACCGGGCGGCTTTCGCCGCCCCGGGCGATCTCATCGATCAGATAGAGCGGCCGCCCCTTGGCCTCGTGCACCAATCGGCCAAGGTATTCACCGATGATGCCGAGCACGATGAGCTGCACGCCGGCAAACAGCGCAATCGCCGTCATCGTGCTCGACCAGCCGGCGACGACGTTGCCGGCCGCCCACTGCCAGACGGTGTAGAGGAGCAGCAGTAGAGCGATGCCGGCCACGGCAATGCCGAGCCACGACGCTATCCTGAGCGGCACGATGGAGAAGCTGGTGATGGCATCGGCGGCAAACCGCAGCATCTTGGCGAGTGGATACTTGCTGGCGCCGACGAGCCGGGCCTTGCGCTCGTAGTGAAGCGGCACCTGCCGCCCGCCGATCCAGCTCACCATGCCGCGGATGAAGCGCTCGCGCTCGGGCATGGCGAGCAACGCATCGACGACACGGCGGCTCATCAGGCGGAAGTCGCCGGTGTCCTCAGGAATGGGCACGCTGGCCAGCCGGGAGAGGAGGCGGTAGAAGGCCGCCGCGCTCGCCGTCTTGAACCAACTCTCCCCCTCACGGCGGCTGCGCTTGCCGTAGACCACGTCGGCACCGGCATCCATCAGTGCCATCATGTCGGCGATGAGCTCCGGCGGATCCTGCAGGTCGGCGTCGATGAGCACGACGCGCCGCCCGCGCGACACGGCGAGCCCGGCGGTCGCCGCGAGCTGGTGGCCATGGTTGCGCATGAGGCGGACGCCGACGACGTGCGGGTCGGCGCCGGAGAGCGCCTCGATGGCGGCCCAAGTGCCGTCGCTAGAGCCGTCGTCGACGAGTACGATCTCGTAGTCGTCGGCGGCGGCGGCGCGGACCGCAGCGGCGGCGCGGCGATGGAACTCGGCGAGCCCCAACTCCTCATTGTAGCAGGGGGCAACCAGGGAAAGGGCGCAGCCCGCCGTCCTCGGGTTCACATCGCACATTGCTGGGCGCAGCCTCGCCGGGTGAGCCTCAATTCTAGGACTAGGAGGATAGACTACCAGATCGGGAAGGTCGGGTCGGTGCGCGTGCCTGTCGCGCCGCGCAGGGTCGTTAGCCCGCGCTCTGTGCCGCGCGGGCGACCCAGTAATCCCAACCGCGCCTGATCGTGCGCGGGCGGTCGGCGATGGCGCCGGCCTTGGCGATCTCACCCGGCGGCAGCGACGGCGCGCTCCCAAGCATCGCCGCCTGCAGCTGCGCGCGCGCATTGTCCTGAAGCTGGATCGCCCGGTAGACCACCTCCGGAATCGAGCGTCCGGCCACAACAGCGCCGTGCCGGCGCAGGATGACCACCCAGTGCGGCCCGAGAGCGCGGGCGAGCGAGGCGCCCTGCTCGGGGGTGGAGACCAGCAGGTTCGTGTCGCCGAACTCATCCTGCGAATCCCAGAACGGGATGTGGGCACCGAGGCAGGCGCCCATGTGATAGACCGGGTGGATGGCGACCCCCGACACCGCGAACGGCAGCACGAAGGGCGCGTGCGTGTGACAAACCGCGGCGACATCCGGGCGCGCGCGGTAGATCGCCCCGTGGATGGCGCGCTCCGAATAATGCTCGTCCTTGGCGTTGGTGAGGGGCGCGTCCCTCTCGTCGTACTCGGTGATGTCGCCAGTGGAGACCAGGAGCGGCGGCCGGTAGCGCGAGAGCAGGTAATGCACGCCCTTGTCTGGCAGCCGGGCACTGACGTGGCCGAAAGCATCGAGGATGCCCTCGTTGACCAGGATCCGATTGGCAAGGACGAGCTCTTCGGCAAGGGTCATGTGGACAGCTCCGGGCTGGCGGGTTGCGGGTCGGCCGGCCGGTTCGCTGAGGCAGCGGATGGCCGGCGGCGCGCACTCAACCACCGCAAAGGACCCGCGCGCAAGCCCTTGGCCTCGGGACCGAGGCCGGCTTGGGAAATGTGGTTCGGAGCGCACGCCCCGCAAGGCCGCCAGCCTGCGCCGACGCAAATTTTCGCCGGCATGACGGGAGTGGGGGAGCTCAGGTGCCCCTATATCGTCATCCCGACGCAGGTCGGGAGGTGGATTCACATCCGAAGTGCAACAGTTGGCCGATGAAGTTCTCGGCCGGGGTTTGGAAGTCAAGGCACTTTCTCGGGGTGCAGTTGTAGGCGCGCAGCAGCAGGGCGAAGCGGTGGTCGGAGAGCGTGGCTAGGTCGGTCTTGCGGGGGAGGGTGCGTCTGAGCCTCCCGATGGCGTTTTCGATGCCGCCTTTCTGCCAGGGGGCGTGGGGGTCGCAGAAGTAGGTCTTGAAGCCGAGTTCGTGGAGCCTGAAGTGGCGTGCGAACTCGGTTCCGTTGTCGAAGGTGACGGTGCGGCGCAAGGGCTCGGGCAGTGCTTGGAGGAGGGTGAGCATGATCCTTGCGATGAGGTCGGCGCTCTTGTTGTCGGGGCGG
>DATLZB010000097.1:0-12902 GCA_035574175.1 Hyphomicrobiaceae bacterium
TGTCCAACAGCTCAGGAATCACATCAATGCGTTCGTCGATAGCTACAACGCCCGCGCCAAGCCCTTCGTCTGGACCAAGGCTGTCGTCCATCAAAAACGCCTCAAACCACGTTTCTCGGATTTATGATTCAGGGTACTAGAAGCCCTCGCTGCGGTCCAAGAGGTAGGCCGTGGGACCACGAAGATGGCCCCACGGTTCATACGGCTACGACCCCCCGGCGGGCTTCAGTGAGCGAGCAGCCGCTTCAGATCCTCGATCTCGTCCTTGAGCCGCGGGTTGCGATTCAGTTCGCCCTGGATCTTGCGGATGGCATGCAGCACTGTGGTGTGGTCACGACCGCCGAATCTGCGGCCGATCTCGGGGAGTGACCGCGCCGTGAGTTGCTTGGCAAGGTACATTCCGATCTGGCGCGGCCATACCACCGAGCGGTTTCTCCGCTGGGAGAGGATGTCGCTCTTGGACACTTCAAAGTGGCGCGAGATCGCTTTGACGATGTCCTCGATCTTGATGCGGCGCGGCTCGCTGCCCTGCACCAGATCGCGGATCGTCGCCTCGGCCACCTCGATGGTGATGGGCGTGCGCATGAACTGCCAAGTCGCATGTAGGCGGGTGACGGCCCCCTCCAGCTCGCGTCCACTCTCCGTCAGCCGCTCGGCGAGCAGGGTGAGAACGTCGCGGGAGATCTCGAAAGAGGGATCGATAATCCGCCGCTCCTGCATGCGCCGCTCCAGAATGCGCACGCGCAGGTCGAAATCGAGCGCTCCAATCTCGATGACGAGGCCGCGCTGCAGGCGCGAGCGCATGCGTTCGTTGAGCTTCTCAATGTGGTTGGGGGCCCGCGAAGAGGCCACCACAACCTGACGGCCGCCGTCGAGGAGCGCGTTGATGATGTGATCGAATTCCTGTTCGGTCTGCGTCCCGTGCAGGAACTCAAGGTCGTCGATGAGCAGGATGTCGATGGAGCGGAACTTCTCCTTGAAGGCAAGCGGGTCCTGGCTGCGCAGCGCCTCGACGAACTGGTAGCGGAACCGTTCTGCCGTCAAATAGAGGAGCTGGGCACGAGGGGTCCGGCGCTGGACCTCCCATGCGATAGCCTGGAGCAGGTGAGTCTTGCCAAGCCCGACCGAGGCGTGGATGTAAAGTGGGTTGTTGCCACGGTTTTCGCTCAGCACGGTACCAGCCGTCTGCAGTGCGCCGGCATGGGCGATGCGGTTGCTGTCAGCCACCACGAAGCTGTCGAAGGTGTAGCGCGGATCCAGCGGGGAGCCTTCGAAGCCGCCAACCTGGACACGTCCGATCGCGGGTTGGGTGGAGCGCGATGTGCCTGCGGCTTTGGCGCCGCTCAGGGGCGCGGCCGCCGTACGGTCGTTTGCAAGCGCACGCGGGCCGGCTTCGGCAGCGGGGGACGCAAGCAAGGCAGCATGCTGGCGCACGACCAGGTCGACGCGCTTTGCCCCTTCGAACTCGGCGGCGCAGCAGGCCAAGAGGTCTTCGGCATAATGCGACTGAATCCAGTTGCGCAGAAACTTGACCGGGACCGATGCACGGACCGTCTCGCCACTGAATTCTTCGATCTCCAACCCCTTGAACCAGCTCGAATAAACCTCCTCCCCGAACTTGCTCCGCAAGAGAGCGTGCGTCTTCGCGCCGCGTCCGCCGTTGGAGCCGTCGCCCCGCCCGCCGCCAGAACCGCCGCACTGCGCCGCCGGAGAGCCGGCCGTGGCTGGCGTGTTCGCGTGTGTGTCCTCGATGCCCTCCGTCGATTCCGATGCCTCAATGCGCTTTCCTGCCGCCTTGATCCCGCTCATTTGGTCCCCGCGTTCGCTGTTCGTTGTGCCAGACCGGAAAACGAACCTTGCCCGTGCTGCCGCCCGCACGCGGCCCGCACGATTCGAGTTCCGGTCGTCAGTCGGCGCGCTACCCTTGCGCCCAGGGGAGGCCGGCCGCCTTCCAGCCGCCGGCGCGGCCTCGATGGCGGTTGGGGTCGAGTGGCCCCTCAAACCCATCCGCCACATTTCGGCAGCGTATGTAGCCCTCCGCTGCCATCGCACGCGCGGCCGCTTTGCTGCGCCCGCCCGATCTGCAAATGAAAAATAGCTCGGTGTCTTTGGTCGCGCCGGCTTCAGCCAGCATCTTGCCAAGCCGCTCCGCGAACTGAGGATCCACCCGATTGTCGGGAAACGTCTGCCACTCGATCAGCAACGGACGCTTGCCAATCGCCGAAAGCTCAGGCAGCCCAACGTAGGTCCATTCCGCCCGGGTGCGAACGTCGATCAGGATCGACTTGGGGTCGGACTTGAGCCGATCCCACACTTCGTTCACAGGCACATCGTCTATGTGGATGACTTGCGACGCCCCCACTGTCACCTCCACCCGGCCTGCGTTACCAGAAGTCGTCGCTACAGGAGTGGTATTCGACCAGTATTGTTGCCACCAACGCGCAAACGTCTTCGTCGTCGCAAGAATCGAGACCAAGACGCGCTTCGTTGTTTCCTGACAATTTAGCCAGCCGAGCCACGAAATACTGGAGACCGCTGAGCTAAGACTTGGCAAAGTTTCCTCTACCCTCAACCCGCCAGGAAACTCTTGCCGTTAAGACTCCATTAACCACATGCCTGGATGGATGGCAAGGGTGCCCTCAGCAGCCTGGCACGTCCGCTCAGCCTGCGGACGATTGTCGTCCACGTTGTGGAAAAATCGGCCGCGCATCCAAAATCCTGTGGGCAATCCTTTTGAGATTCCGCGGATTATTCGAAACTCGCCACGGGGTCGTCCCCAGCTCCACTCACCTGACCAAGGCAGCAAAGATTCCGATGCCGCTACCGTCGACGGGGAGAGGAATCGGAGCGTTGAGGGCGTGTCAGGACGTAACGCGAAGGTCCCGAGAGGCTTGCGGTTTCCTGCTTCGGGCGGTGCCCCTTGGGCGCCGGCCGAACCATCAATCTTGTTGCGGAACTGTCACAATCGAAGTTTCGTTTACTTCGCGACTGCCTCAGGCGGTGGTATCAGGCAGCGCCCTAATGCGAGCAACGAGGCGCGACACCTTGCGGCTCGCCATGCGCTTGTGCACTACGCCTTTCTGGGCGGTGCGCATGAGGATCGGCTCCGCCGTTTTCAGGGCAGCGAGAGCCTGCGTCTTGTTGCCGGCCGCAATGGCTTCCTCGACCTTGGCAACTTCGGTCCGCATTCTTGACCGCCGTGCCTTGTTGATTTCGGTGCGGCGCGCGGCCTTGCGTGCGGCCTTCTTGGCCGATGACGTGTTGGCCATAAACGATCCTCTCTCATGCACGATCGGTGACGGGGGCGCGGAAAGCGGCGGCAGGGCCGCTACTTGCGCATGCGAGGCTGTATAGTGCCGGCGCGGAGGCCGGTCAAATGCGCCATTGTGCGGCCGGAGCGCAGATGTTCAGCCAACCACGAGAGGGGTCGCATGACGGGCACTGCGCAAGGGTACACGTGGCGACCGGCGGCGGAGAGCTGGTAGTAGGTGGGCAACCAACCGGTGGGAGGGAACCGCAGATGGCTTGGACGCTGATTGGGATGCTCGGCATCGGCGCGAGCCTGGCTTTGCTCGTTGTAACGGCGGCGGCGCGGTCGAGCAGCGTCGATATGGCCTATGCCAATATGGCGATCGCAGCGGCGGCGAGCACGGTATTCGCGCTGGTGGCAATGCGGGACAATCTGGCTCTGCGGCGCGCAGGAGCGGCCAAAAGCGCCATCGCGAGCAGCACGGCGCGGCACATGGGGATCGTCTGGATCTGGGGTGCGCTGGCGCTTGCGGTTACCTACGCAACGGGCGTGCTCGTATGGCGCGAATGGTGGCATTTTCTGCTGGCGTTCGCCGCGGTGGGCGGTCTTTGTCTGTTCTTCGCCGCGATGCTGGAGAAGGATGCCCGCGCCGGCCGCGAGGATGCGACCATGCTGAGGCTTGGTCGTCAGCTCGCCATCATACAGCTCGCCGGCATGGTGATCGCGGTGCTCGGCCTGCTGATCGACGGGAAGATGACGCGTTTCCTCAACCCTCGCTACACGGACTGGGCGGCAAACAACGTCTTCTTCTTCGGAGCAGTCGCCATCGCGGTCATCAGTGCCAACGCGCTGCGTCCCGTTCGCGCCTGAGCGCTCTGCGCCAAGTCCCGTGCGAATGGGGCTCGCTTCAATGGCGGCGACGTGGTAGGCGCGCACGCTGGCGTTCAGTAGCATTCACATGCCACAAGACCCCTTTCCAGCCGTTTCGCTGCAGCCTCGAATTCCATGGCTTCTCGCGGCGGTTGCCTCGAGCGTAGCGGCCATGGTTTCCGGAGCCCAGGCAAGGGTGCCATTCATCGTCCTTGTCGCCGCTCTGCTCTACTCGCTGGCGATTATCGCCACGGCGGTCGAGGTCAACCGGCCGTTCTGGCGCCTCGATTGCGGGAACCTGTCGAACGACACGGGACCGGTCGCCATCCACCGCAACATGCGGCTGCTGGCTCTCGTGTACGGTTGGGGCGCTGTCGCCATGTTCGCCGTCTATGGCTTCTCGGGCGTGCGCTGGCAACACGGCTGGCAATACGGATCGGCGCTGGCGCTGATCGCCTTCTTTTTTCTTCTCTACGTGCACATCAGCGATGGAGACCGCAGGCGGCTGCGCACGCGACGGGCGATGCTGAGAATGCAAAGGCTCACGCTGCTGCATGGTGCGTGTGCGCTCGCCGGGCTCGGCTATCTCGTACTATCGGGCAAGATGTGGAGCACCAGGGCCGATTGGCCGGGAAGCGTGATCTTCCTGGCCGGGAGCCTGGCGGTGGCGGCGCTGTGCCTGATCTCCGCTCATACCCAAAGCCAGATCGCGGCGCGGGCTGACGGTTTAGGGCCACAGCAATCCGATGCCGCTAACGGTGCTTGAACTCAGCCTTCCTTTTCTCAGCAAAAGCGGCCATGCCTTCCTTCTGGTCCTCGGTGGCGAACAGGGAGTGAAACAGGCGGCGCTCGAATCTGACGCCCTCCGTCAACGTGGTCTCGTAGGCGCGGTTCACGGCCTCTTTCGTCATCATGACGGACGGCATCGACATGGACGCGATGGTCTCGGCGGCTTTGAGTGCCTCGGCCAAGAGCTCCTGAGCGGGCACGACACGGGAAACAAGACCAGCCCGCTCGGCCTCGGCAGCGTCCATCATGCGCCCCGTCAGGCACATCTCCATGGCCTTCGACTTGCCGACGAAACGGGTCAGACGCTGGGTGCCGCCGGAGCCCGGCATAATGCCAAGCTTGATCTCCGGCTGGCCGAACTTGGCGGTATCGGCAGCGATGATGAAGTCGCACATCATGGCGAGCTCGCAGCCGCCGCCGAGCGCAAAACCCGCAACCGCGGCGATCACCGGCTTGCGGCAACGCGTTATGCGTTCCCAGGAAGCGATGAAGTCGGCCTTGTAGACGTCGATGAAGGTGTGTGCTTGCATCTCCTTTATGTCGGCACCGGCGGCGAAGGCCTTCTCTGAACCGGTCAGGACCAGGCAGCCGATCGCATCGTCGGATTCGAAGGCATCGAGGGCCGAGTTCAGTTCCGCGATCAGCGCGGTGTTGAGCGCATTGAGGGCCTGGGGCCGGTTGAGTGTGATGAGACCAACCTTGCCGCGAGTCTCGACGAGGATGTTCTGATAGGCCATGGCTGCCTCCGCTCGGCACGAGGGTTTGCGGCCAAGCGGTAGCGGAGCTCGACGCGGCCGACAAGGACCGCGTCGATACTTTCGCGAATACGCGTCCAGGCTCGGCGGCGCTGGCAAGCGGTCCACTCGTGCGCGGCCCGCTCGCGTATTCAGCGGTCAGTCTCCAACCCGTTCGATGACCACGGGCACCGGGCGACACACGGTGTTGCAGACTGGCGAATGTTGCTGGGCATAGGCCAGCAGGTCGTCGAGCTCCTGCTCCGGACAGTCCGCCTTCACGTGCATGCGGATGGCTATCCGCTCGTAACCTGCGGGAACCGCGTCATCGAGCCCGAGAAGCCCCCGCAGATCGATTTCGCCGGCAAGCTCCGTCGATAATTCGCGTAGCGTGATGCCGCGCGCCATGGCGTGTAAGACGAACGTGGTGGTGACGCAGCCGGCGAGCGCGTGCAGGAGAAACTCGACCGGGTTGGCCCCTTCGTTGTTGCCGAGCAGAACGGGCGGCTCGCCGTTGGTGAACTGGAACGGGACAGTGCGCGAAGTGTCCTCCTGTCCGGCGCCGTAGAAGTCACGGATGGTCGAGCGATTCTCGCCACCGTTGATCCATCGGTTGCGGGCACGGAATTGGAACCTTGCGAGGCTCTTGTCGGCCTTCAACGCTGCAATCGTCGTCATTGCGGCCTGAACATCGAAGCCGTTGATATAAGTCGCCTTTTCAGCCGCAGCACCGTTGGAAGTCATGGTCACTCTCCAGCCAATATTTCGCCGGCGCCAAAGGGCCGGCTCCTTCATCAGGAAAAGCCTAGGGCTGGACAGAGCCGAACATCAGCGCGAGTTTTGCCAGAAACGATCCGTTCGTGCCAAATTGTGCTGCCGTGCGAGGCTCGCGATCAAACCCTGTTGACGCCCACATCCTGGCCGTCCCGGAGACGGCGGGGTCAGCACTGTATGGCCTGGTCGACGTGCTGGCAGCCACCGGGACGCTGTGGCAGGAAATGGTGGGAGAGACGGACGGCGGCCGACGGATCGTCCCGCGCATTGTCGCGTGGACGCGCAAGCCGTTCCGTTGCGGCAACGGCATTCCGGTACACCCGCAACTCGCCTGCGCACAGGCGCCCACACCCGAGATACTGATCCTTCCCGAACTGTGGCTTTCACCTTCCGACGACATGCGCGGGCGGTATGCCGGGCTCAAGGACTGGATTCGTCGGTGCTATCAGGAGGGCAGCATCATCTACACCGCCTGCTCGGGCTCGATTCTGCTGGCGGCGACCGGGCTTCTCGACGGGCGAGATGCGACCTCGCACTGGGGCTACCTGGATCTTTTCCGGCGCAGCTTTCCCGCCGTCCGTTTCCATCCAGAACCCAATCTGGTGATTGGCGATCGCGCGGGACGGATCGTCACCGCAGGCGGCACAACCTCTTGGCACGATCTTGCACTGCACATCATCGCTCGCCACTGCGGCCCCGGGGAAGCGCTACGAATCGCGAAGGTGTACCTGCTCAAGTGGCACGGGGAAGGTCAGCTTCCCTTTGCAAGCCTCATTCGGCGGCAGCCGCACGCGGATTCCGTCGTGCGCCGTGCCGAGGACTGGCTGCGACGCCACTTCCGCGAGGCGCACGCGGTGGCGGCTGTCGTCGGCGCCTGCGGCATCCCGGAGCGCAGCTTGAAGCGGCGCTTCAAGACAGCGACGGGTTCGACGCTGATGGCCCACGTGCAGAACCTGCGCGTCGAGGAGGCCAAGCGTTTGCTCGAAACCGAAGGGCCGTCGACAGAAGCCATCGCTGCTGCCGTCGGTTACGACAACCAAGCCTTCTTTCGCCGTCTGTTCAAGCGCTCGACGGGACTAACCCCCGGCGCCTACCGGCGGATGTTCCTGCCCTTGTCCGGAGCAGGTGCCGTGCGCAGGCTGCAGCAGGGCGAACGACGCTTAGGCGCGGTTACGCCGGGGCGATGAACGGCTGCGAGATTTGCTGAAACACGGGCAGCGCCTCGAGTCTCGCCGCATGGGCGGCGAGCGCCGGATAGTCTGCCATCCTGATCAATCCCGGATTGGCTTCCGTGTTGAAACGCACCGCCACGGCAACGGCAACGTCGGCGTGGCCGATGCGGTCGCCGAACCAATATTCGCTACTTTGGGCTGCGCGCTCGGCCTCGAGGACGGCAAGCGCGTCGGCAATCTGCGAGCGGCAGCGGCGGACCCACACGCTGGATACCTGCGTGTGCAGGCGCGTCTCATAAAAGTGACTGACCGCTTTATCGGAGAGGCCTGTGGCCAGGGCCGCGATCTTCAACGCCTTGTGCCGCGCCGGCTCTCGCACAGGAAACATGGCGCGCTCCGGCGGAACGAGACTGTCCAGGTAGTCGAGAATACTGTGACTATCCAACAGCACATCGCCGTCGTCGAGCACCAAGGTGGGCACGCGCGTGAGGGGATTGTAAGGGCGAATCTTCTCCGCATCGGAGAACGTTGACCACGGACGATGGGTAAAGGGCAGCTCATAGAGCGTCAGAGCGATGCCGACGCGGCGCACGAACGGGGAATCGTACTGGCCGATCAGAATCATGCGGGGCTCCTAACGCTGGCATTGTCCGCAGAAGAACGTCGAGCGTCCACTTTGCACGGTTCGCCGCACGGTGCCAGGGCATCCCTTGCGCAGGCATGGCGCTCCTTCGCGCCCGTAGACGCGAAATGCGTGCTGGAAGTCGCCAAGCGCGCCGTCCGCACGGCGGTAGTCGCGGAGCGTCGAGCCGCCGGCCGCGATCGCATCAGTGAGGACCGAGCGAATGGCCCGAGCCAACCGTTCAGCGCGCTCGGTCGGCCGCCCGCTCTTTCGCGCGAGGCTGCGTGCGCTCCGGTTCGGGCTCAGCCCGGCATGATGGAGCGCTTCCGAGACGTAAATGTTGCCGAGGCCAGCCACAATCCTTTGGTCAAGCAGGAATGCCTTGAGGTCGGTAGCTCGGCCACGGGCGCGGTCGGCGAGATAGGCGGCATTGAACGCATTGCCGAGCGGCTCGGGGCCCAGTCCGGCAAGCAGAGGGTGGCGGTCGAGATGGCGCTCGGGTACGAGGTCCATGAAGCCGAAGCGGCGCGCGTCGTTGTAGGTAACGGTAACGCCCGTTGCCATCCTGAAGACGATGTGGTCGTGGGCAGGATCGATGTCGGCGGGCGGCCCCGCCTCTTCCATGCCGTGGGTAATGCGAAAGCGGCCGGTCATGCCCAGATGCATGATCAGGACCTCGCGGCTATCGAGGGGTGCGAGCAGGTACTTGGCACGACGGTCGAGCCGCAGCAGCGTGCGGCCGCTCAGTCGCGATGCAAAGCGCTCAGGGAGCGGAAAGCGCAAATCCGGACGGCGCTGCTCGAGCTCAGCGATGCGGACGCCGGCCATGACGGGCGAGAGGCCCCGACGGACGGTTTCGACCTCCGGCAGCTCCGGCATGCGGGCTCGGCGCTCAGCCGGTGTCGGGCACGAGGCCCGCTTCGGTGACGCCCGCCACCGCGCATTCCTCGTCGTTGTCGCCGGTGTCTCCCGAGATGCCAACGGCGCCGATGATCGCGCCGGCGCGGTTGCGAACGAGCACGCCACCGGGAGAGGGGATCAATCCGCCGACGGCGTGGTCGACGGCGGCGATGAACTGGGGGATGCGGGTGGCGCGCTCGGCTAGCGCGCGTGAACCCAGGCCCATCGCGATGGCGCCGTTGGCCTTGCCGATGGCGATGACGGGGCGGCCGCGGCTGGCGCCGTCCTCGGTGGCCAGCGCTTGGATGGCGCCGCGGGCGTCGAGGACGGCAACCGAGAGCGGCGCGAACCGCCGGCTGCGGGCGTGGGCTAGGGCCGCGGCGATGATCCGCTGAGCAGTTTCAAGATTCATTGCCGATCGGCTCCCGTCTGGCTCCCGACACATTGACGACCTATCCTTGCGCTGATGACGAACGATCCGCAACAGGCAGGTGGCCGGCAAACGTGGTTCGGGCTCCGTCGGGTGCCCGTGGCGGAACGCCAGGGGCTCGTCAACGACGTGTTCTCGCAGGTGGCGCGCCACTACGACCTGATGAACGACCTGATGTCGGGAGGGCTGCACCGGCTCTGGAAGGACGACCTTGTGGCGCAGCTCAATCCACCACGCTCGGCCGCGCCATTCCGTTTGATCGACGCGGCCGGCGGGACCGGAGACGTCGCCCTGCGCGCGCTCGCCGCCGGCGGGGCCGGCTGCGAAGTGGTCATCTGCGACATCAATGCGCAGATGCTCGAGGTCGGACGGCGGAAAGTAGAAGCCGCCGGTCAGGCGCAGCGGGTCAAGCTGGTGGCGGCCAACGCCGAGGCGCTGCCGTTCGCAGACAGGAGCTTTGATGCCTACACGGTGGCGTTCGGCATCAGGAACATGACGAGCATCGCCAAGGCGCTCAACGAGGCCTACCGGGTGCTCAAGATCGGCGGCCGCTTCCTATGCCTTGAGTTTTCGGAGTGCCAGGTGCCGATACTCGATCGCCTGTACGACTTTCACTCCTTCGAGGTGATCCCACGGCTCGGCCGGCTCGTGGCAGGGGCCGAGCAGCCCTACCGCTACCTGGTCGAGAGCATCCGGAAGTTTCCCAACCAGGAACGGTTCGCGGCCATGATCAGCGAGGCGGGATTTGAGCGCGTCGGTTACCGCAACCTGAGCGGGGGCATAGCGGCCGTTCATTCCGGGTGGCGGATCTGAGAAGTTTCCGCGAAATTGCGGCGCGGCCCTCGGGCCCGCCACGTTTTCTCCAAGCTTTGGGACAAGGGTCCGACGGGCAGGGCGCGGCCGGGGCGCACTGCTTGCCGCGTTGCGGCCTTTGCACTAACTTGGCTCTGTTCCGGTGTAAGGTGATCGTACCATGTCCCGAATCTTCATTGTTGCCTCGCTTGCGGTGGCAACTACGGCGGGTCTGGTCGGCACAGGCGTGCTGAGCTACGACTTCGCCTCGCTCACGTCCACCGGAGAGACCAGCGTCGAACCTGCCTCGCCCGCCGCCCCGGCGCGGACGGCTGCCGACGCAGCGGCGACGCGCACAGCGGCGCTGACCGATACGCGAACCGACGCGCGGCCAGCGGAGCGGACGGGCAAGGCGGCCGACCCCAACAAACCGGGCTTCGACATCATCCGACTCGATCCCGACAGTTTCTCGGTGTTCGCCGGCAAGGCGATGCCCAACGCGACGGTGACGGTGCTTGCCAACGGCCGGCCGATCGCGTCGGCGAAGGCGAGCGGGACCGGCGATTGGTCGATCGTGGTCGAGCATCCGTTCGCCGCCGGCGAGCACAAGTTGACGGTGATCGCCAAACCGGGAGACCAGGCGCCGGCGGTGGAAGGACAGACGGTGAGCATGGTCGTGGCCAAGGGCGCCACCCGTATGGCGGAGGCGCAGCAGCCCGCCGCCGCGGCCAGGAAGGAGGCATCCGCGGCCGCCACCAAGAGCGCGCCCACCACGACATCAACGAAGGCCGTGGCCGAGCTCGAGCGGATGGTGGTCTCGGCCCGCAGCGGCAGTCCCGAGCAGCCCATGTCGCTGCCGGTCCCCATCACCTTCCTCTACGACGAGGCGGTGTTCACGGCGGAAGGTCAAAAGGCAGCTGCTCTGCTCGCGGAGTATCTGCAGCTCAGAAGGCTCAACGACGTCGTGTTGAGCGGCCATGCCGACGAGCGCGGTTCCGACCGCTACAACATGGAGCTGTCCTGGCAACGGCTGGAGAGCGTCGCCCGCTACCTGCGCGAAAACGGCTACAAGGGCAGGCTCACGCTGCTGCCGAAGGGCAAGTCGGAGCCCTATATGGGCATCGACCGAAACGCACTGCCCAAGGAGCAGGTGTTTCAGCTTGACCGGCGCGTCGAGTTGCATCTGACGCGATAGCCGTCACTCATGTACCGTTGCGGCTCCCTGCTGCATGCCGATAGCGGCGGCGTGCGGCGCGGGGTTAACCCTTCCGCAGGGCCGTGTCCCCGCGAGGCTTGTCGTGGCCGTCCAGCTCTCGGCAAGCTTTAGGGCCGCAAGGTCCGTCACGCTTCCAGGACAAGCATGGCTACTACCGTCGGCAACGTCTTCCGACTGGCACGCGCGGGGATCGTGCTCGCGCAACATGGCGTGCGCTTCATACCGAAGGGCATGAAGGCGCCGCTCGCGCTTTACTTGGCGCACTGGGCTGTGTGGCCGATCGCCCTCCTCACCGCTCCCTTCCGCAGAGTCCAGAAGGAAGAGATGCGGGTGGCCAACGCGCTGACCGATCTCGGCCCGAGCTACATCAAGCTCGGCCAGTTCCTTGCCACCCGCGCCGACCTAATCGGGGACGACCTGGCACGTGATCTGTCGCACCTGCAGGACAAGCTGCCGCCGTTTCCCATGAAACAGGCGCGCACGGCGATCGAGGAAAGCCTGGGCGGCCGGCTCGAGGACCACTTCGCCGACATCGAGCCCGCCATCGCCGCCGCCTCTATCGCCCAGGTGCACAAAGCCACCGTGGTCGAGAACGGTGTGCGGCGGCTGGTCGCCGTCAAGGTTCTGCGGCCCGGCATCGAACAGCGGTTCCGTCGCGATCTCGACAGCTACTACTTCGCCGCTCACCTGATCGAGCGGTTTCATCCCCCCTCGCGCCGTCTGCGCCCGGTGGCCGTGGTCGATACGCTGAAACGCACCACCGAGATCGAAATGGATCTGAGGCTCGAGGCGGCCGCCATCTCGGAGATGGCCGAGAACCTCAAGGCCGACACTTCGGCCGAAGGCCGCCGGTTCCGCGTGCCGCAGGTCGATTGGAGGCGGACCCAGCGCCGCGTGCTGACCACGGAGTGGATCGACGGCATTCCGATCTGGGACCATGCCCGCCTCGCCGCGGAGGGTCACGACCTCAAGGCCCTCGGCCTCGTCATCCTGCGCACCTTCCTGCGTCACGCCATGCACCACGGCTTCTTTCATGCGGACATGCATCAGGGAAACCTGCTCGTCGACCGCGAGGGCAGGGTGGTCGCCGTCGACTTCGGCATCATGGGGCGGCTCGGGCCCAAGGAGCGGCGGTTCCTCGCCGAGATCCTGCATGGGCTCATCACCCGCGACTACCGGCGCACCGCCGCAGTCCACCTCGAAGCAGGCTACGTGCCGCCCCACCACTCGGTCGAGATCTTCGCGCAGGCCATGCGGGCGATCGGCGAGCCGATCCATGGGCGCACGGCGGAGGAAATCTCGATGGCCGATCTGCTGGGTCAGCTTTTCGCATACACCGAAGTGTTCGACATG
>DATLZB010000098.1:0-13022 GCA_035574175.1 Hyphomicrobiaceae bacterium
CCTGTGGTCGCGCTGAGCTTGTTCGGGCGGGGCCTCCTGCGCGTAGAGCGGACGAGCAGCAACGCCCATGAGAGCCGTGACCGCCAGCAAAGCGGCAAGACCGAGCCAAGCAAAGCTCCGACGCATGGTATCCTCCAAACGGCGCGGCATGCGGCTAGCGCCGGTCGATTTCTTCAACCAACAAACCTCGACGAGGGCAAGGCGCACGGGAAGGGTCGAATCCGGTAGGATCGGCCAGCGCTGATGGGAGGGCACGCAATGCGCAGCGCAGTCGCGGCGGCCGTTGGAGCAATGCTGTGCATGGCGTGTACGGCGGATGCGGCGTATGCGCAGAATTCCGGCAGGAGCGAGCCCGCCGTCGAAAGCCAGTTGTACGGCCCCTACAAGCGCCCGCGCATCGACAGTCCGCTGCCCGACGGCAAAGTGGCGCGCGGCAGCCGCAACATCCTGGCCGCTTGGTTTTCCGATCCAACGCCCCGCTACCGCCATTTCGTGCTTGGGTCGGAGCACGAAGCGAGCGCACTGGTGGTGTCCACCTCGGACCGGCGCGTGTATCGGCTGACGCTCGCAGCCGACAGCGTGTTCGAGGACCGCGAGCCGCGCATCGTCGACGTGGACGGCGATGGCAACGACGAGGTGATCGTGGTCAGATCCTACATCAAGAGCGGCGCGGCGCTTGCGGTCGCGGCCGTGCGCGGCCATGCGCTCGAGATCGTGGCGGAGACGCCGCCGATTGGCATGCCGTTCCGCTGGCTCAACCCGGCGGGGGTCGCCGACTTCGACGGCGACGGGCGCCCCGACATCGCGCTGGTCAGGATGCCGCACAGTGCGGGCGAACTGCGCATCCTCACCCTGCGAGACGGCAAGCTCGTCGAAATCCAGGCGGTGGATGACGTGTCCAACCACGCCCTCGGATCACGGCACTTGCAACTCTCGGCGATCGCCGACTTCGACGGTGACGGGGTCGCCGACTTGGCGATACCGTCCCGCACGCGCCACGAGCTTCGCTTTCTATCGTTCAAGGGCGGACGGCTGCGGGAAATTGGCCGTGCGGCCCTACCGGCGGCGGCCTCGGAGGACTTCAGCGTGGTCACCAAAGACGGACGCAAGGCCGTGCGGGTCGGTTTCTCCTCGGGACGCTCGATCCTCGTCGCGCCGTGACGAGGCGCTAATTTTCCATAGTGCTGTTAACGACTTATTTCGCAATCCGCACAATTTTTCTTTACCAATAACGGTTAGCTTCTGCCGGCAAGAGCTAAACGATGAACAACAACCTGCCTTCGATGAAGGACTCCCTGCAGCCCGCTTTTGATTTTTCGGTTTTCGAGGGTTGGAATGGCCTTATTGCAGAATATCAAGGCGCTCGGGGAACGCGCCATATCATTGCTCCAGGCAAGTTTTCGGGATGAGCGGCAAACGCTGCCCTTGGCCGGCCGCCTGCAAATCAAGCTCCACGAACATGACGTCTACGGCGAGCGCGCCATCGCAATCGCCCAAGGGGCTATTGCGTGCTTCGTCCTTGCCCTTCACCTCATCGCGCAAACCGGCGACGGGGTCCGGTTCGCCAATCCCTGGGTCGTCCTCGCGCTGGTTGCTCTGGCAACGAACTCGCTGCTGCGTTTGCGGCTGGCGAAAGGCCCCGCCGCGCGGCTACCCGAAAGGGCGCTCGCTGTTCTCAACGTTCTCGATGCGGCGATCTTCCTGGTGCTGATCTGGAACTATCAGTTCGCCTATGGCCATCCGGCCGGGGGTGTGCTCAAGGCGCCATCCTCGAGCCTGCTGTTTGCGCTCGTCGCCATGCGCGCGCTCAGGTTCGATCCACGCCCGGTCCTGACTGTCGGCGTAACGGCCGTTGCGGGCTGGGCGCTGCTCACGGCGCTCGCCGTCGCACACGACGGCCCGGGCGCCATCACCCGAAGTTATGCCGATTACCTGGCCTCCCACCGCGTTCTCCTCGGTGCGGAGGTGGAAAGGCTGACGGCGCTGACGGCGCTGATTGCCTGCCTGGCAGTGGCGACCCACAAGGCACGGCGACTGCTGTCGATGGCGGCGCATGCCGACGATTACGCGGAATCGCTCAGGGCGGCGCAGCGCCATCTGGAGGAGGCGAACGAGGCCAGGAGGAAGTTCGAGGCCACAGTGGCGGAGCTCGATCGTCACAAGGCCGACCTTTCGGAGCAGATCAAACGCTTCGACGTGGCGCTCGAGAACATGTCTCAAGGCCTTGCCATGTACGACGCCAACCAGCGGTTGCTCGTGTGCAACAAGAAGTTTGCGCAGCTTTACCGGCTGCCGCCCGAGTTGATCCAGCCAGGGGTGACGCTGCGCCAGATCGTGGCATACCGTATCGCTAACGGAATCTACGCCGGTGCCAGCCCGGAGGAGTACATGTCCGAGCGGACGGCACCGGTGGTCGCCGCCTCCGACACGGTGCACGAGCTCAGCGACGGACGGGCGATCGCCATCGCACGGCGGCCGATGGCGGGCGGCGGGTGGGTCACCACACACGAGGACATCACCGAGCGGCGAAGGGCGGAAGCGCGCATCGCCCATATGGCCCGCCACGACGTGCTCACGGATCTGCCCAACCGCGCCTGTCTCGCAGAAAGGCTCGAGCAGGCGGTCGCCTGCGCCAAGCGCGGCGAGCTGGTGGCGATCCATGTGTTCGACCTCGACCGCTTCAAGTGCGTCAACGACACGCTCGGACACCTCGCCGGGGACAAGCTGCTGAAGTGCGTCGGAGAGCGGTTGCGCGCCGTGGTGCGAGAGACTGATTCGGTGGCTCGCATCGGCGGCGACGAGTTCGCCATCGTGCAGGTGGCGCTCAAGGGCCCGGCAGACGCCTCGGTGATGGCGGAGCGCGTGATCGAAACGATCGGCACGCCTTTCGACATCGACGGCCATCAGGCCAGCGTCGGTGCCAGCGTCGGCATCGCCATCGGCCCTATCGATGGAGACACGAGCGAACAGCTCATGCGCAATGCCGACCTCGCGCTCTATCGCGCCAAGAGCGACGGGCGGGGTACCTACAGATTCTTCGAAGCTGCGATGGACGCGCAGATGAGGGCCCGGCGCGCGATGGAGGCCGATCTTCGAAAGGGGCTAACGAACGGGGAGTTCGTGCTCCATTACCAGCCGCTCGTCGACCTCAACACCAATGAGATCACAGGCTGCGAGGCGCTGATCCGCTGGTTCCATCCGGAGCGGGGCCTGGTGTCGCCGGCGGAGTTCGTGCCGCTGGCGGAGGAAAACGGCTTCATCGTGGCACTCGGGGAGTGGGTGATCCGACAGGCTTGCCTCACCGCTGCGGGCTGGCCCGCCCCCCTCAAAGTCTCGGTCAACCTGTCGCCGGCCCAATTCCGCAACACGCAGCTGGCATCGCTCATCGTGAGTGCACTCGGCGCGGCCGGGCTTGCGCCGGAGCGCCTCGAACTCGAGATCACCGAATCCGTCCTGCTCGCCAACAGCGAGGCCAATCTCGCGACCCTCACCCAACTTCGCACACTCGGCGTCAAAATCGCGCTCGATGATTTCGGCTCAGGCTACTCCTCGCTCGCCTACCTGCAGAAATTCCCCTTCGACCGGATCAAGATCGACCGCTGCTTCGTGCGCGACATCGGTGCCAGCGCCAGCGCCCGCAACATCGTGCGGGCGATGGCGGCGATGGCCAACGGCCTCGGCATGGCGACGACGGCAGAAGGCGTCGAAACCGAAGAGCAGCGGGCGGCGGTTCTGTCGGAAGGCTGCTCGGAGATGCAGGGCTACCTCATCAGCCGCGCACTGCCTGCCCCAGAGATCGAGCGGTTGTTCCTCCGGCGGGCTGGGCCGGCAAACTCGCCTTCAGCAGCGACCGGAAAACCGGCTACTGCCGCCTGAAGCGGCGTGGCGGTGAACGGGAGGGGTTGCTATCCGCGGCGGCGCGTGCGTGTTAAAGGCTTGAGCCAACATAATGGGCCACGGATGTTCCGGCGGCCCGAGCAGGCGAGCTGCACAACGTCATGCGACTGCTGTTCCTCGGCGATATCGTAGGCCGGGCCGGCCGTAATGCCGTCATCCAAACGCTGCCGGAGCTGAGGCGCCGCTACCGCCTCGACTTCGTCATCGTCAACGGGGAGAATGCCGCCGGAGGTTTCGGCATAACCGAGTCGCTGCTCGAGGAGCTGCTCGAGGCCGGCGCCGACGTGGTCACGCTCGGGAACCACGCCTTCGACCAAAAGGAAGCGCTGGTGTTCATCGAGCGGCAACCGCGCCTGCTGCGCCCGCTCAATTTTCCGCCCGGCACGCCCGGTAAAGGCTCAGGTCTGTTCAAGGCGCGGAACGGTGCCGATGTGCTCGTCATCAACGCTCTCGGTCGAGTGTTCATGACCGAGCTCGACTGCCCGTTCCGCGCGGTGGAGCGAGAGGTGAGCGCGTGCGGGCTGAAGCAAGGAGCCGATGCGATCGTCGTCGACTTTCACGCGGAGGCCACCAGCGAGAAGCAGGCGCTCGGCTACTTCCTCGATGGGCGCATAAGCTGCCTCGTCGGTACCCACACGCATGCACCGACGGCGGACGAGCGCATTCTACCCAAGGGTACCGGCTACATCTCGGACGTCGGCATGTGCGGGGACTACGAGTCGATCCTCGGCATGGACAGGAGCGAGCCGCTGAGCCGCTTCCTTACGCGCATTCCGCGCGAGCGCTTCGAGCCGGCGATGGGCCCAGTGACCATCTCAGGGCTCGCCTTGGAGATCGACGACGCCAGCGGGCTCACCAAGCGGATCAAAGGATTGCGGCTCGGTGGTGTTCTGTCACCGACCGAGCCGCTCACTTGGGTCGAGGAAGAGACTACTGGCATGTCCGGTTGAGGGAGGAGGCAAGCCCACCCTCGACCGTTGGTCAGAGGCGCAATCGGCGTCGCCCGTGGCGCGCCGCGGGTTGGGCAGCTACCCCGGCGCAAGGCGAGGCAAATCACCTCGTGGAGCGACGGTCGGGCGAAATGGTTAACAAATGGTTAACGCCGGGCAACGTCGCTCTCGGCTCACCTCAGCGCGGCCTTGCAATCGGCGCTTGCCAGCGGCGGTCGGCCGGCCGATGTTCGGGCTCGTTCTGAGATCACTTCCGTTGACCCATGCAGCGATCAGCCGAGCCGACGCGCATTCCCACCAATCGTGATTTCGCCGGGGCGCCGGCCGCCGGCTTCCCAGCTACTCGCATGCGGCGCAACCGTCGCGCGCCATGGTCGCGACGGCTGGTCGCCGAGCACAGGCTTTCGACGGCCGACCTCATCTGGCCGATCTTCGTGATCGAGGGCACCAACAAGCGGGTTCCAGTCGAATCGATGCCCGGCGTCGAGCGCCTGTCGATCGACCTCGTCGTGGAGGCGGCAGCCGAGGCAACCCGTCTCGGGATCCCGGCGGTCGCGCTCTTTCCCTATACCGACCCCGCGCTGCGGACGGATGACGCGCGGGAGGCGTTCAACCCCGACAACCTCGTGTGCCGCGCAACGCGCGCAATTAAGGAGCAGAAGCTCGAGCTCGGCGTGATGCTCGACGTGGCGCTCGATCCTTACACCAGCCACGGCCACGACGGGCTGATGCGCGAGGGTGTGATCCTCAACGATGAAACGCTCGAGGCGCTGGTGCGGCAGGCCCTGATGCAGGTGGAAGCCGGCTGCGACGTGATCGCGCCGTCCGACATGATGGACGGGCGCATCGGCGCCATCCGCAGGGCGCTCGAGGCTGCCGGACACAAGGATACGCAGATCATGGCCTACGCGGCCAAGTATGCCTCGGCCTTCTACGGCCCCTTCCGCGACGCGGTCGGCTCCTCGGCCATGCTCAAGGGTGACAAGCGCACCTACCAGATGGACCCCGCCAACGCAGACGAGGCGCTGCGCGAAGTGGCACTCGATATTGCCGAAGGCGCCGACATGGTGATGGTCAAGCCCGGCATGCCCTACCTCGACGTGGTGCGGCGCGTGGTCGAGGCGTTTCATGTTCCGACCTTCGCCTATCAGGTCTCGGGCGAGTATGCGATGCTGACCGCGGCGGCGCAAAACGGCTGGCTCGACGGCGAGAAGGCGATGATGGAGAGCCTCCTGGCCTTCAAGCGCGCGGGTTGCGCAGGTGTCCTCACCTATTTCGCGCCGCGGGTGGCGAAGCTGCTTAAGGGCTGAACGGCGCCGACGGGAAGGGCGTTGCATCACCAAGCCGGAGCCTCGGCGAGGGAATGCCTTGCTCGCTGAGCCGGCGGTCCACTATCATCAAGGCTTCAGTCGAGCAGGAGACCCGGTTGGGCGCCCCTGAATGTCCGAGCAGCACAAGAATTTTCCCGAGTTCTACGTCACGGCGCCGCAGGCCTGCCCCTACCTTGCCGGGCGCCTGGAACGCAAGCTTTTCACCCATCTTACCCACGACAAGCCGCCGGCGCTGGTCGACAACCTGCTCAAGGGCGGGTTTCGGCGCAGCCAGAACGTCGCCTACATGCCCTACTGCGAGGGCTGCCAGGCGTGCATCTCGGTGCGGGTGGTGGTCGACGAGTTCGTGCCCAAGCGCTCGTTTAGGCGTGTCGTGGCCGCAAACGAGGACATCGTCGCCAAGCGCATGGCGCCGCGCCCAACCTCGGAACAGTACGGGCTCTTTCGCGACTACATCGATGCGCGGCATGCCGAGGGCGGCATGGCCGACATGACCGTGCTCGACTATGCCATGATGATCGAGGACTCGATCGTCGACACCTTCGTGACCGAGTATCGAGCGAGGCCCGCCAAGGGCGCCGACCGGCGCGTGGAAGCGTGGCCGCTGGTGGCGGTGGCGCTGACAGACCGGCTCTCCGACGGATTGTCGATGGTCTACAGTTTCTACGACGTGACCGCCAAGGGGCGCAGCCTCGGCACCTACATGATCCTCGATCACATCCAGCACACGCGGCGGCTCGGGCTCTCCTATCTCTACCTCGGCTACTGGATCGCCGGCTCCCCCAAGATGAGCTATAAGACGCGCTTCCGCCCGCAAGAGCACCTCGGCCCCAACGGCTGGGTGCGGGCGTAGCAGCACGGCCCTTGCGAGACCGGCCGCCGCGCTACTTCAGCGGCATGTTGAGTTGAAAGCGCCCGCTCCAGGCGTCCGGAGTGCCGGGGCCCGCGTCCTCCACGCCGGCCGTCGCGTTGATGGTCGTGCCGCTCTTGGTGCCGATGGCGAGCCCGGCCTCGGCCTTGAGTCGCGCGTCGGCACCGCCGCCGAGACTGGGGTCGGCTAGCTCGCCGAGCGCATCGAAGTTCCAGAACACTCCCACCGTGGCGCGCGGTTCGATGAACGTGTCCCCATCAAGGTGTGTGCGATAAGACACCCGGGGCAACACCTCGACGCGGCCGTGGCCCATGCCCATGCGGTGATCTAGCCCAGCCTGGCGCGGCGTCTCCTCGAAATAGGTGAGACTGAGGCTCGGCGCGACGCGCCAGGCGCCAAGCTCGCGGGTGCCGGTCAGGCGGCTGCGCAAAAGCTGGCGTTCGGTGGCGAACACATGCGAGCCATCGGCGGCCGCTACTTCGTTGTCGGCAAGCCCCCAGGCGGCGCGGGCGTCGAGGAAGACGCCCGGCGAGAGCTGAAGGCTCGCATAGGGCCCCACCATCCAGCCCGAACCCTCCGCGCTGTAGTGGGCGTGTGGGTCGCTCTCGCTGGTGCGGTCCAACTGGGCGATGGTGCCCACCATGATCTCGGGACGCAGCCTGAGCTGGCTGCCGAAGTAAACGACGCCGAGGCTGGCGTCGCTCTCAACCCCATCCGGCATAGCGTCATCGAAGTTGCCGTAGCGGCCCTCAAACCAGAAATCCAGGATGCCCGGGGCAGGCTTGGCCGAATGGGCGGCGGCGATTTCGGCGAGGCTCACAGAGAAGGCAAGTTGGCGGGCTTTGTTCGCCTCCTCGTCAAACTTGACAACGCCCGGAATTTTGGCGTCGGGCGTCAACAGTCCCGGCTCCTGCCGGCGGAGCCGGGCCCGATCCGGTTCTTCCGCGATCAGCCGATCGGCGCGCCGGGCTAGGAAGGATGCGTCAGCGGCCGGATCGACGTCGGCCGCGAGCGCTGCCACGCACGTGGCCCCCGCCGCGCCGCCGGAGCCCTCGACCGACAAGCGAAAGGTGAACGTGCCGCTCTCGGGCGCGGAAAATGAATGGGGAGCGGCACCAGCCGCAAGGTGAGCGGTGCGCAGCGGCGCGCCTGCCTGACGGCTGGTGATGGTCAGCGCGATTTCCGCCCGACCGCGGTTATAGATGCCAACCGTGTCGCCGGCCCGGAGCTCGAAGCTGCGCGTGAGGGGCGAGCCCAGCGCCACCTCCACATCGAGTTCGCCGGCATTAATGGCGCTGCAGCCCCGGCTGGCGGAGGCCCATGCCGGCTCCAGGAAAAATGCCTGCTGCGTGAGGAGAGCGAGCAACACCGGATTAAGGCGGCCAAGGGGCCGCCTCGGCGAGCGTGCGCATGGCATCGGTCGAAGGCCCCCACTTTCCTGCTGGTTTGAACGTGCGACCCGGTTGGCCGCAAATCGCGTCAACATTTTGAACGGCTTATGCTCGTCATTTTTCTAATGACCACAGCCACTTAACTCAGGCTCGCCATCGCAAAATCGCCGCAATGGACAACGATCGATGAGCCGACGCCCGGCGGCGCGATGGCAGGTGCGTTCCTGCTGAACCGAGCGCCCGCGTGGTGTCGAGCGATTCCGGCGCACAGATCACGGCCAGACCATGAAACGAGGGGACTCAACTGTGGGAAAAATCGGGCTCGCCGCCTTCGGGATGGTGTTCTCGTCCGCTGCCTTCGGCGCGGATCTCGGACCGCCTCCGCGCCCGGGCGCTCCACCACCGCCGCCGGGCATCTATCAACCGGTGTTCTCCTGGTCGGGGCTCTATGTCGGCGCGCAGATCGGCTACGGCTGGGGCGATAGCGATGCGACATCGTTCGCGGGGCCGACCGAGACCTACTCGTATGATACGGACGGATGGCTCGGCGGTGTCCATGCCGGGTTCAACTGGCAGGCGAACGCGTTGGTGATTGGTCTTGAGACCGACATCGAGCTGGCAGACGTGAGCGGCAGCGGCGTCGGCTCGCTCGGCTCGCGGCATTCGACCGCCATCGACTGGCTCGGGTCGCTGCGCGGCCGCATCGGTCTCGCGGCCAACCGTACGCTGTTCTACGCAACGGGCGGCCTCGCCTACGGCGACGTGTCCATCTCGGGCCCGGGGTACAGCGACACGGAGACCCGCACGGGTTGGACCGCCGGCGCGGGTATCGAGCACGCCTTCTCGCCCACCACGACCGCGCGCATCGAATACCGCTATACTGATCTTGGCTCGAGCGACCTCGCCATCGACGACAGCGACGTCACCTTCAGCGCGGTGAGGCTCGGATTGAGCTTCAAGTTCTGAAGGCGCACGACCGCGCGGAATCAAAGATCGAGCGTGCTCGCGGCGAACAGCTCCTCAAGGCCAACGCGACGTGCGCTCAGGCCCTGCTCGTGCACGTATTCGATGAGAGTCTCGATTACCGGCCGCGTGGCGCGCACCCCATACGCCATCGGGTCGCTGTCAAGAGCGGACCGCGCCTCTCTGGCGAGCAGTCCCGGCGCAAGATAGTGCTGCAGCGAGTCGAGCATGCGCCGGCGCGCCTCGGCCTTGGCGGCAAGAAACGCCGCATAGAGATTGAGCGCCACCCAGGGATGGCGTTCGAGGACGGCGCGGCGCACGACGACACAGTGATTGATCGGGTAGATGCCGGTCTTGTGGTAGTAGCGCTGGGCTTCCGCGGCCGGGTTCTCGAACAGCGTGGTGACGCGCGGGTCGGAGGCGAGATCGATCGTACTGCGATCGACAAGGTTGCGCTCCCTCAGATAGTGGAAGACGGCATCGAGCTCGCCCTCGACCATCATCCTGCCGATGTTCGTGCTGGGCGGAATGAAGCTCAGTTTAATGCCGGGCGGGGCCACAAAGCCGGTGGAAGCGCCGTGGCTCCTGTCGGCGCCGCGCTCCATGAACCACTCCATCTCGTCGGCGCGGACGCCGAACTCGTGCTCGAGGATGCCGCGGCACCAGACGACCGAGGTCTGCTGGTACTCAGGCACACCTACGCGCTTGCCGCGCAGGTCGGCAGGTGCGCGGATGCCGGAGGCGGCGCGCACCAGGATGGCGGTATGATAGAACTTGCGAAAGGTGTAGACGGGCAGCGCCGCCCAACGGGTGTCGCCGCGGGAGACCGCGATGATGAGCGAGGACAGCGACATCTCCGATACGTCGAAGTCGGCGTAGCGCAGCTGCCGCCAGAACATCTCGGAAGGATGCAGTCGGCTCGGACGCAGGCGGATGCCCTCGGCAACGACGCTGCCTTCGAGCAGCGGCCGGGTGCGCTCGTTCTCGGCCAAAGCGATGGACAGCTCGACGGGGCTTGCGATCATCGTGCTTTACTCTTCCCTCAACTGGCTTTGCGCTCATCGGCGATAAGGACGCCGTCCCTGGGCAAAGCGCCCGGGTCCACGAGCTTCACCTTACCGGGCAACCCGGTTACCTGACCGAGCGTTGCAGCCACCCGGTCGGCGAGCGCCGACTCCTGGCAGGCCGCCTCGGCCTCCAGGGCCAGGGCGCCGTCGTGGCCCCCTTCGCCGCGAACGACGAGGCGCATGCGGCCAAGCTCGGGGTGATGCCGCCCGATGGCGGCGAGCTGCTCCAAATTGACCAATACCCCGCTGATCATGGCCGCCTGGTCGGCGCGACCGAGCCAGCCCCTAATGCGCATGTTGGTGCGGCCGCAGGGGCTCGGACCGGGGATGACCGCGGACAGGTCGCCGGTTGCCAAGCGGATCATGGGGTAGTCGCGGTTGAAAGAGGTTACAACAACCTCGCCGATCTCCCCGTCAGATACGGGCTCGCCGGTGCCGGGGCGGACTATCTCGACGAGAACACCCTCATCGACAACGAGGCCGTCGCGTGGGGCGCTCTCGTAGGCGATGATGCCGACGTCGGCGGTAGCGTAGGCCTGAAAGGTGTCGATGCCGTTTGCCCTGTACTCCTCGCGCAGAGCCGGGGTGAGGACGCCGCCAGAAACCAGTGCTCGCCTGATCGAGGAGATGCTGCGCCCGGCCTCGCGCGCCGCATCAAGCAGTGTCTTCAGATACTCGGGCACGCCCAGATAGGCGGTGGGCCGCAAGCGCGCGATCGTCTCGATCTGCAGCTCGGGGTTGGCGGGGCCGGCCGGAATGACGGTGCAGCCCAGAGCACGGGCGCCTGCGTCCATGATCCAGCCGCCGGGGGTGAGGTGGTAGGAGAAGGTGTTGTGCACGACGTCGCCCTTGCGGAAGCCGGCGGCATGAAGCGCGCGGGCGGAGCGCCACCAGTCCGCGCCCACACCCTCGGGCTCAAAGATCGGGCCGGGCGACATGAAGATACGAGCCATGGCGCCGGCTTCGGCAGTGGCAAGGCCGCCGAACGGCGGGCGTCGCGCCTGCAGAGCCGATAGCGAGGACTTGCGCAGGACCGGCAGGCAGGCCAGAGCCTCGCGCGAGGTCACCTCGGCGGGGTCGATGCCCTTCAAATGGCGTGCCCAACCAGGCGCCAGCTCGACGGCGCGGCGAATAAGGTCGGGCAGCAGGTTGAACTGGGCGTCCTCGCGCGCCTTGGGCTCGCGAATCTCCAAGTTGTCGTAGAAACTCTCCGCCATCCCCCTCCCTCGGTTTTTTGGCGCCAAAGGCCTGATAAGGTGATGCGGCGGCGATGGTCAACGCCGGAGGCCGCCCGGCCCGGCGCATTGGGCAGAGGCTGTGGCCGATGCTCAGAAGTCGGATGCGATGCCGTTCTTCTCCCAGTCGCCGTAGCGGACGGGGTCGGGGCCGTCGCGGCCGCCGATCTCGCGAGGCGCCGCCTTTGCGGTCTGCTCCTTCAGCCGGCGCCGCTCCTCGGCCTCCGCGAGCGCCCGCTGCGCCGCCGGCGAATGTTCTCTGGGCGGCGGTTCCGGCTGCTTCTTCTGCTCGCTGCTCGACATCCTATCGGCCTTGCCGGAAATGGTGGTTTAGCGCGGCTCTCACCCTATATCATGCCGGCGGGCGGTCGTGCGAGCGAGACCCCCCAACAACACGGCCGCTCGCCCGCAGGTTGAGAGACACGGGAGCCTCAAGATGCCAAGCAACCTCATGAGAACAGGCGTGCTGCTGGCGCTGCTGACCGCCATCTTCGTCGGCATGGGCTGGCTGGTCGGCGGCGCGGGCGGCATGGTGGTCGCGTTCATCATGGCCCTCGGAATCAACCTGTTCAGCCTGTGGAACTCCGACCGCATGGTGCTCAGGATGTTCGGAGCCCAGGAGGTTGGGCCGCACGAGGCGCCGGAACTCTATGACCTGGTCAGCCGGCTCGCCAAGCGCGCCGAGCTGCCGATGCCGCGCGTCTACGTGATGCACAATGCCCAGCCCAATGCGTTCGCCACCGGACGCAGCCCGTCGCGCTCGGCCGTGGCCGTGTCAACCGGCCTTATCGAGACGCTCGGGCGGGAGGAACTGGCCGGTGTCATCGCGCACGAACTCGCCCACATCCGCAACCGCGACACGCTGACCATGACGGTGGCGGCGACCATCGCCGGCGCCATCTCCATGGTTGCCAACTTCCTGCAGTTCAGCGCGCTGTTCGGCGACCGGCGCGACAACGGCCCCATCGGCTGGATCGGCGTGCTGGTCGCCATCATCGTGGCGCCGCTCGCGGCCATGCTGGTGCAGATGGCGATCAGCCGCGCACGCGAGTATGAGGCCGACCGGGTGGGCGCGGCAATCGCCGGCAACCCGCTGTGGCTCGCCAACGCCTTGCGGCGAATCCAGGGCTACGTCGCCCGCATTCCCAACGAGGACGCTGAGCGGGTGCCGGCGGCAGCGCACCTGTTCATCATCAATCCGCTCACGGGGCAGGGCATGGACAACCTGTTCTCGACCCATCCCAACACGGAGAACCGCATCGCCGCCCTCGAGCGGCTGGCGCGGGAGTGGCAGGCAGACAGGGTCGGCGTCTCTCC
>DATLZB010000099.1:0-9954 GCA_035574175.1 Hyphomicrobiaceae bacterium
AACGGCCTAACCTCGGTGCGCAGGGCCTCGACGAGCCCATCGAGAGCGAACTTGCCTGCGCTGTAGTGCCCCTGGTAGGGGATGCCGATCAGTCCTCCGATCGAGCCGACCACAATGATACGCCCCGCCTGTTGCCGGCGCATGCTCGGTAGCACCGCGCGGATCACGCGCACGGCGCCGAAGAAGTTGGTGTCAAAGTGCTGCTTAGCTTCTTCGATCGTCGTCTCCTCGATCGGCCCGACCAGGCTGACACCTGCGCAGTGCACGAGCACATCGATTCGGCCCTCTCGCTGCAAGACCTCGGCGATGGCTCGTTCCACCGAAGCATCGTCGGTCACGTCCATGCCGATGTGCAACCAACCAGTATCCAGGCTCGCTGTGCGGCTCGCACCGTAGACGCGGCGCGTGCCGTCGCTCAGGCGCGCGCAGCAGGCCCTGCCGACCCCCGAGGAGCTGCCGGTCACAAGCACCACCTCGCCCGCCCGCAATGCTTCAGTTGCCATTCGTCCGTGCTCTCCGTTACGCGGGGGCTCAGAGCTTCCGCTCGTGAAAGAAGTCGTAGATCTTCTGTGCCATCTCGGCCGAGATGCCCGCCACCTCTTTGAGGTCCTGCACGCCCGCGCGCGAGACCGCCTTCGCCGACCCGAAGTGGGACAGCAACGCACGCTTGCGCGCCCGCCCGATGCCGGGGATCTCGTCGAGCGGATTGGCGCCGAGCGCCTTGGCGCGCTTGGCGCGATGGGTGCCGATCGCGAACCGGTGGGCCTCATCGCGCAGGCGTTGGATGAAATACAACACCGGATCGCGCGGTTCCAACATGAACGGCGCCCTTCCTTTGATGTGGACGTGCTCACGGCCGGCATCCCGATCGGGACCCTTGGCGACGGCCACCACCATCACCTCGCCGACACCGAGCTCGGCCAGCACCTCGCAGGCGACGCCGAGCTGGCCGGCGCCGCCGTCGATCAGCACCAGGTCGGGGCGGCTCGGGAGCACGCCCGCCTCGTCGTCCTCATCGACGTCCATGATGGGATCATACCCTGCGGTTCGGACCCCTGGCTCTGCGCCAGCCGCCCTCGGCACACCGCAGGCCGTCGCTTCGGCGCCCCACCTGGTGATCGGGAGTGGTACCGGCGCGGCGAGTCGGGAGGTGGGGTCGGAGTTGGAGTTGGGGTCAGACCCTGCGGGTCGGACCCCTTGTTCGACGCTGGCTGTGGTGTCGGACTCGCTGGAGCTGCTCCCTTCGTCAGCGACGCCGCACTCCTCCAGGACAAGCCGCTTGAAACGCCGCGTTAGCACCTCACGCATCATGGCGTAATCGTCGCCGGGCGTGAGCGCGGCGGACTTGATGTTGAACTTGCGATACTGGCTTTTCACGAAGCCTTCTGCACCGGCGACGATCATTGCGCCGATGGCGCTGGCGCCCATGATGTGGCTGTTGTCGAACACCTCGATCCGGCGCGGCGGCACGGCCATGCCGAGCCGCTCGCCAAGGGCGGCGAGCAGTTCGCGCTGGGAAGTGGCCTCGGCGAGCCTGCGCCCCAGCGCCTCCCGCGCGTTCTGCAACGCGTGCTCGACGATGCCGGTTTTGGTGCCGCGCTGCGGCACGCGGATCTCAACCTTGCGCTCTGCCTTGGTGCTGAGCGCCTCGGCGAGCAGCGCCCGGTTCGGTACGTCGTGAGACAGCAGCACGAGCCGCGGTACCGGCTTGTCGTCGTAGAACTGGGCGATGAAGCTGTCGAGCACCTCCTCCACCGACAGTGAGCGGTCGGCCCTCGGAAAGTAGGCGCGGTTGCCCCAGTTCTGGCCTGAGCGGAAGAAGAACACCTCGATGCAAGTGTGCCCGCCGGCCTGGTGGGCGGCGAACACGTCGGCTTCCTCGATCCCTTCGGGGTTGATTGTCTGGTCGGCGGTGACGTGGGCGAGCGCCCACAACCGGTTGCGGTATTGCGCCGCGCGTTCGAACTCGAGCTTGTCGGCCGCCTCCTGCATCAGACGCTGATACATGCGCCGCACATTCTGGCTTTCGCCCTTGAGAAAACGGGTCGCTTCCTCGACCAAGCGGCCGTAGTCCTCAAGCCCAATTTCACCGGTACACGGGCCCGAGCAGCGCTTGATTTGAAAGAGCAGGCAGGGGCGCGTACGGCTCTCAAACACGCTGTCCGAGCAGGACCTCAAAAGAAACGCGCGCTGCAGCATGTTAATGGTGCGGTTGACCGCGCCCGCCGACGCGAACGGCCCGAAATAGTCGCCCTTGCGTTTGCGGGCCCCGCGGTGCTTGAGGATTTGCGGCGCTCGGTGATCGCGCGCGATCAGGATGAACGGGAACGACTTGTCATCCCGCATCAGCACATTGAAGCGCGGCCGGAAGCGCTTGATTAGGTTGGCCTCGAGCAGCAGGGCTTCCGCCTCGGTCCCGACCGTCACGAACTCCATGGCGGCCGTCTGCGCAATCATCCGGGCGATGCGGTTTGTATGCCCGCCGAGACGCGCGTAGCTCGTCACCCGCGCCTTGAGCGAACGCGCCTTGCCCACGTAGATGACGTTACCTGCCGCATCGAGCATGCGATATACGCCGGGAGAGCCGGGCAGCGTCTTCAAATAGTCTGCGATGACCTGCGGCCCGGTCCTGCCGGTAGGCGGCTTGGCGAGAGGTACCTCACGCGTGTCTTTCACTGGCATGTCGGAGAGTTAGGCCAGGGCGGGCATTAGGTCCAGTACACGAATTGCAAGGGACGACCGATCCGTGAGCCCACGGCTGCTGATGCAGAGGCTTGCGGAGCTGTCGTGGCGCGGATTGCAGCGGATGGCAGAGGTATCCGCACCCCTCTTAAGGGTTTTGGTGCGCCCCGTTCGCGTCGCCACAAAACCGCCACGCGCGATTGTCCTCCTGCCGTCCTCAGACAGGCCGCGCGCGGACGCCCGTTGGCGTGCAGCTTGCGCTCGCGGCCCGTGGGAGGGGTCCTTGCGTCTCGCCGCGCTCCTCGTCGCCATCGTGTTGGGTATACCGCCGGCCGCCGCCGCGCCGCCGACGGCGGCATTTAGCCAGCCAGAGCATATCCTGCGCTGGATCAACAACTATCGGCAAAAGCCGGAGCCGGATAGGCTGCCCGAGGCGGTCAAAGCCATGACCGCGCTCGGCGTTCTTCGCGAGTACGACAGCGCCGGCGTTTACGTGGGCTTCACGGCCGGGGTGCTGGGAGCCAACCCAGCCATGGCCGAGAGGCTGGTCACAGCCATGTTCCCGATGCGGCCCGAGGATCAGGTGCTGATCGTCAGGGCCATCGCCTATTCGGACCTGCCCGAATGGAAGGAGCTGCTGCGCAAGTTCATCGAGCGCATGCCGGCCCGCAAGGTGCTCATCGACCGCCACCTATTCGGCAAGGCGCCGACGCTCATGGAGCTGCCGCTCGATTCAAGCCCCGCGGCCCTCGACGCGCTGTGGGGCTATTACTTTGCCACCGGCACGGCTAAACCGATCCGGCGCATCTTGACTGGTCTGCCCTGGTCGCGCGAGCCCAACAATGTCGACCGGCTCACCACCGGCAGCATGATCAAGCTGACCTTGGCGGTGAATGCCACCCGCGATCAGGAGCTGCTCTGGATCCTGAAAGATGAGGTGCAGCGCCAGCCCAAAGAGATTGCAGGACCTCTCCGCCAAGTGATCGAAGCGGCCGAGACTTACGAGACCGCCAAGATCCGCAAGGAGGCGATGGCCGCCATCGACGAGATCAAGCGGAAGGGCTCAGCCGACTTCCGCAACTGGAACTGGTGGGGCCAGGCCGGCACTACCGCCCTGGCGCTCGGCTGCGTAGGGGCTGCCGCATTGGGGCAGGTCCAGTTCGGGCTGCCCTGCGTGATCGGAGGGGCGCTGTCCACCGCCGCGGTCAAGTACCTCGGCCCGCAGGAGTGAACGATCGGGCGGCGCACGTCGGAGCGCCCTATGGCGGTCGAGTTGGCCGTGGGCGCGCCGCTTGCATCGCCGCACGGGCCCGCCTCCCCTCAGGCTTTTCCGGCCGCCGCTGCAATCAGCACCTCCTGCGCGAAGTGCTTCTCCCCTGCCTGCGCGATGAAACTCCTGATCCCTTTCACGAACTCGATCAGCTCCAGCTGCACGATGGTTGCGGTGGCCGAACCTTCGCTGCATAGGCGGTGCATGGCGTTCATCGCGGCTTCGCTCATGTAACCCCACACTGTCTTGAAGCGGCTACCCTGGCCAGCTGTGCCGGAAGCGATCCGGTAGGTGCCGCCGTAGCGCACGCCCTTGAGCTCGCCGTCGCCGGAGATGCGGCTTTCGCTCAACAGGATCTCCTGGGTCGCCAGCCAGGAGGCGAACTTCTCATCGTTGGCGATGCGATAGCGCCACACCACCAGCACCGGCGAGATCATTACCCGCCTTTTCAAGAGGTCCTCGGCGTAAGCGCTCAGCATATAGGGATTGAACGGCACCGTCGCCGCAGTCCGCACTTGCATGCCCACGGGCTCCGCCGACGGCTCCGCGGCGCGTGCGTGCTTCGCCATGTAGTCGGCAAAGGGCACACTTGCCGCGGTGCGGACCTGGAGGTCGAGCACATCGACCGAAGGGGCTCTATCGGCCTCGCTGCGCCCCGCCATGTAGCTTGCGAACGGCACGCTCGCGGCGGTGCGCACCTGCCAGTTGAGGGCTCCGAGGGTCGGCGCCTCGATCCGGGACATGCGTTCCAGATGCAGTTCCACAGCGGCATTCAACGTCATAGCCTTCTCCCCTTGCTTTGTCGCCGGCGGCCGTGTCCGAGGGCCGCCGGATCGAGGCCCCGCTCAGTCGCTGGCCTGGATGATGTTGCGCTCGATGAGTGCAGCGAAACCGGAATGGAACTGGGCCCGCGCAGCCTCTCGCCCGATCTTTTTGCCGACCAACCTGAGATAGTCGGCCTCGATCTGCTGGAATGGCCTGCCATCGCACAGCTCGACGATGAGCCAAGCCGCGATGTTGAGGTCATAGATCTCGGGCTCGTCGGGGGTGTAGGCATAGCACCGGCCCCACTCCTCGAACCGGCGCAGCACGACGTTAGGAGCCCGGGCGTAGCAGCCGTTCCGGGAGAGCACGAAGGTCCACTCCTGCGTTGGTGTGAATGCAGTAGGGATCGGGCGCAGTAAACCGCCCGTGGAAGGCGAAGGCCGTCGATCGGCAGCCGCCATGCGAGCCCTGCGTCGCCGAGCACTCGGGGCAAAAGTCCTCCACCTCGTTGGCGCGCAGCCGCCTCCATTGCGGGTGATTCCACGTTTCGAGAAGCGGTGTGGTAAGGACGTTCCCGTAATTGACGTACTCGCGCAAATAGGGACAGCCGATCGAATCCCCCGTCGGGCTCACCGCCGCGTTCTGCCAGCAGCAGTTGCCGTCGCGTGGGTGCCAGGACTGCATGAGCTGCACGTCTGATGGCACCCTGAGGTCGCCGAGCGCGTCCATCATCTCCTCCAACGAGAGCGACAGCTCTGCCCAGTTCCGCTTCGCGCGTCCGAGCGGATAGAGCCTCAGGATGCCCACCTGGTCGCAGCCGAGCTCCTGGGCGAGATCGAGATAGCTCTGTAGATGCGTGTGGTTCCGCCGCGAAAGGATGCCGAGGATCGTCACCTTGAGGCCCGAGGCGCGGGCGTGCCGGATCCCGGCGAGTGCGGCCTCGAAACTTCCTTGCACACCGGTTAGCTCATCCTGCACCCCGGCGAGCGCCGCGAACAGATCGACATAGAGCCTGCCGACGCCCAGCGCCTTGAGCCGGCACGCGCGCGCCGCATCGATCAGTGTGCCGTGAGTGCGCACCGCAATGTAGAGCCGGCGATCGACGTGGGCGAGGATGTCCTCGAAGTCCGGCCGGTGGAACGGCTCTCCTCCTTCGAAGAAGGCGTGCAGGAAGCCTTCGCGCACCAGTCCGTCGATGAAGGTCTTCCACTGAGCGGTCGTGAGCTCCGGCCGCTCGGCGCTGCCGCAGTCGGCGTAGCAGAGCTTGCAATTCATGTTGCACGTCTGCGTGATGCAGACGGTGAGCTTGAACGGCTTGTTTAGCACCGGCGCCGGCCGACTGGCCGGCCGGTCCCCTTCAATTCTCCAGAGCTCGTTCACCCGGTGGCCTCCCTCATGGCCGGCCCGATATCGGCTGGCCCGTAGCCGAGCCGCGGTGTCCACCGCCGTGCCTTGAAGCGGGCATTGCCGAACAGCGATGCGCTTAGCGCTTCGCGCGAGGGGCGCTTGCCTTCCCGGAGCGCCTTCTGCATGAGAAGCGCGATGGTCCCCGAAACGAGGGCGCAAGCTGGGCTCGTGCCGCTGGTGAGCGCAAAGCCTTGCGATTTGGACTTGGCGCCCCAGATGCGGTGCCCGGGAGCGGCGATGAGCGGAGCCTCGGTGCTCGTCCGACCCCACGGCCGCGGCCCCAGGGCCGAGGCAGCAAAGAGGCCGCTCCCACCCGCATGGTGGTCGTAAGCCGCCACCGCAATGACGCCTTCCGCGCACGCAAACGGCGCCAGCGTGCTCGTTGGATGACTGGGAAGAAGGATGGAGCGCTCGACGATGCCGTCGTCGCGTTCGATCCAGGCGTGCAAAGGCACCACGGCCTCGCTGTCGCCCGCCTCGACACGCACCCGCCAGGCGATCTCGGCGGCGGCCGCCGCCGCCAGCCAGCGGGGAAAGTAGGGCGGATGGAGCAGGATGCGGACCCGCGACAGGCCCCCGCGTGCCGGTGTCGCGTGTTCGGCGACGCCGACGAGGCGCCCGCCGAGCCTTATTGGATGCGTGGGGCCGGGCGCAAGGGAAAAGGTCGGCCCCAGGTCACCCTCGCCCGCTGCGAGCGTGACCCGCAGCGGCGATTCTGATCCGTACCAGATCTCAAGCTTGTTCTGCGTCGGATCGTTGGCGCCCATGCGCCACTGGAATTCGGCAGCCGCCGCGCGGCTCACGCACGCCGCGAAATGACCATCGTCGGCTCCGGCGTTGCCCGCCAGGACCACTACCGCACAAGCCGGTCCCTCGCCGCTCTCGCTGCGAGCTGCCAGTTCAGCGATCTTGCGCTCCACCGCGGAGCAGCCGTCATGCGCCCCGGCCCATGCGCCGATCGAGAGATTGATAACGAGAGCCGGAACGCGGAAGGCGACAGTCTTGGTGTAGATGTAATCGAGTGCTGAAACGATGTTCTGCGACTCGTCATAGCTTCGCCAGCCGTTCCACACGGGCTTGGCCACCGGGTCCCAATCCGTCCAGGTAGGGACCCCGCACTCATCGACCTCCTTCCAGCCTTGCTCGGGAAGCGCGAGCTGCACGCCGATGAGGTCTGCACCCGGTGCCGCGCCGCGGAACCCCGCGAACGGCGTGCCAGCGGCGATGGACGCCATCATCGTGCCGTGCGCACCTTCACCCACTCCCCGTCGTGTGAAGTAGTTGGCATGCGGATCGTAAGTTGCATCCGCTGCCGCCCGCGAGGCTGCCCGGCGCGTCCGGTCTACCAGGACGTCAAGGCGCTCTCGCTCGAAATCACCGACCCTTGCCGGAGCAGAACTAAGAGCCGGTTCGGGCTCGCAGGCCGCATTCTGGTCCCACAGGAACGCGAACCGGCTGCGCGATCCCGTGGCGTCGAGCAAAGTGGGATGCAGGATGTCGAAGCCGTAATCGACAAAACCGATCAGGACACCACTGCCGTCGAGCCCCGTCCGTTGGGGTGCATCGACACCCATCTGCAACAGCGCCTCTTCATTGGATGGGCCTAATTGGGCATTGCGCACCGCTTGGCTCCGGCCACCGATAATTGCCCGAAGTCCGTGCCCCGAAGTCTTACTGAACCCACGGGCACCGGCGATGGTGCGGAGTAGGCTAGAACAGACGCCGCCTTTCGGCATCCTGGGTAGTTACCCAGTTGCACGGCGCGCACTGGCCTCCACAGGCGCGCTCGCGCCTCCGCAATTGGAACGATGGGAGTCGAAACGAAGGGAGACGCCGGCCTGCCGCAACCGCCCTCAGAAGTAGATAAGGCAGGTCTACTTCAACGTAGGTGCGTCCAGGTGTTTCAACGTGAAACTCAGCGCCTCGGTGATGCTGTCGGTGGCGAACGCCGCCTCGCGGTATCCGGCGGGGAAGAACATGAAACGGCCCCGCTCCGCACGCCAGATGCCGATCACGTGGCCGGAATGGGAAAGAGCGATCTCGTTCGCTGCAAGCTGCTCAGCGCCGATGCCCCGCCGGACCAGCTCCGGCAAGTCGCAGAGGCAAGACTGCAGCTCGAAAATCCGGCCCCCGCTGTGCATGGCTCGTCGCCTCCGCTCTGGAAGGGAAATGCCGGCCGCGCCCCAGCTGCGCGGCCGGCCCGCTCCCCGCCTGTCACTGCCAAATCGATCAATTCGCTTCGAATTGGCGCGCAACTCGCGACAAATGTTCTGCTTGATCGCCGGTGTTTGGGCAATCTAAAACATTCCGTCTCGTTTTCATTTTGCTGAGGTATTTATCTCAATTTTATCGATGTCCGGCAGACCGAATTAACCAGAAACCAGCCGTTACCCGGGCGCCTGCAGCGGCGGCGCCGGGGGCACTCGCTCCATCAGCGCGATCGCACTCATGTTGAGCAACCCGCGTACCGTGACCGACGGCGTCACGATGTGCACGGGCTTGGCGGCGCCGAGCAGGATCGGGCCGAGTGCTACGGCGCCGGAGGCCACCTTGAGCAGGTTGAAGGCAATGTTGGCCGCATCGAGTCCTGGCATTACCAGCAGGTTCGCTGCGCCTTTGAGGCGCGAGTGGGGAAACACCTCCTCGCGGATGAAGGGCGAGAGCGCTGCATCGGCTTGCATCTCGCCTTCCACCTCAAGCTCGGGCGCGGTGCGCAGCAGGATTTCAAGCACCCTGCGCATCTTGCGCGAGGACGCCGTATCTTCCGAACCGAAGCTCGAGTGCGACAACAGCGCCACCTTGGGCGTGATGCCGAAACGGCGCACTTCCTCCGCAGCCATCAATGTGATCTCGGCCAGCTGCTCGGCTCCGGGGTCGTAGCTGACATAGGTGTCGGTCATGAACACCGGCCCCTGCGGCAGGATGAGGCCGGAGACCGTGGCGAAGCCGCTGGCGCCCGGCTTGCGGCCGACCACCTGCGAAACGTGGCGGAGCTGCGTGTGGTAGCGGCCGACCGCGCCGCAGATCATGGCGTCTGCTTCGCCCCGTCTGAGCAGCAGGCCCGCCACGACCGTAGAACCCCCGCGAACGATGCGCCTGGCATGGCTCGGCGCAATCCCGCGCCGTTCCACCAGCCGGCAGTATTCTTCGGCGAGTTCCGGCATGCGCGCATCGGTCTCGTGATCGAACAGGTCGAAATCCTTCTCGGGCTTCATTCTGAGGCCGAGATGCGGCAGCAGGCGCATGATGCTTTCGCGCCGTCCGACCAGGAGGGGGCGGGCGATACCCTCGGCGATCACCTGTTGGGCGGCCTGCAGCACGTACGGGTGCTCGCCTTCGGCGTAGACCAGCCGCTTGGGCGACTGCTGGTGCTCGCGCTTCACCGCATCGAAGACCGGCTTCATGACGAAGCCCGAGCGGTAGACGAAGCGCGATAGCCGCTCGCGATAAGCGGCAAAGTCGGCGATCGGCCGGGTGGCGACCCCGCTTTCCATGGCGGCCCTGGCCACCGCCGGCGCGATCTCGGTGATGAGGCGGGGATCGAACGGCTTGGGCAGGATGTAATCAGGTCCGAACACGAGCGACTGGGCGCCGTAGGCCGACAGCACGATATCGGAGGTCTCGCCCTCCGCGATCCCCGCCAGCGCCAGCACGGCGGCCTTCTTCATCTCCTCGTTGATGGTCGTGGCGCCGACGTCGAGGGCCCCGCGGAACACGAACGGAAAGCAGAGTACGTTGTTGATCTGGTTCGGGTAGTCCGTGCGCCCCGAGGCGATCACCGCATCGGGCCGCTCCGCCTTCACCTCCTCCGGCATGATCTCCGGCACCGG
>DATLZB010000100.1:0-23100 GCA_035574175.1 Hyphomicrobiaceae bacterium
GACGACGACCTCGAGGGTGAGGATCTGCTGACCGCCGGCGTCGAAGAAGAAGGCGTTGGACTGGCCCGTCTTCTTGCCGATCAGGTAGACGCGGTTGGAGCTCTGCAGCACGGCGTCCATGATCTCGGGGCTCGAGACCACGACGTCGCGCAGCTCGCGCGGCAGCTCGACGAGGACGGACTTGTTGCGGCCGACGGCAATGGCGCGGGTCTGGGGAAGCGGCTCGCCGGGGCGGATACGCAGTAGCGCGTGATGGCCCGTCTCGGGCGGGGTTACCGCCGCCGCCCCGCCGGACTTGCCGTTGGCAAAAACAGGCGGTGTGGCGCAGAGGAGCAGCGCAGCGAGCAGCAGGCCGCCAATGCCGATTGCGGCCAGGACTCCGTCTGCAGAATTCCGCATGGGTTCAAGCCTTCTGAACGAGCTACCTCGATGGGTGCACTCGAACTGAAACAACTCGCAACGCACGCGAGACAGGGTCGGAGTACTACCGCCCTCAGTTCCGCAGGCGCACGATGCGCGTCACGTTGGCCTGCTCCTTGCCGTCGGCGACCAAGCTTCGAAGCGACAGGAATACGTCGCCCCGCGTGTTTGCCTCGGCCAGCAGCTCAGCTTGGCGCGCCGTGAGCTGCAGAGTGGCGACGTTTCCTTCGGCGGTCTTCTTGCCATCCTTGGTCTCGATCTGTTGGCCGATGGCGAGAACGCGTACATCGCGCAGGATGGTCTCGCTGGTCACCGCCTCGGCACCACTGTCACTGCGGCGACGCTGCACGAGAATGACGTCGACATGATCGTTGGGCAGAATAAGCTTGGCGGCTGCCGAGTGCTCCGTGATCTTGGTGGAGACGGCGCGCATTCCCGCCGGCAGGATCGCCGCGAGCACGCCGCCGCTGCCAGGCTTGACGAGCTTGCTCGCCGTGATCGGTTCGCCGGCGAGCACTGGAACGCGAGCGATGGCGCCGGTGAACTCCTGAATCGCGTTGGGCTTGTTCGCTGAGGTGACAAAGCTCGGATTGAGCGCCTCCTTTGGCCAGTCCTGCCAGCGGAAGCTCCCCTCGGTCGCCGCTTGTCCAAGCCCCAGATCGGTGCGCGCCACAAGTACTTGGGTTGCGTCGACACGCTCGGCCTGAATCACCGCCCGGGTCGGCGCCTGCATGATGCTGCGCATACCGAGAAACGCGAGCGCGCCAGCGCCGAGCGCGATGGCGATAACGATCAGCTGGGCCTTTCTCATGGATGGCGTCTCCCTGCCGCGAGCCCGCACCCGCGTGCGATTTGCAGGTAGACTGCGTGACAAATCTCAACGACGGGTTAATCGCCGTCGTAACTTGGCGCGCGGTTGCCCGGCGCCAGGACGCCCATCGGCGTGGTGCAGATCGGGATCAGGTGACCACAAACCAAGCCGTCGACGGGTAAATCCATAGCGCGGCACCGGCCAAAGCGAGCCCATAGGGCATGCCGGTCTTGCGATCGTGCAGCCTCGCTGCCCAAGCGGGGTGCGCTATCCAGAGCGGCGGCACAAACATGCGGTAGCTCAGCACGAGAAGGGCGAGTGCGCCGCCCAATATCGAGACCAAGACCGCGTAGGAAAGCAGGTTGTCGAAGCCAAGCCACAGCGCGGCCGCGGCAAGCAGCTTGGCGTCGCCTCCACCCACCCATCCAAGCGAAAACAGCAGGAAGCCCAAGGCCAGCACCGCGGCGCCGGCACCGAGGTGCCACACAAAGGTGCTCCACGGCATTCCGACCGCCAGGGCGGCGCAAGGAAAGGCGGCCAGCAATGCCAGAGAGATCCGGTTGGGAATCGTCATCGTCAACAGGTCCATGGCCCCGGCGAAGGCCATGGCAACGGGAAACACCATCAACAGCGGATACTCGAACACCGTTCGAAACCCCAAGACGCATCGAGGGCCCGCGGCCCGCCGCATGGCGATACTAAAGGCCGGCGGGTTAACCGCCGGCTAAGGCGGTCGGCGCCCGGGCAGGGCAGACAAGCAAGGCCGCCCGGCCCCGGGGAGCGGGGCGGGCGGCGATTGCGGCCGATGCCGACCGGCGCTTAGACGGCCGGACGCTTGGCCAGACCGGTCTCGACGTCCTTGAAGGTGTCCGACACCTCGACGCCCACGTTGTAGACGACGGTCACGATGGCAACGCCAATGAGAGCGGCGATCAGGCCGTACTCGATGGCAGTGGCGCCGGACTCGCACTTGACGAAACGCGCAACCAGATTCTTCATTTTCAGCTCTCCCAATCGACAGTAGATTTGGGCATTCTCGGGCCCAGTCCATCCGAAGCATGGGGGCGCCTCGGCATTGAACTCGGGCAAGGCTAGGCGCCACATCTTAAAATAATCTTGCAATTTTTCTTTGTCGGCTATCTCGGCGCATAAAAATGTAGATCGGTTATTTGATGGAAAACGAAATCACTAAGCAGATTACTAAGAAGTATTGTCGATGCTTGGTTAAGCGACCTGCCAATCCGAGACAAAAACCGCCTTCCGGTCTGGCGGCCGGCCAGACCGCCGCAATTCGAATGATTCCATTAATCAGTCCGCGCTCTAGACACGAATTTCAACCGAAAATTCACGGCTTTGCTTGCCTACTCGAAGAAAAGCAATCGGTATCGGCTGGGCGAGGCGTTTCATGGCGAATTTCCTTCGAGCCTTTTCGGGCCGCAGGATGGTCCGGCTCGGACGGCAATTTGAGGCTTTGCGCTCGGACGAGCGCGGCATGACGGCGATCGAATTCGGCATGATCGCCCTGCCGTTCTTCATGCTGCTGTTCGGCATTATCGCGGTCGGGCTCTACTTTTTCACCACCTTCACGCTCGAGAATGCGGTTGAAGACGCCGCGCGTCTGATCCGGACCGGTCAGGCTCAGCAGTCGGGTATGACGGCGGAGGAGTTCAAGCAAGAAGTGTGTTCGCGCACTCCGCCCTACATGGACTGCGAGGGAAAGATACGGGTTAACGTGCAGAGCTTCACCGGGTTCGGCAGCGTGGTAACGCCCTCCTGTGTCGATACCGGCGGCAACCTGGTACCGCCGAGTGGCGTGACCTACGATCCGGGTGCTGAGAGCACGGTCGTGCTGGTCACGGTCTGCTACGAGTGGGAGCTCGCAGGCAAGATCCCCTTCCTCCACCTCGGGAACATGGGGAACGGTTCGGCACTGATCCAGGCCTCAACCACGTTCCGCTCCGAACCCTACAACAAATGAGCACTCGATCCGGCGGCGCTGTCCGCGCACACCTTCTCCACGAGGCGTCCATGAAGCTTCATGCCATTCTCCAGGCGGGCCGATCGATGGTCCGATCGATCCGGGTACTGCTGTTTCGCAAGGACGGCGTGGCGGCGATCGAGTTCGCGATGGTGGCGCCCCTCATGCTGCTGCTGTTCGTCGGCTCGGTGGAATTCAGCCAGGCGCTCACCGTCGATCGCCGGGTGTCGCAGATCGCCAGTTCCACGGCCGATCTGGTGGCGCGGGAAAAGTCGATCACGACCGCCGACATGGAAGGGATCATGGACATCATCGATCATCTCATGAGCCCTTACGACAACTCCCGGCTCAGGGTCACCCTGCTCAACGTCTATTCGGCGATAAACAATGCCAGCGACGTCAAAGTATGCTGGTCCTACAACCACAACGGCGGGGCGAACACCTACTCCGACAACCAAAGCTACTCGCTGCCGTCAGGAATCCTGGGCAAAGGCAGCAGCGCCATCGTCGCGGAAGTGGTGTACGATTATCAGCCGCTCATCTTCAACATGTTCATCGAGAGCGTCTTCAGAATGGAGGAGAAGTTCTACCTGAAGCCCCGTCTCTCCAATAGCGTGGAGTACAACGGCAAGAAATGCCTGTAGAGGCGCCGGCACGCTTAGGATCGATGCAGCGTGCCAGTGCAGGCAGGCAGTCGCCGGCCATTTTTGATGACCGCTAAGTTGTATTTACTCTAAGATCGTGCCAACGGACGACCGTCGCAGGACAATGCCGGTCCCCCCGGCCGGCATGGCGGAGGTGCAGCGCGTCAGATGGGGCGACGATCGGCACACACGGCGGACGAGCTCAGGCGGCTTGTCTTGGACGCCGCTGAGCAGATCATCGAGAACGGCGGCCTTAGCGAGCTTTCTGCGCGGGAGATCGCCCGTCGGATCGGCTATTCGCCGGGCACCCTCTACAACCTGTTCCAGAACCTCAACGACGTCATTCTTCACGTCGAAGCACGCATGTTGACCGCCCTCGATCAGCGGCTCGCGGGGGTGCTCGACGGCAGCTCGGGAGAGGCGGCGGTCCGACAGTTTGCCCGCGCCTTTCACGCCTTCTCGCGAGAGCGGCCAGAGCTGTGGAACTTGCTGTTCGAGCACCACCTTCCGCGCTCACATGTTCTGCCACAATGGTATCAGGAGCGGCTCGAGGCGCCGGTCGGCAGGCTGGAGGCGGCGCTTGCCCAAATCGTCGGCGCCGAAGGCGGGCGGGCGAAACGTTCCGCACGCGCGCTGTGGGCCGGCCTCCACGGCGTTGCTGCGCTCTCCACCACCACCAAGGCGGGGCGGGTAGCGGCACAAGCCACGACCGAGTTGATCGACGAACTCGTCGAGGCCTATCTCGCCGGGCTCAAGCGGGAGCATGCCAACTGACTTGGCCCGTCGCGCGATCACTGCTGCGGACGCGAGGAGTCAGCAGGAGCGGAAGCGGGCTCGCCTGCCGGTGCGCGCGCAGGGAGGATGACCGATCCGGTGACGATGTCGGAGGCCGGTCCCTCGGCTCGGCTCGGCTCCCCGAACACACCGAACCAGCGATCCCGCGGCAGCAACCGATGCTGGAGGCCAACCCAGAGACGGGGCGAGGTGATGCCGTCGATGAAGGGGCGCGCCGGCGGCGAGAGGGCGAAGGCCAGGACGCAGGCGAGCGCAACCACGGCGCTATCGCCGAGGTGCTTGCCGTCATACAGCTTGAGCGCGGAGCCGAACGAGGCCTTTATGCGGGTGTCGAATACGTCGACGCTGTAAAGCTCGTCGAGAACGAGATGGGTAATGTAGCCGATGAACAGAAAGCCGCCGGCCAGCCAAGCAACGCCCTCGTGATACCCGAACCCGCGGTGGAAGATGATCGCCGTCAGGAACCAGAAGAACAAACCTGCGACGACGGAATGCCAAATGCCACGGTGAGCGGAAAAACGCAGGAAAATGAGCTGCAGGCCGTAGCGCACGGCGAGCAGCGTGCCGAGCCAGGCGATCCACATTTCCACGATGGAAAAGCGATGAGCCACGGCGAACAACACGCAGAACGACAGAAAGATGGCGAGACAGGAGAAAAAGGCCCGACTGGGCCGGGAGTCTCTCAGATCGATGTCGGGCAGCACGCTGCCGAACACACCGGCAAGGGTCACCGCTACGAGGGATTCCGGGGAGATCACGTTGGCGGCGACGGTCAGCGTGGCGAGCGTACCGCTGACCAGCGTTCCCGCCGCAATGTGAGTGGTGAAGTTCGCCATCGCCCGCCTCCGCCACCTGCGATCTGGGCGCTCGATGCGCGACTGGCGGGCGCCGGTGTGTGACACGACCAAACAGATTCGCTGGGGCTAGGCGAGCGCCCACATCGGCCTACCTGTGGATGAGGGGGCGGCAAGAGTAGTGCTGGCGTCCGGCGCGCTGACGTGGCATGGGCAACGGCGCCGACCCAGCCGGAATACGCCAACTCAACCCGCGCCGAACGATGCCGCAAGCCTTAAGGCTCAAGACTCTGGCCGCCATCAGCATCGCCGTCGCCATCGCCGTGATGGCAATCAAGTACGTGGCCTACTGGCGCACGGGCAGCGTGGCGCTCTACTCTGATGCCCTCGAAAGCATCGTCAACGTGCTGACCGCCATGGCAGCGCTAATCGCGGTCCGGGTCGGCGCCCGACCGGCGGACCGCAACCACCAGTTCGGCCATCACAAGGCCGAGTACCTCGCCGCCGTGCTCGAGGGAGCACTCATCATCGTCGCTGCCTTCCTTATTCTGAGCGAAGCGAGCGACGCGTTGTTTCGCCCGCGCCAGCTCAACGAGCCACTGGAAGGCATCGTCATCAACGGGGTGGCGACGGTCCTCAACGGCACATGGTCGTGGTTTCTGATCAGCCGCGGCCGCGCGTGGCGATCGCCGGCGCTTATGGCCGACGGCCGGCATCTCCTGAGCGACGTCATAACCTCGCTCGGTGTCCTGGCCGGTCTACTGCTGGCGACCGCGACCGGGCTCGCCGTACTCGATCCCTTGCTCGGAGGGGCGGTGGCGCTTTACATCCTGTGGATGGGCTGGCGACTGATGCGGGGGTCGGCCAGTGGTCTCATGGACGAGGCGGTCAATCAGGAGGTGGCCGCCGAAATCCGCCGGGTCATTGCCGACAATGCGGCCGGCGCCTTGCAGATGCACGACTTGCGCACGCGCATCGCCGGCCGCGCGACCTTCATCGAGTTCCACCTCGTGGTGCCGGGAGGCATGAGCGTGGCAGAGTCGCATGAGATCTGCGATCGCTTAGAGGCGGCGCTCGAGGCGGCGATCGACGGCGCTCAGGTGGTGATTCACGTGGAACCGGACACCGAAGCCAAGGCTAAGGGCGCGCTGCAGGTCTAGACTTTAGACCCAGACTTTAGTTTAGCGCGCTCAATCACGCCGACGCTGGCGTGTGTGAGCTCACGCCAGAGGCTCGGCCCACAAGTCGTAGTGATCAGCCTCCAACACGCGCACGCGCACAAGGTCGCCGGCGGCCACGTTCGTCGCGCCGTTCAGGAACACGCAACCGTCGATCTCGGGAGCATCCCACTCGGAACGGCCGACGGCACCGGCTTGATCGACCTCGTCGATCAGGACGCCGATCTCCCGCCCGATGCGTTCGGCAAGCACGCTCTCACTTACAGCCTGCTGTACCTCCATCAGGCGGTGCCAGCGCTCTTCCTTTACTTCCTCAGGTACGGCGCCAGGCAGATCGTTCGCCGCCGCTCCAGGCACATGCTCGTACTTGAAGCAGCCGACGCGGGCGAGCCTCGCCGCCGCGAGCCATTCAAGCAGGAGCTCGAAATCCTCCTCCGTCTCACCAGGAAATCCGACGATAAAGGTGGACCGGATGGCGAGATCAGGGCACTCGGCGCGCCAGCGGCGGATGCGTTCGAGCGTCTTCTCCTGCGCAGCGGGGCGCCGCATGGCCCTGAGCACCTTCGGGCTCGCGTGCTGAAAGGGGACGTCGAGATAGGGCAGAATCTTGCCCTCGGCCATGAGCGGAAGAACCTCATCGACGTGCGGATAAGGATAGACGTAGTGAAGCCGCACCCAGACGCCGAGCGAGCCCAGCGCTTGGACAAGCTCGGAAAAGCGCGCCTTGAGGGGCCGTCCATTCCACGTGCTTTCCGCGTACTTGATGTCGAGGCCGTAGGCGGAGGTGTCCTGGCTGATGACCAGCAGTTCTTTGACCCCGGCCGCGACGAGCCGCTCGGCCTCCCGCATCACGTCGCCAGCCGGGCGGCTCGCGAGCCTGCCGCGCAGGCTCGGAATGATGCAGAACGAGCAGCGGTTGTTGCAGCCCTCGGAGATCTTCAGATAGGCGTAGTGGCGCGGAGTGAGCCGTAGTCCTTGCGGCGGCACGAGATCTAGGAAGGGATCGTGCAACGGCGGCAGGACCTCGTGCACGGCACTGATCACGGCCTCGTACTGGTGCGGGCCGGTGACGGCGAGGACGCCAGGGTGGGCGGCCAGGATGCGGTCTTTCTCCACACCCAAGCAGCCGGTGACGATGACGCGGCCGTTCTCGCGCATGGCCTCGCCGATCGCCTCCAGGCTTTCAGCCTTGGCCGAGTTCAGGAAGCCGCAGGTGTTGACCACGACCACGTCGGCTGCGTCGTAGCCGGAGGCGATGTCATAACCCTCGGCCCTGAGGCGGGTGATGATGCGTTCGGAGTCGACCAGCGCCTTGGGGCAGCCAAGCGAAACGAAGCCGACCTTGGGCACGCGAGCCCGCGCGCGACGCTCGCCGGGCGGTTTGGTCGGCGGGGCCGATGAGCGGGTCGAACGGGTCCTGGGTAACAACCTCTGCATGGCCGCCGTTGTAGTCGGCGGTGCCGCGGGCGGCAACCGCGGTGCCGCGGCCGTCAAATCTCGACGAATTGCTTGAAGCCGCCATAGATCATGCGCTTGCCGTCGAAGGGCATGGCCTTGGGGTCCATCATCCCCTCGATGCGCTTGTCCTTCATGACCTTGGCATTGACCTGGTCGCGGTGCGCGCGAGACCTGTAGACGATCCAGGAGAACACCACCGTCTCGCCGGGCTTCAGCTTCACGCTCTGGGGGAACGACGTCCACTTGCCCGGCTTCACGTCATCGGCAACGAACTCTCGATAATCGAGGGCGCCGTGCTCGCGCCAGACCCTGCCGGCCTTCTGTGCCATTCGACGATAAGCCGGCAAGTTCTTGATCGGCACCGGCACGATGAAGCCATCGACGTAGGCCATGCGAACCTCCTATGATCTTTGCTGTGATCAAACGTTCTTCGGGCCGGCCAGAATCATCCAACTCACGCCGAAGCGATCGGACACCATGCCAAAGCATTCGGCGAAGAACGTCTCGCCCAGCGGCATCTGCACCTTACCGCCCTCGGCCAGCGCGTCGAACTTGCGCTTGGCGTCGGCCCTGTTCTCGGCCGAAATGGAGAGGGAGAAGCCTTCGAACCTGGGGTTGCCGCCGCTGAAGCCGTCGGAGGCCATCACGGTGGCCCCGCCGATGCGAAAGGCCGCGTGCATGATCTTGTTCTCGCTGCCCGGAGAGACCTTGTCCGGCGGCGGCGGATCCGGGCTCTCGCGAAAGCGCATCATCATGCCGATCTCGGCGCCCAGCGCCTTCCGGTAGAACTCAAGCGCCTCCTCGCAACGGCCATCGAAGAACAGATAGGGTGTCAGCGCGGGTGTGCCCTCCTTCGGCCGTGCGGCAGTGGCTAGGATGCCGGCAAGGCGGTCGAGGCCCTGGGTCCAGCCTTCGATCATGCCTGTCTTGAGGGCGCCGTCACGCGCCTTCTGAGTGGAATAGCGAACGGTGCTTGCTAGCGTGGTGCGTCCGCGGCGCTCGGTGAAGGTCGTCGTCACCACCGTTTCGCCACCCGTCCAATCCTGGTCAAACAACTCCGTGTGGACGATGCACTCGGGTGGGGTGATCTGCTTGAACACCCCGCTCATCCCCATCTCGCCCTTCTCCTTGTGGCGCCAAACGTAGCGGAGCTTGCCGCCCGCCCTGAGGTCGATCTCGCATTGGACCATCGGCCAATCCTCGGGGCCGTAGAGCCACCGCCGCACCATCTCAGGTCTGATGAAGGCATCGAAGACGAGTTGGCGAGGTGCGTCGAAGGTTCGTGTCAAAGTAATCTCGCGCGCGCTCGGCTTGGTGACCTTGTAGTTGTTGGCTTTGGCCATGGCACACCTTCCCTTGCTCGAGTGCTCATCGCGCGACGCTTCGCGCCGGTTCGTTCGCGTAGTGCGGAAATCGCCTTTAAGGCTGTGAGGCTGCTATCTCTTGCGCCCGCGCCTCTTCTTCTTCGCCTGCAACTCCCGCAAGTAAACGTCGAGACGGTCGAGCCGTTCATTCCAAAGGCGGCGATAGCTCTCCAGCCATTCGTCCACGCCCCTCAATGCGCTGGGCTCGAGCCGGCACGGACGCCGCTGGGCCGCCCGGCCGCGCGTGATGAGTCCGGCGCGTTCAAGCACCTTCAAGTGCTTGGAAACCGCGGGAAGGCTCATGTCGAAAGGTTCGGCGAGCTCAGATACCGAGGTTTCCCCAAGGGCCAATCGTGCCAGGATGGCGCGGCGGGTCGGATCGGCCAGTGCAGAGAACGTGGCGCTCAGACGGTCGATCGGCATCAAGGTGCGAGCGATGTTAGATAACCGCTTGGTTAAATAGAGGGTGGACCCGGAGCTGTCAACGGCAGCTTTGGAGGTCCTTCAGTTCTTGCCCGACGTTGGATCAAGGCACATGGGCTGCGGGGAGCAAGTGCACTCGCCCTCGCATTTCAGTATGACGCGCTGGCAACCGACGCCCGGCGCACACTGCCCGGTGGCGATGATCAACAGCTTGTCGCGACAAGCGCATGCCTTCGTGCACACCCGCCGTTCCAGACGCTGAACGCAGCGGCCGGCCAGGGCGTCGCAGCGACCGCGATCCTGCTCGTGCACATTGCCGATGCAGCGATCGAGCGATCCGCTGGCACGGCAGTTCTCGCGGCGGACCTCGCGCTCCTGGCAACGGCCGCCGACACAGATGCGGCGCCTCACGACAAGGCTGTCGCCCACGCACAGGTTGTCGGAAAGCCGGCCGCTCTGGCATTGGACGTCGGCATTACAGGGTTGCGAGCCCGCCGGCGGCGCAAGAAATGCCAGCGCCACCAACGCAATCGCGATCTGGCGAGGCGCCTTCCACCAGAGCGGGCTCAGCCCTACGGGTACAGCCAATGCTGACTTTTTAAGCACACCTTTCGGTATGCACGCGCACCGGTGCGGCTGCTGCATTGCCATCGACACCAAGCTGCCTCATGCTCCTCGTGCAGCGGCGCGACCGGCGTCGCGCCATGTTCAGGGAAAGGCACAGCCATGCACTATGTCAAACCCATCGCCGTGCTGACGCTGGCCGTCGGGCTGTGGCAGCCCGGTGCTGCGCTCGCGCAGACCTCGCGGGTCGAGGCCGGCGTGCTCAACTGCACGGTGTCCGGAGGCACCGGCTTCATCGTCGGCTCGACCAAGTCGCTGTCATGCATTTTCGACAGACCGGGTCCCGACGAACGTTACAGCGGCACCATCAACAAGTTCGGCATCGATGTCGGCACGACGACGAAATCGGTGCTGTCCTGGGCGGTGCTGGCACCGACGGCGACGCTCAAGAACGGGGCGCTCGCCGGCAGCTACGGCGGCGTTTCCGGCGAAGCGACGGTCGGAGTCGGCGTCGGCGCCAACGCCCTCATCGGCGGCTCAAACAAGACGATCGTGCTACAGCCACTGAGCGTGCAGGCACAGCAGGGCCTCAACATCGCCGCGGGAGTGGCAGCGCTGGAGCTGCGTTTGCGGCGCTAGCACGACCTCTCGAGCCTCAAAAGCGCAGCAGCCTGATCCAGCGCATCACATCGAGCAGGCTGATGGCTGCGGCTGCCACATAGGTCAACGCGGCGGCGCGCAAGATCTGGCGCGCCGCGGGTTTGTCCGAGGAGTGCAGGTGACGCCCGGCTTCGAGCATGGGCAGAGCACGTCGGAAGCTGGCGTCGAACTCGACCGGCAGCGTTACGGCGTGGATCAGCACGGCGAAGCTCAGCATGAGCAGGCCGGCGACCAGCTCGAGGACGAGCAGGAACGGAGACTTGGCGAGCAGCCCGACGATGGGCGCGGCAAGCATCAGCACCGCGCCCATCGACTGGACCCGTTCGGCCTGTCTGGCCAACCGCAGCCGCGTCCTGAGCGGGGCATAGCCGGTTGCGTCCTGGATGGCATGGCCGACCTCATGGGCGGCAATCACCACAGCGGCAAGAGAGCGCCCGCGATAGTGGGGCTTGGTCAGACGGACCGCCTTGGCCTCCGGGTCGTAGTGGTCGCCCTCCCGGCTTTCCTCCACCTTCACGTGCGCCAGATCGAGCCGGTCGAGCAGGTGGCGGGCGAACTCGGAGCCGGTGCGGGAAAGGTCAGGCCGAGGGCGCGAGTGGCGTGCGATGACATTGCGGACCCAAAGCTGCGGCAAGAAGGCCAGTGTCAGGATCACGGCGAGAGCGAAGAGAGGTATGAGCACGTAAAACTCCGGCGGGCAGGAAGCCGAGATCGCGAGCGCATCCTGCCACAGTCCGAGCGGACCGCTAACGGCAGTCCGTACAGGCGGCATCTAGCGCCGGACGGCCCGCTTCAGGGGTGTTCCGGACGGGTTTCGTTTGCGGCGGCATCGGCCCTGGCCCGTGACAGGTCTTCGCGAATCCAGAGCGGCAAGGTGAGGCTCAGCATCAGCACCCGCACCACGTGATGACCACTGACGAAAGCGGCGTCCAAGCCGAGCGACAAGGCCAGGATGGCGGTGGTCTCCACGCCGCCGGGTGCATACGCGAGCCACAGCTGTACCGCGGATATGCCGGTGAGCCAGTGGGCGATGACGGCCCAAGCAAGCGCGGCAAGCGCGCTCACCGCGAGTAGGCCGAAGCTGGCCAGCAGCGTCTCAAAGAAGAGGCGCGTGTCCGTTCCGGAGAAGTTCGAGCCGATCATCGAACCCAGCACGACGAAGCCCGGCAGCACGAGCCAGGCCGGAAGCGCCGAACTGAACAGTCCCGAACCGTAGAGAGCCGCCGACGACAGCATCGCGCCGAACAGAGACGGTGCGGGAACCCGCAGGCGCGAAAAGACGTAAGCGGCAACGGCACCGGCCGCGAGCACGATCACAAGCTCGCGGTGTCGAATTATACCGACGTCGGGGCGTGCGAAGCCCGCCGTCGGGTCGGCGCCGAACCACTGCAGAAGGGGCGGCAGGAACAGCAGGATGGCGGTCAGGCGCACGACCTGGATGATGACGACGCGGCGGGCGTCGCTTTTGCTCTCGATGGCCAAGGCCAGAACATAGTTGAGGGCACCAGGAACCGCCGAGAGGCGCGCCGTGGGCTGGTCGAAGCCATGCACTCTCTGCAAGTAGAGGCTGCCAAGGACCATGGTGGAAAGCACCGCGGCCCCAAGACCGGCCATGGTCAGCGGCCAGCGGGCAGCCATGGCCAGCGTCTCGGGCGTGACGGTCGAGCCCAGCGTGACGCCGAGCATGACGATGGCGCACTCGCAGAGCCATCGCGGCAGGCCAACCCTGGCTCCGGCAAGGGCAGTCGCCGCCACGACGGCGGCAGGTCCGGTCAGCCAGGGGAGCGGTAGACCGAGCAGGTGAAACACCATGCCACCCGCCAGCCCCATGGCCAGCGTGCGGGCGCTTGTCGCCGTACTGATCTGTGGGCGAAGCGACAATGGCAAAGCTGTCGCGACGGCGCGCGGTTCCTTCGTCGGGAAGCAAGGATTGAACGCGGGATGAGGCAGCGTAGGGCCAAAGCCTCGGCGCGACAAGTGGAAGAAGCGGCCTCGGCAGCGATGCTGACAATGCACACCGCTGCCGCTAATGTTCCGCGCGAGCGGGCTTTCCGCAGCAATGGGCGCGTGGCCCAGGTATTGGAGGCGTGCATGACGTTTCTTGGAGCGGTGTACCGTCATCTGGCCCTTGTGTGCCTTGTCGGCTTGACGGCGGCTGGCCCGGCGCTTGCTCAATCGACGACGGAGTACGAACCGAAGGTAGGCCAAGAAGGCAAGGACGTCGTGTGGGTGCCGTCCCCGCAGCTGCTGGTCGACAAGATGATGGAAATCGCCAAGGTCACGCCACAAGACTACGTGATCGACCTCGGCTCAGGCGACGGACGCACGGTCATCACCGCGGCAAAGCTCGGCGCCAAGGCGCTTGGCATCGAATACAATCCAGACCTCGTTGAGCTGTCCAAGCGCAATGCGGCCAAGGCCGGCGTCGGCGACAAGGCCAAGTTCGTCAAGGCCGACATCTTCGAGAGCGATTTCTCCGAGGCGACAGTCGTCACCATGTTCCTGCTGCCGGACCTCAATCTGAAGCTGCGGCCGACGCTGCTCAATCTCAAGCCGGGGACGCGGCTCGTCTCCAACACGTTCACGATGGGCGAATGGCAGAGCGACGAGACCGTATCGGTGGGAGGCGGAAACTGCACGAGCTGGTGCACGGCGCATCTGTGGATCGTGCCCGCCAAGGTGGCGGGCACGTGGCAAAGTCCGCAAGGAGAGTTGAAACTCGAGCAGATGTTCCAGATGGTCACTGGCACGCTCAAGTCGGCTAACGGGACAACGCCCGTCAACGGCAAGCTGGCGGGCGATCGGATCGTGTTCATGGCCGGCGACGCGCAGTATACCGGCAAGGTCAGCGGCGACAGCATCGAGGGAATCAGCAAAGCCGGCGGCAAAGAAGTGCAATGGCGGGCGACACGCGCCGGTAAATAGTGGCCACAGGCGACCGGCCGCCGGCGGGGGTGGCGCGGCTGGTGGCCACGGGCGGGGTTCACGATTGTGCCGGACCGGCCTTGACAGGTGGCCGGCGCGATGGCGAATGGGTCGGCTAAGGCCCCGATTGCAGACCCGGAACTTCCGGTTCGTCGCGTGGCAACTGCTCACCCATGGAAAATCAGCCCATACGCACGTACCTCGATTTCGAGAAGCCGATCGCGGAGCTCGAGAGCAAGGTCGCCGAACTCAAGGCCATCAGCGAAGACGGCGGGTCGGTCTCGATCTCGGAGGAGATCGCGCGTCTGCAGCAGAAGGCGCAGGCGGCGCTGACGGACACTTACGCCAAGCTCACGCCTTGGCAGAAGACGCAGGTCGCGCGCCATCCGAGCCGCCCGCACGCGCTCGACTACATCAACGATCTGATCGAGGAGTTCACGCCGCTCGCTGGCGACAGGTACTTCGCCGAGGACGCGGCAATCGTGGGCGGTCCGGGCCGGTTTGGCGGGCGCTCGGTAATGGTGATCGGGCACGAGAAGGGCTCTGATACCGAAAGCCGCATCAAGCACAACTTCGGCATGGCGCGACCGGAGGGCTACCGCAAGGCCGTGCGGCTCATGGAAATGGCCGACAGGTTCGGGATGCCGGTGATCACGCTGGTCGACACGGCCGGCGCCTACCCAGGGATCGGGGCAGAAGAGCGCGGCCAGGCAGAGGCCATCGCCCGTTCCACCGACTGCTGCCTGTCGCTCGGCGTGCCCATCATCGCCGTCATCATCGGCGAAGGCGGTTCCGGCGGCGCGGTCGCCATCGCCACGGCGAACCGAATCCTCATGCTCGAACACGCGATCTATACAGTGGCCTCGCCGGAAGCGGCAGCGTCGATCCTCTGGCGCGACAGCGCGCGCGCCATCGACGCCGCAACCAGCATGAAGATCACGGCGCAGGACCTGATGCAGCTCAAGGCGATCGACGTCATCGTGCCCGAGCCGATGGGGGGCGCGCATCGCGATCCCGCGCGCGCCACTCGCATGACCGGAGAGGCCATTGCCAAGGCGCTCGCCGAGTTCACCGGCAAGACGCCGGCGGAAATTCGCAAGCAGCGGCAGGAGCGCTTCCTGGCCATCGGACGCTCACTGTAGTGCGCCGAGCACTTCGCCCTTGATTCCCCCCAAAGGTTCGATGCGTCAGGCGCGGCAGCGGTTGACAGGCGCCCATTGCACAGCAAGAAGGCGCCGGGGTTAGGTTAACGTTGCCTTTACTCTTTCGAATCAAAACGCTCGAACCCTCGTGGGGCAGGGATGGGCTGTTCGGGCCTTCTTCGCATGGTTTTGCGTTTTACCGCAGTGGGGCTGGTACTGGCGGGCGCAGTGCTCGCCGGGTCCTGCAGTCAGGTCGAGCTTTCGCCCGCGCTGCAGCCGTTGTCGCAAGAGACAATGACGCTGCTCGCCAAGCGGGGCATGACGCCGAGCAGCCCGATCTTCGTGCGCATCTTCAAGGAAGAATCGGAGCTCGAAATCTGGAAGATGCGCGAGGACGGGCGCTTCTACCATTTCAAGACCTACCCGATCTGCAACTGGTCCGGCACGCTCGGCCCAAAGCTCCATCAAGGCGACATGCAGGCACCGGAGGGCTTCTACACGGTGTCTGCCAGCCAGATGAACCCCAACTCGCAGTATCATCTAGCCTTCAATCTCGGCTACCCCAACGCCTACGATCGGGCGCACGGCCGTACCGGCGAGTACCTGATGGTGCACGGCAAATGCCGCTCGGCTGGCTGTTATGCGATGACGGACGCGCTGATGGAGGAGATCTATGCGCTGGCGCGCGAGGCATTCATCGGCGGGCAGCCGAGCTTCGAGGTGCATGCATTCCCGTTTCGCATGACGGATGCCAACATGCAGCGTCATCGCGCGAGCCCGCACTATCGCTTCTGGAGCATGCTCAAAGAAGGCTACGACCACTTCGAGGTGACGCGACAGCCTCCCTCCGTGGCCGTGTGCGAGCGCCGCTATGTCGTCAACGTCAGGTGGAGCGGCGGCGAGCTATCGCGACTTAACCCGAAAAGCCTGTGTCCGCCGTTCGAACGGCCGCCGGTAGTCCCGTTCACTCCACTGGAGTGGACGCAGCGCGCAAGTGCGGAGTCCCCGCTTGTCGGCACGAGGATGCGCAGCGCCACAACGCGCGGCGAGCCGGGCAACGGTTCCGGCGCATTCGCTCAAGCAAAGCTCGGGCGGATGTTCGGACTGGGCGCCTCGCCGGGGTCAATGAGCGATTAAACCGCCGAGCGCACCTACTCGCCTCTCCCCAATCGTTGTGCTGTCGTTGGGCCTTCGGCGATCCTCTAGTCATATAGCTGGGGATCGACGGGGCCGCTGTCGCCAATTGGGCGGCCGCCGGCGCTACACTGCGTTCGGCTCTGCAACGCAAGGGTGGGAAACATATGGGGGCGCTGCGTCATATCGTGTTGGCTCTCGGGTGGCTGGTGCTGGGAGGGGCAATGGCCGCCCTGGCCCCCTGGCCAGCGCGGGCGGTGATTATCGAGCTCCGCGATGTTGCCCTGGACCGGATAGAGCGCCAGCGGGCGTTCATTGAGGGAGCCCTGCCCCTGCCGGGCACGCCCAACCTCGCCGAGCTCGACGCGCGACTGGAACACAAGGGGCTGAAGCTTGGGGCCCCGCTGTTCATCCGCATCTTCAAAGCGGAGTCGGAGCTCGAGGTCTGGTTGCGCCAGGGCGAGCGGTTCGTGCTGCTCGACAGCTACCCGATCTGTCACTGGTCAGGGTCCATCGGCCCCAAGCTCTCCGAGGGCGACATGCAGACCCCGGAGGGTTTCTACACGGTCGGTTTGCGTCAGCTACATCATAGCGGACGCTGGCCTCGCTCCCTCAACCTCGGCTACCCCAACACGTACGATCGCGCCATGCTGCGAACTGGGTCCTATATCCTGTTGCACGGCGGCTGCTCCTCCAGCGGATGCTTCGCCATGACGGACCCAGTGATGGACGAGATTTACAAGCTGGCGCGCGCAGCGTTGCGAGCGGGGCAGCGCCAGGTCCACGTGCACGTGTTTCCCTTCCGCATGACCGAGGACAACCTGGCAGCGCACGCAGCAGCCCCGTGGATCGAATTCTGGCGCGAGTTGAAGCCGGGCTACGATGCGTTCGCGGCTACCGGCCTACCGCCGCGCATCAGCGTGTGCCAGAGACACTACGTGGTCGAGCCTTCCCGCGCGCCCGACCTCGTAAATCATGGCATCGCGGTCGATTGCCCGGCGCCGCGTGAGGGGGCGCAAGCGTGGAGCCCGCTATCCTCCTCCTTCACCACCAGCGCCATCGGGCGGGCGAGTGAGGGCGCCAACCTCGGTCAGGTCCGGCTTCGGGACGGCGCGCGGCACTCGGGCTCGCATCACGCAACGGGCCGGGGTCCGGTCAACTCCGCGAGCGACGAGCGGCCTGAACGATACGGCGTTGCAACGCTCAATCGTGACTAGCCGAGCGCGGCTTTCGAGCGGCATCCCATCCGTTTCAGCCACGCGCGCGTGCTGTTGCCCGCGCACAACGGGCCACGCCGAATAGAGCGCAGCCGGGCCGGAGCCCCGCCGCCTGGCCGCATGGGCCAGACTATGATGATATGGGGTTACGGGGTTCGGTTAAGCTTTGGCCGGCCCTGACGGCAAGTGCATAGGTCGCATCTCCTTATAAGCTCCGAAAAATGCTTACAGCGTTCCGAACCACGCGACGTGCGGTTCTGGCCGGACTGCTGACGCTCACGGCGTCCGCCGCCTCGGCAGGGGCAGAACCGGCAAGCGTCAATGACATCGCCAGGTTTCTTGCAGGATTGCCGCTTTCTGCCGGTTCCCCCCTCGAGCCGCTGACGCGCGGGCCTGGCTGGCAGCGGCATGCAGCCCAACTCGATGCCGCCTGGAAGGAGATCGAACAGCGACAGTTGGGGCGCATTCGGGTTTGGGCCGCACGATACCTGCCGGAGCCCCAACCGGTGCTGTTCTACATGTTCAGCGGCCCAGACTTTCTTTATGCCAACGCGTTCTATCCGAGCGCATCGACTTACGTGCTGAGCGGACTGGAGCCGGTCGGGAACGTGCCGGAACTCATGAGCCTGCCGCACGGCTCGATGCTGCGCGGGCTCAACCAAATCCGGGAGTCGCTCGCAACGGTGCTGAGCTTTAGCTTCTTCATCACGGAGGACATGAAGGCAAAACTGAACGCCGGCGAGTTCGCCGGCACGCTGCCCATCCTCCACGTGTTCCTGGCGCGAGCGGGCAAGACGATCCGGGAGACGAGCTTCCTCAGACTGGACAAGGAAGGAGTCGAATTGCCGGTTTCGAGCCGCGCGGCCGCGAGCGGCGCCAACGGCGCAAGGATCACTTTCTCGGACGGCGATGGGCGCACGCAAACCCTCTACTACTTCAGCACCGACCTTTCGGACGGCGGCGTCCGGCAAAGCGGATTTCTCAAGTTCTGCGAACGGCTCGGCACCGGGGACGGGCTTATCAAGAGCGCGTCCTATCTGCTGCACCTCGGCTCGTTCTCGAAGGTCCGCGAGTTCCTGCTCGCGAACAGCGCAACAATCGTGCAGGACGACTCCGGCATTCCGATCCGTTACTTTGCAGCCGACCGCTGGGCGCTCCAGGTGTTCGGCACCTATCGTGCTCCGATCAGCATTTTCAGCCAGCACCGACAGGAGGCGCTCGCCAAGCTGTTCCGCAAGGGGGAAGCGACGCCCATAGACTTTGGCATCGGCTATCGCTGGCGTCCGCACGAGGCAAACCTGCTGCTCGCGGTACGGAGGCAGGCGCGGGCCGACAACGATCGAGGATGGGGCATTGATCCGTGGAAAGATTAATTACCTAAAGGCCCGATATGGCGGGTACGTTATATTCGATCCGGGCGTAAGCACGCGCCGCGCGCAAATGTACGGTGAATGGCGTTCAGTTTTTTCAGTTGACTGAGCAAGTCGGCGGTGATGTCTTTCCTGCCGTCGGACAAAACCCATCCAAAGTTCCATCGGCGACAGAGCATGTTCCGGCGCTTGAGTGCGGCGGTGTGTTAGCAGGCGACGGTCGAGAGCCCGCCAGAAGGCTCCGGCAAGGAAACGCAAAGCGCAGGCGTGGGGCCGCCTGTCGCATCCCATCATGGGCTCTTCCCACACTGCCGGCCTGTCGCTTTCGATCATCGGAGGTGTCATGAAGACGTTGATGTTGTCGGTGTGTGCGGCGTCAATTGCGTTGGGGTTCAGCGCGGGGGCGGCGCAGGCGGAGTTCTCGCGCGAACTCATGTACAATTTCGAAACCGGCAAATGGAACGATGTTGATGGCAGGTCGCGCGCGCGCGAGCGGGTTGAGCGCGACATCGACGAGGCAATCCTCGGCGAGGAAGAGTACGATCACGAGGCAGATGCGCCGCGCCAGCGGGCGAGGCAGCGGTCAGCTCGACAGCCCCGCCCGGCCGCCAAGGTCGAGCGGCGCAGCACGCGGCGGGCAGCGCCCACCGACGTCGTCGAGCGAGGGACGAGACGGGCCAGCCGCGCGGCAGCGATCGGCGGCGGGCGCTTCGTGCGTCGCACCGGGTCAGCGGCCGCGTCCGGCAGCGGCCAGGTCTCCGGCATCGCCTCCTATTACTGGCAGCCGCAGCGCGTCGCCTCAGGTGGCTGGTTCAATCCCAATGCGATGACGGCAGCCCACAAGACGCTTCCCTTCGGCACACGAGTGCGCGTCACCCATGCACGCACCGGCCGCTCGGTGGAGGTTACGATCAATGATCGCGGACCTTTCGTCCGCGGCCGGGTGATCGACCTGTCGAGGGCGGCCGCGGCAGCGCTCGGCATGAGAAGCGCCGGCCTCGCCCCGGTCAAGATCGACGTGATCGGACGCTAGGCCGTTCGGGCCACTCGTCAGCAGGCGCCTCCCAGGTGCCTGCTCTGCTTTGCAGCGAACGTGGCGGCGCCGATGCCGGCTCCGGCATCGGGCTGCCCGCTCGTGCCGGATCACGGCATTGGTTCGCGGGGCTGCTGGCGATCCGGGCGGGCTGGTGTGTTTTTTGAGACGGCTCGCGACGGATGTTCCCTCCCGCCGCCGTTCAGCCGGTGCTGCGCCGTTCGACCGACCATCTGAAGGCGCAGTGCTGGAGCGCCTCCTACCCGCAGTTCGAGGCGCTCCTTCTGTTTTCCGCACCCGGCGTCTGTCTGCTCCCCTACCGCGGCAAAAGCCTCAGCACCCGCCCGTTGGAGCTGTCGGTCAACACATAAAGAGCGCCATCGGGGCCTTGCCTGACGTCGCGGATGCGCTCGCCGAGGTTGGCGAGAAGGCGCTCCTCGCCGACCACCTGTTCGCCATCAAGCACGAGCCGAGCCAAATGCCGGCCGGCCAGGGCGCCGACGAACAGGTTGCCCTTCCAGGCCGGCGCCAGGTCGCCCGTATAAAACGCCATGCCCGATGGCGCGATCGAGGGGTCCCAGTAGTAGATCGGCTGCTCCATGCCCTGCTTGTGGGTGCCGACGCCGATCCTGGCACCCGAATAGTGCCGACCATAGCTGATCACCGGCCAGCCGTAATTCTTGCCGGCTTGCGGGATGTTGATCTCATCGCCGCCCCGGGCCCCGTGTTCGACGATCCACAGCTTACCGGTATCTGGATGGATGGCGGCCGACTGTGGGTTGCGGTGCCCGATGGACCAAACCTCGCCGGCCCAGCCGGACAACCTCGGATTGTCAGCCGGAACAGAGCCGTCCGCATTAACGTGCACCACCTTGCCGAAGTGGCTCGCCGGGTTCTGCGCCTCCTCAGGGGCCGACGCCCGTTCGCCGAGAGTTACAAACAGCGTGCCGTCCCGTGCGAAGGCGAGGCGCGATCCAAAGTGCATGGCGGAGGCGTAATCGGGCTTCTGGCGGAAGATCACCTCCACGCCGTCGAGCCGCCCGCCGTTGGCGCCAACGGTCAGCGTTGCCCTGGCCACGGACGTGCCGTTCTTGCTCCCCTCGCGCGGCTCGGAGTAGCTGAAGTAGATGCGCCGGCTCGCGACAAAGTCGGGCGCGAGCGCCACGTCGAGCAGTCCGCCCTGGCCGCCGCGCGCCACTTCGGGCACGCCCTCGAGCGGCTCGGAAAGGCCGCCGTCGCGATCAACGATCCGCATTCTGCCGACCCGTTCCGTCACCAGCATGCGGCCGTCGGGGAGGAATTGAAGCCCCCAGGGATTGGCGAGCCCAGTGGCAACGGTTTCGACCTTGACGGCCAGGCTCTGGCGCGGGGTCGGCGCATCGGTGATCTCTGCAAAGGCAGGTGCCTCAGCGCAAAGCAGTGCGGCGGGAAGGGCAAGGCGAGCGACAGCGCGCGTCATGATCGTGTTCCCACTGTTGAGCGGCATTCCCTCATTAAGGGCGGCGCGTAGCGGAATTAAAGCGCCGGGGGATCGTTCAGCCAGATGTGATCGGGTCCGACCGCGGCAATGCGCTGGAGCACGCGGAGCGGATTGCCCTCCTTCACCGTTTCGAAGGCGATCGGCGTGAGCTTCGGCGCCACGGCGCCAATCAGTTCTCCCGGACGCAACAGGAAGGCCGGGTTGCCCGGCTTGCCATAGCGCTCGTTGCCGGCTGCGAACGTCTCGTAGATCAAGATGCCGTCGCGAGCGACCGCGCCGACGATATCGGGCAGTATGGGCCGCCACAGGTAATTGGTGACGATCACGCCATCGAAGGCCTGCCCCGCCAGCGGAAAAGGCCGGCCGTCCTCCAGATCGGCTGCCACAAGACTTGCGTCCGGGCGGCCCTCGAGATCGCCGACTCCAGACAAATCGCGATCGATCCCGGTGACGGACAGGCCCCGCTCGAGGGCGAGCCGCAGGTGGCGGCCGCGGCCGCACGCCACGTCAAGCACACGGCCGCCGGGCCGTACGCCGGCAATGAAGCGGATCACCCACGGCGAAGGCGGCAATGGGCCTTCCGCCGACTTGCAGCCTACTGTCATGCCCCTATTGTCGCAATTGAGTTTAGGGCTCGCATTCGCCATATATCGTCGCGATGGCGTCCACTCACACCCTTGCCTACGTGAAGATGAACGGCCTCGGCAACGAGATTGTCGTGGCCGACCTGCGTGCCTCGGAAAGGGTTGTCACCGCTGCCGAGGTGCGCCGCATCGCCGCCGATCCGCGCACGCATTTCGATCAGCTCATGGCCCTACACCGGCCGAGAAGGCCGGACGCCGAGGCTTACCTGCGCATCTACAATGCGGACGGCTCGGAGGCGGAGGCGTGTGGCAACGGCATGCGGTGCGTGGCCTGGCTCGTGTCGCAGGCAACCGGTAGACGCGGGTTGCGCTTCGAGACCGCCGCCGGGATGCTCGATGTGACGGTCGAGAGCATCCAACGCATCAGCGTGGATATGGGGCGCCCGCGCTTCGGCTGGGCCGAGATCCCGCTGCGGGACCCGTTCCACGATACGCGGCGCATCGAGTTGCAGATCGGCCCGATCGACAAGCCGATCCTGCACTCGCCCTCGGTGGTCAACATCGGCAATCCGCATGCGGTGTTCTGGGTCGATGATGTTGCAGCCTACGATCTTGCCCGCTTCGGTCCGCTGCTCGAGAACCACCCGCTCTTTCCCGACCGCGCCAACATCTCACTGGCCCAGGTGACCTCGCCCTCCTCGATCATGCTGCGCACGTGGGAGCGGGGCGCCGGACTCACCAAGGCCTGCGGCTCGGCCGCATGTGCCGCCGCCGTGCTCGGTGCGCGCACCGGGCGCCCCGGCCGCAAGGTCACCGTCACGCTGCCCGGCGGTCCGCTGCAGATCGAGTGGACGATGGGCGACCGCGTGCTCATGACCGGCCCGGTAGAGGTGGAGCACGAAGGCCAGATCGAAGTCGCGGAAGCGGCACCCAGCGCGGCCGTGTAGCCACAAATCCCGCGCAATGGCGGCGCATGGAGTGATAGCTCGATCATAAGTGTCCTGCCGATTTCCCAAGAACCTCCTCGACACCACCGAATGCCCGAACCAACCGTCATCTCGCTGGGTTGCCGATTGAATGCCTTCGAATCGGAGGTGATGCGCCGCCACGCGGCCGTGGCCGGCAT
>DATLZB010000101.1:0-5513 GCA_035574175.1 Hyphomicrobiaceae bacterium
ACTTCCCGCCAGTAGAACCGCCATGATGGCGAACGGAACTCTCATCTTCATCCTCCGAGTTGCTGCCCCGGCAGTGTGCGAAGAACGTGCCTCTGGGCGCTCGGTTCCGCGACTCAATCGGGCCCCGCCTGGGAGCGGGAAAAGGAAGCAGGCGTCAGCGCGAGGTATGTTCGGTTCTGCCGGGGAGGCGCACCGCCGAAGGATCGAAATTGTTCAGCAGCCACAGTCCGCCGAGCGCAACGAGGCCCGCCACCGCGATGCTTGGCAGCGTTCGCACGAGCACACCGAGCAGCGCGGCGAACGCCGCCAACACTTTCTCACCCGCCTCCCGCAACTCCCTCGCAACCCTGAGCAATGCCCAGATCACGCCGGCTGCGATCAAGACGAGCAGAAGCTGCTTCCAGAGCGGCCAGCTCTGCCAGGGAGACTGCGCCACTCTGACAATCTGATCCACTGACCATGTCCAGACCAATTGTACGAAGCGGAATATCGCACCGATGCCCAACTGTACAAACTGCAGCAGCTGGCTAAAGATTTGGTCCATGCACCCCCCTATGTCATCGGGTGACAAGCGCGGTGGGCCGCCATCGGGCGGCCCACCTGAAATCAAAGCTGCCTACTTGTTGGTGCCGCCTTTCGAACCGGCACCCGACTCAGAGGAGTTCGGAGACATGCCTGGGCTCTGCGAGCCCGAGACGCCGCCCTTGTCGGTGCCCGTACCACTGCCGGCGCCCGTTCCGGCACCGCTCTCGACCTGTCCCGCCTCGCAGCCCTGGAGGAACTCCGCGCGCGATATGCGGCCGTCATTGTTGTTGTCGACCGCACTGAAGTTCTTCACGAAGCGCTGAGCTTGCGACTGCGTGAGCGAGCCGGCCTTGGCGCTATCGGCCCGGTTCCACAACGACTCGCACTCGGCCTGCGTCATCTTCGTGGCCGAGCCCTTATCCTTCATCTGAGCAAAGGCTGGGCCCGCGAGGGCCAAGCAGGCAATTGCACCAAACGCGTAAAACTCCGTCCATTTCCGCATCTCGTTCCTCCTACTTTTGACCGTGGTTGCAAGTGCGAGCGCCTCTCACTACGCTCTGCTCCAGAGAACGTGACCGACCCGCCCCGGTTCCGGGCCGGCATTCCGGGCGGGCAGAGTTCGCTTTCGCGTGAAAAGCGAACGGCCGCGGGTGGGGTCTAGGGGCAGGAGGGAAGTGAGGGTCGCTCACAACCATCGTGGTGTGGCCGCCACGTGTCTCGTCGGGCTGGCGTTCATGCTCGCAACGCTCGGCGCGGTCGCACCGGGGGCGTTGGATCTTGGTCACCGGACGGGCGCGGGTTCGAATTACGGCCCGTTCGGGCCGGAGGGTCCGCGCATGCGTGAGCAGCTATGGATGCTGCCGAGCGGCGACCCCGGCCGCGCGCTGCGCGCGACGGTCTTCCGCCCCCCGGAGCCACATGCGGGCAGATCACGCTTCCCGCTCGTGCTCATCAACCACGGTTCTGACGAAGCCAACCGCCAGGCGGTGTCCATGCCGGTATTCTACTGGCTCTCGCGCTGGTTCGTAGACCGTGGCTATGCCGTTGTTCTTCCACAGCGCAGAGGATTTGGGGCAACAGGCGGGGAGCTTGTGGAGGCGACCGATAGTTGCCGCAATCCGGATCATTACGGTGCCGGCCTTGCTGCAGCCGAAGACGTCGGCTCGGCGCTTGACTACATGAGCACGCAGCACGGGATTGAGGCGGGGCAATCGATTGCCGTCGGTATATCGACCGGCGGATGGGCCTCGCTCGCGCTGGCCGCGCGCAACCCGCCGAATCTGGCAATGGTCGTCAACTTCGCCGGCGGCCGCGGCGGACACGCCTACGGTGTGCCTGGTTCTATCTGCGGCCCGGATCGACTCGTCGAAGCGGCAGCAGCCTATGGCAGGACCGCGAGGGTGCCGACCCTGTGGATCTATGCGCGCAATGACAGCTATTTCGGCAGCGACATCGCAAACCGCATGGCAAAGGCTTGGAAGGAGCACGGCGGCAAGGTCGATCTCGTGCATCTACCGGCCTACGGTCGCGAGGGACATGCTCTCGTCGACGATCGCGCCGGATGGGAGTTATGGGGGAGCGTGCTCGAGCACTTTCTGCTGAGGCACAGCCCCGCAATGGTGGCCGGACGCTCGAGCGGCGGAGAAGCTGCAGCGCGTTAGCCAGGCGCCGCCGATGAACCCTGCGCACCCTAAGCTCGGGCTTCCCCATCGGTTGACTGCGCCCCGTCGTCGGTGCGTAGGAGATGAAAAGCGGGCAGCGTGATTTGGCAGCGCACACCCCCGGGCATGAAGTCGAGCTTGACCTCACCGCTCAACGACACACCGAGCGCCTGCTCGAGCAGCGCCCGCCCGAAACCGGTGTCTGCGGGGGGGACGACGGGCGGGCCTCCCGACTCCTGCCACTCGAACTGAACGCAACTGTCCGCACCGGTCCCGGTCATGAACCAGCGCACGCTTACTCGCCCAGCGTTCGTGGAAAGTGCACCGTACTTGGCGGCGTTGTCCGCCAGCTCATGGACGACGAGGCCGATGCTGTCGACGCCGTTCGGCCTCAACCTGATCTCGGGTCCCTCCAAACTGATCTGTTTGTCAATGCGATCGGCATATTTGCCAAGTTGTGCCCTCACCAGCTTGGCGAGCGGCACGCCACGCCAATTCTCCTCTACGAGCAGATCGTGTGAGACCGCCAACGCTTGCAACCGCGCCCCGAGCTGGGCGGAGTAGGCGCGTCCCGAGGCGGTGCGTGGCGAGGTATTGCGGACGATGGCTTGGCATACTGCCAGCAAGTTTTTCGATCGATGCGTGACCTCGCGCAGCAACATCTCGAGCAACTGCTCACTCTGCTTTCGGTGAGTGATATCGACCGCTGCTGAGGTGATTCCAACGATGCTGCCATCAACTGCCCTGAGCGGCTCCACCGTCAGGTCGTACCAGCGCTGCTCGTTGCCGGTGCCGAGCACGACTTCGGTCCGCCGCGCGTCCCCGCTCTCCATGACGCGGCGTTTGATCTCGGTCATCAGCGCTGCCGGCTCGGGCAGCAGCAGATCCAAGTCGGTCTTCCCGCGCCAGTCCGCCGGATAAGCCGGCGGTGCGTTGCGGATCCAGCTGTAGCGCAGTTCCGCATCCTGGCTGAACACGCTGACCGGCGACTGACGCAGCACGACCTCGAAGCGCTGAGTCGTCTCCTGCAGCTGTGCGGTGCGCGCGGCGACCTGTTTTTCAAGCTGGCTGCGCACGCCGCGCAGTTCCTCTAGCTTGCGCAGCTGTGCAGCCACCTCCCGTTCGAGCTCCGCCGGCGCAGGCTGGCGCGCGATCATGTAGACTGCGGGCCAGACGACGAGCGCGGCCGCGAGAACGGCGCCGTCCGCCATCAGCTGAACCGTGGGCTCCAGCGCAGGCAGTTGCGACCCAAACCCGAGGGCGGCTACCGCGTGCGCGATTAGTCCACTCGACCCAAAAACCACGAACAGAATGGCGAGCAACCGCGCCGGGCGCACCATGTAGCGGCGGCGCTTTAGGAGGTAGACGACCGCTCCCAGGATCACGAGGTAGGCCGTGGCGAGGACGGCCTCCCGCGCGTTGCTTGCAGAAACGAGCGACTGAACATCGAGCACAATGGCTGCCATCCACTGTCCGAGCCCGAGCGAACCCCAGCTCACTTCACTGCGCCCCCCTGTCCGCATATCGTCGGTACGCCGTGCTTGCGGCGAAACCCCCTCCCCAAGGAACGCCGGCGCGGGCGCCCCGGAGCGTTGTTGCATCGATACTCCAAAGTGGGAACGTCATCTGCGGCAGACTGTCACCGGACGGGATTGTCAGGAACCGAGCTGATAAACCGACGTTCTCTTGCTGCGGCCGCACGAGCACCCCCTCCCCTCCCCCCTCCCGAACGCTCGTTCGGACCGTGCGCCCGCGGACCATCCGCCACTATGGGCGGCCTGGGCCGCGGGCTGTTGCTCGCACGGGACTTTGGCTCAAGCCGGTGACAAGCCCGATTCAGGCCAGGGCAGGTTGGCGACCACGCCGGTCGGCGCGCATGTCGAAGAACAGAGCCTGGCTGATGATGGCTCTTACCGTGTCGGTCTGAAACGGCTTCGTTATGAGGAACGTGGGTTCAGGCCTATCGCCCGTGAGAAGGCGCTCGGGATAAGCGGTTATGAAGACGACAGGCACGCTCATCGAATCGAGGATCTCATTCACCGCCTCGAGGCCCGAGCTGCCGTCGGCAAGCTGAATGTCTGCGAGCACGAGCCCGGGCGGCTTGGCGCGCACCGCATTGATGGCCTCCCGATGGGTGCGTGCGCGGGCCACGACGCGGTGGCCCAAGCCCTCTACCACCCGAGTGAGATCCATCGCAATCAGCGGCTCGTCCTCGATGATGAGCACGTCCGTGGCAATGTAATCTGCAATCTCGCGGCCCGCCTGATCGATGAGTGCGACCACGTCGCGAACATCGGTCTCGAGGATCTGGGCAACTTCCTGCGGCGTGAAGCCCTCCACGGAAGCCAGCAGAAAGGCCTGCCGCGGGCGCGGCGTGATCGCCTCCAGGCTGCGATTCGCCGCCGCTTCGGGGCCACTCCTCGGCGCGTTGGTCGTCCCCGAATTGAGATCGAGGGAGCCCCAGATCTTGAGGAAAAGCCGGTAGAGGGCCACGCGCGGATGTACGTCCCTGGCGAAGCTTTCCGGGTCGGCGATCAACGTTTCCAGCACCACTGCGACGTAGGCATCCCCGCTCTTCTGCTTTCCGCACAGCGCACGTGCGAAGCGGCGCAGGTAAGGCAGGTGAGGAGCAATCTTCTGCGAAATGGACATGGCCGACGATACCTCCTCTGCAAGGCACGCACGTGGTAAGGCACGCGAATGGTGGTGTTCCTGAGATGCCCGAAGTCTTGGTAGGGTTGTTGGTTGATAGTTCCTTAACGTGGTCCGAGCGAAAAAGTTCCATCTCGAAGGGAACCTTCTGTCGCCTCGTGCGTTTGGTTCGGGCGACCGGATGTCAGCATCCGGCGAGGCTTGCTGGGGCAAGAGATGGGTACGAACCGGGAACGACAAAAGATTAGCGCCAAAGGCGGCGGTGACGCGGAGTTTGCGGCAACCGTGGAGGAGATCGGCCAGCGGGACAACAGCGGCGCAGCGTCGCCCTCGGCCGCCAATGAAGCCGACCCGAATTTCATCAATGATGACGAGCCCGAGGACAAGTTCGAAAGTGCACTCGAGACGTGCCAAGACGCAGCTGATCCCGGCCGTAAGCTCGACCCCCAGGTTCGCGCCCACTTGGGGCGGTTGGTGCGCTCGAGCTACGCTGCCTTGGTTGAGGAGCCGGTGCCCGAGCGGTTCCTGACCCTCCTCGAAGAGCTGGAGCGACAGGAGAGGCGCAATTGAGTGAGCCGGCCGGCAAGCGCAAAGGGCGTCCGTCGGGTGAGTTGCGCCGGGCGCTCGTCGCCTCGATCCCCAATCTGCGGGCGTTCGCCATCTCGCTGTGTGGCG
>DATLZB010000102.1:0-33515 GCA_035574175.1 Hyphomicrobiaceae bacterium
ATGGGACTCGGCCGGCTCCCCGGAGACATCGTCATCGAGCGCGAGAACTTCCGCCTCTACCTGCCGCTGATGACGAGCCTGCTTTTGAGCATCGCCCTGAGCGTCCTGCTATGGCTCATCAACCGGTGAGCGGCCTGCACCCACGCCCCTCATGCCGGCGCAGGCCGGCACCCACGCCAGGGGTCGCATCTCACATCCGGAACACCCCGAACCGCGTCTTTGGAATCGGTGCGTTGAGGCAGGCGGACAGTGCCAGCGCCACGACCCGCCGCGTCTCCCCGGGCGCGATGATGCCGTCGTCCCATAGCCGTGCCGTGGCGTAGTAGGGATGGCCCTCGCGCTCGTACTGCTCCAGGATCGGCGCCTTGAAGGCAGCCTCCTCCTCAGCGCTCCAGCGCTGGCCCTCCGCCTCCAGGTTCTCGCGCCTGACCGTGGCGAGCACGCTCGCCGCCTGCACCCCCCCCATCACCGAGATGCGGGCGTTGGGCCAGGAAAAGAGGAAGCGCGGGGAATAGGCGCGCCCGCACATGGCGTAGTTACCGGCCCCGTAACTGCCGCCGATGATGACGGTGATCTTGGGCACTTCGGCGCAGGCCACCGCCGCCACCATCTTGGCGCCGTCCTTGGCGATGCCGCGCGCCTCCGCTTCCCGCCCGACCATGAAGCCGGCGATGTTCTGCAAGAAGAGGAGCGGGATACGCCGCTGGCAGGCAAGCTCGACGAAGTGAGCGCCCTTGAGCGCACTGTCAGCATAGAGGATGCCGCTGTTGGCGAGGATGGCGACGGGCAAGCCCTCGAGGTGGGCGAAGCCGGCAACGAGCGTGGTGCCATAGCGGGCCTTGAACTCGTCGAATTCCGAGCCGTCGACGAGCCGGGCGATGACCTCGCGCACGTCATAAAGGGTGGCGAGCGAAGCTGGTACCACGCCGGCGAGCTCGGCCGGGTCGTAGGCTGGGGGTTTGGGCTCGCGCACGGCGATGTCGATGCGCTTCACCCGGTTGAGATTGGCGACGATCGCACGCACGATGTCGAGGGCGTGCGCGTCGTTTTCGGCATAATGGTCGGCAACCCCCGACAGCCGCGTGTGCACGTCGGCCCCACCCAACTCCTGCGCGCTCACCGTCTCGCCGGTGGCCGCTTTGACGAGCGGCGGACCACCGAGAAAGATGGTACCCTGCCCTTTGACGATGATGCTTTCATCCGCCATCGCCGGCACGTAGGCGCCACCCGCGGTCGAACTTCCCATCACCACCGCAATCTGCGCTATGCCCTCCGCCGACATGCGCGCCTGGTTGTAGAAGATGCGGCCGAAGTGGTCGCGGTCAGGGAATACCTCGGTCTGGTAAGGGAGGTTGGCGCCCCCTGAGTCGACGAGATAGATGCAGGACAGACGGTTCTCCCGGGCGATCTCCTGGGCGCGCAGGTGCTTCTTGACGGTCATGGGGAAATAGGTGCCACCCTTGATGGTAGCATCGTTGGCCACGACCATGCACTCGCGGCCTGACACGCGGGCAACGCCGGTGATGAGGCCGGCGCCGTGGATGTCGCCGCCATACATGCCGTACGCGGCGAGCTGGGAGAGCTCGAGGAACGGGGAGCCCGGATCGATGAGCCGCATCACGCGGTCGCGGGCGAGCAGCTTGCCGCGGGCGACATGGCGTTCTCTGAGCTTTGCCGGACCGCCCCTGGCGGCCTCCTCCCGTTTGGCTTGAAGATCGGCGACGAGCGCCGCCATCGCCCTCGCATTGGCGCGGAACGCGTCGGAGGTGGTCGACAGTGCCGAGACGAGCCTGCCCATGGGCGTTTCCCATCGCCCGCCGGCGACGAGCGACCGCCAATGGGCACGGCCCCTCGACCGCTCAAATTTTGACGAGCATGCCCGTCGTATACATCACGGCGATGCCGAGCACGACGCCGCCGATCGTCGCCGGTGTGGACAGCGCCGCCGTCGTGCCACCGGAGCTGCGCACCAGATAAGCCCCGACCTCCACGATCACCTGCAGGATGGCGCCGGCCCCGACGGCGAGCGCAAGGGCCGACCACTGCGGGCTGTAGGCGAGGCTGCCGAGCCACATGCCGAGAATGGCCGGCGCGCCGGCGAGCAGCGTGAGCCCGGCAAAGTGCGCAAGTGTGGGGCGGGCCTTGAGAAGCGGTGCGGCAATGCCGATGCCCTCCGTAACGTTGTGCAGCGTGAAGCCGAGCACCAGGAAGGTACCGAGCGCCGCCGCGCCGGCGGCGAAGGCAGCGCCGATGGCGAGCCCCTCTCCCAAATTGTGCAGCCCGATGCCGAGCGCGATGTATCCGGCAAGCGCCAAGCCGGTCGGCGCGCCGTGCCGCCGGCCGGCGGCGAGCAGCAGCAGGAAGGTCGAGAGCCCGGCGACAACCACCATCACGTGACCCTGGAAGGCGGCCGCCGTCCTCCCAGCGAGCTCCATGGCGTCTTCGACAGTGTCGACCAGCAGGAAAGCGAGGAGCCCGACGGTAAGCGCCAATACGAAAGCGATTCCGCCCTGACGCAGGCGGCTCAGCACGGGAAACAACATGAGCCCGATCGCCACCGGCAGGATGCCGACGAAGGTGCCGACCAGCGCCTGCGGCAGAAGCTGGTTGGCGCTCGGCTCAGGCGTTGCCACTGCGACCGCGATCTCGTGCTCGAAGGCCGTGCCCGTGTTGGTGATGACCTTGACCTTGTGCGCCTCCCCGAGCACCCAGGGATAAGGAATGTGCAGCCACGCCGTGGCCAAGCGAGCAAGCTCCCCCGGCGGTTCCTGGCTGAACGCCCAGTAGGCGTCGTCCACCTGCACTTGCGCAATTCTCATCGGCTCCGAGCCTCCGGCGCGCACCTTGAGGTGGATGCCCTCGCCATCGAGCAGGGTGCGCTCGAAGGTCAAGTGCTCGACGGGAGGAGCGCCCGTATCGAACACCTTGAGCGGATCGGCGAACACCAGCCAGGCCGCGGCCAGCCCAAGCAGCCCGACGGGCAGCACCAGCCACAGGAGATCGAGCATAGAAAAGCCCGCTCGTGACGGGGCGTCGGTCACAACGCGCGAGGATACCGGGGCCTCGTTCATGCCACCTCTCCCGTGACCTCGAACATGCCCATCCAACCGAGCTCGGCGAACTCGGACTGGTGCGCATGGAACATGTACTGTCCGGGCTCGTGGTCCCTGTAGGTGAACTCGAGGATGCCGCGCTGCGCCTGGCACTGCATCACGGTGTCGATCGTTTTGAGCGTCGGGGCAAGCGTCGTTCCATGGTCATAATAGTCGAAGAAGTTGCCATGCAGGTGGAACGAGTTGATTGGATCGAACTCGGTCACATTGATGAGATAAATGCGCACCGGCCTGCGGCGCTCGAGCTTGATGGCGTGCTTCATGTAATGATGGCCGACCGTGTTGACGGCGTAGACCTCGTTCTCACCGTCGAAGTTGGTGTCGAAGGCGTTCATCACCATTACCAGCTCCTGCCATTCCCGGTTCTCCGCGCTGCCCAACAGACGCGAGCGCGCAACCGCCGCCTCCGCCGGATGGCGGGCCGGATCCGGATCGATGATGAAAGCGCCGTACATGCCCTTGTGGATGTGGCGTTTGAGCGGCAGCGCGTGGCAGTGATAGAGATGGCAGCCGAAGGGGAGCGCATCAAATTCGTAGACGAACTCGGCCCCCGGGCCGATCACGCCAGCGCCCGGCACGCCGTCCATGCGGGCCGAGTGGATGCCGTGGAAGTGCATTGAGTGCGGATGCGAGCCGTAGTTCTTGAACACGATGCGCACCCGATCGCCCTCGGTGACGCGCAACGTCGGACCGGGCACGCGCCCGTTGTAAGTCCAGGCCGGGAACATCACGCCGGGCACGATCTCGATCTCCTTGTCCTCGGCCACCACCTCGAACGAGCGCAGCGTCCGCCCGTCGGGCAGCTTCGACGTCGTGCCGGTCGTCCAGTCGCTGAGGAGAGCTGAGGGATCGAAGCCGTTGCGCGCGCTGTCGACGTCGCCCATGCTGATCATGTGGCCGTGCACGTTATGGCCGCCCGCATGCACGCTCTGGCCCGAAGGCGGTGCGGGCCCGTTGTGGGCAGTGTGTGGTCCGCCCGACTGTGCCGCCACCTTGGCGAGCACGGCGCCGAGCGCGGAGGCCCCCGTTGCCGCTACCCCGCTGAGGATCATTCCCCGACGGCTCAGCCTTTGTTGAAGCCAGCGCTGCATGCAAAACCTCCCTTTGCACGAGGCGGATGCGGGTTGCTTCTGTTTATTGCAACTGAGAATAATTTGCAACTAGCCGCGCCGCCTTGAGCGGTGTTCTCCCTGTGCCCTAGTTTTGCCGGCTTGCTCGCTTTCCCATCGGCCAGACGAGGCAGCGCGAGGGTGACCGGTGAACCTCAGGATGTTCGCATTGTGCCTGGCGGTCGGGGTTGCCGCAGCGGGGCTCGCTCAACGGGCAGCGGCCCAGGGTGGACCCGTCTATGAGCTCAGCCAGGCAGAGCTCGCCCTTGACTGCCGCCGGCTCACCGGCCGCATGCAGGTGCGCATCCTGCAGCTGCGCGAGCACGCACAAAATGCGAAGTCAAGCGAGGTCGCGCGGCTCGCCCAGCAGACGCTCACGCCTCTGACGGGTGGCTCCCTGCACGGCGCCAATCCCGACCTTCAGTATCAGCGCGATCTCGCCATGCTCCACGCCTACAACCGCCGCCTGGCCGAGAAGAAGTGCCCGACCTTCAATCTGGAGGCCGAGCTCCAGCCCCAGCCCGTCACGAGCACGCCGCGGCCTGTGGTGCCGAAGCGCAACTAGCGTGTGCCACCAAGAGCGGGCGGCTCTGGTGCAAGCCCGGTGCTTGAACCGGAACCGGGCCGGCTGCGCTCACGAACGTCAAATCCTTCTGTCTACTGGAACGCTTGAGCGGCTGTTAGGCTCTGCAGCCTGACGTTCCACGCGGCGCAGCCACCTTCCGCACGTGGGCCACGGCGGCGCGTGCACCGGTTGTCTCGGTGAGGAGGTCGAGCGTCTCCTCATCGTGAGGGACTACGCGCGCCCCCACTCAGTCGCGGGCTACCGCCAGACTAGTCGCAGCGTTCGAGCGCTACCGCCGTCGCCTCGCCGCCGCCGATGCACAAGGCGGCCACCCCGCGCCTCTCGCCGTATTTTTGCATGGCTGCGAGCAGCGTGACGATGATGCGCGCCCCCGATGCGCCGATGGGATGCCCCAACGCACACGCCCCGCCGTGCACATTGACCTTCTCATGCGGCAGGCCGAGGTCGCGCATCGCCGCCATCGCCACCACAGCGAACGCCTCGTTGATTTCGTAGAGTCCGACATCGCCCGTTTGCCAGCCGGCGGTGGCGAGCACCTTGCGGATGGCCTCGATCGGCGCAGTGGTGAACCAGGCCGGCGCTTGCGCGTGACTGGCGGTGGCGACGATGCGCGCGGCCGGCGCAAGGCCGCGCCGTTTGGCCGCGCGCTGTCGCATCAACACCAGCGCCGCCGCGCCGTCCGAGATGGAGCTCGAGTTGGCGGCCGTCACCGTGCCGTTTTCGCGGAACGCAGGTTTGAGCCGTGGGATCTTGGCCGGGTCGGCGGTGAAGGGCTGCTCGTCGCGAATCACCTCGGTGCGACCCGAGCGGTCCTCAACTCCGACGGTCACGATCTCGGACCTGAAGCTGCCGTCCTCGTTGGCGGCCTTGGCGCGCCTGAGGCTTTCGAGCGCGAATGCGTCCTGCGCGGCGCGCGTGAACTGGTAGCGCTCGGCCGTGTCCTCGGCGAAGGTACCCATCAGCCGGCCCTTGTCGTAGGCGTCTTCGAGACCATCGAGGAACATGTGATCGAAGACCTGGCCGTGCCCGAGGCGTTGGCCAGAGCGCAGCTTCGGCAACAGGTAGGGCGCATTGGTCATGCTCTCCATGCCGCCGGCGACGATGATGTCGTCGCTGGCCCGTGCCTGCAGCGCCTCGGCAGCCTGCATGACCGTCTTCATGCCGGAGCCACACATCTTGTTGACGGTCGTACACGGCACGTCATCGCAGAGGCCCGCGGCCAATGCAGCCTGCCGTGCCGGGGCCTGACCGAGACCCGCCGGGAGCACGCAGCCCATCAACACCTCACTCACCTCGCGTGGGTCAATGCCGGCGCGCGCAACAGCAGCCCTGATGGCCACCGCGCCGAGCTGCGGTGCGGCAAGCGACGCCAGCGCGCCCTGGAAGCCGCCGATCGGCGTACGCGCCGCCGCCGCAATGACGACCGGGTCCGCCGCATCCCGGGCCATGCTCGATCTCCGTCGTCTCCACTCGCCTTCCGCAGGACAACGAGGAAGCACGCGCCGGGTCCGACGGTCAATGCCTGGCCGGCGCGGAAACCATCGCGCACTTGGGCTCGGCCTCTCCCATTGTGCCCCGGTGTCGTCATAGATTACGTGTCTGAAATTGGGCGGCAATGTCGAAAGCCCAAAAGGCCGGCCCAGGGGCTAAGACGATGGGACGTTGGACGAATCCGAAGGGCTTGCTCGGTTCGGGGTGTGTGCTCGCCGGTTTCCTCGCCGCTTCCGGACTGGGTCTCGCCGCCGGTCGCTACGAGTATCGCGTGATTGGGGTGGCACCCCCTGATGCGCTCAACATCCGCGAGCGCCCTGCGAGCCAAGACGAAATCAGCAAGGCCCGCATCATCGGCCGCATTCCCTCCAATGCCGCGGGCGTGCTAGGTTCTGGCGCCACGCGCAAGATCGGCAAGGCGCGCTGGTACGAGGTGCGCTACGGCGACCTTCGCGGCTGGGTGAACGGCCGCTTCCTGGCGCCGCTCTCCGCCGCACTCTCCAACGATCTCCAAGCCGACCTCCTTTGCTCGGGCGCCGAACCCTATTGGTCGCTCAAGGTCGAGCGGGAAGGAGCCGAGTTCAAGCGGGCCGGCGGCGCACCCGAGCGCTACACCGTTGCCACCCGTGAGCCGTTCCAGGGCCGCGATGGCACGCTCGCGCTGCGCCTGCTCGGCGACAACGGCTCGATCAGTGCCCTGGTGCAGCACAAGGAATGGTGCAGCAACAGCGCCAACGATATCGAATACGCTTTCGAGGTCCGCGCCATCGGCATCGGCGGTAGCGAAAAGCCCCTGAGGGGATGCTGCATGTTACAGCGGTAGGGAGCGCCATGATTTTGCCGAAGCGCTGCGCGTCTTGAGAAGGAAGCATCCGCATGTCAGGCAAGCCTGCCGAAGAGAGCCGCAAGGTCTCCCGCCTACCCCCATTACCGCAACCGCTCGACCCGATCATCGAGGAGCTGTTTGCCGATACCCGTCGGCGCGGCGGCGAGCCGCTCAATCTGCATCACACCACTGGGCACGCGCCGAAGCTCTCCAAAGCCCGGCGCATGATGACGGTGGCTTTGCGCAACGACTGCAAAACCCCGCGCAAGCTGCGCGAGCTCACCATCCTGCGCATGTCCCACATTAACGACTGCCCCTACGAGCGCGACCACCACGAGCCGCTGGGACTCAGGGCCGGGCTCACGCAGGAGCAGCTCGATGCCCTCCCCGACTGGAAGACTCATCGGCACCTGTTCAGCGAGGAGGAGCGCGCGCTGCTCGCCTATGTCGACGCCCTCGGCATCGACAGGGGCGAGGTCGACGATGCTACGTTCGCCGACATGGAGAAGCACTTTTCGCCGCAGGAGATCGTCGAGATCACCTATTGCGCAACGACCTACCTCGCCAACGCGATCGTCGTGAAGGCCTTCCGCATCGAGCGCGATTTACCCCACATCCGTGCCGCCCCCGGCAAGTTCTGAATGCAGGAAGGAGGGCCTCAGTACCTTTACCCGGTCCGCTCGAACAGCTCCCGCCCGATCAGCATCCGCCTTATTTCGCTCGTACCCGCGCCGATCTCGTAGAGCTTGGCGTCCCGCAGCAGCCGACCGGCCGGGAGGTCGTTGATGTACCCGTTGCCGCCTAGGAGTTGTATGGCATCGAGTGCCACCTTCGTCGCCTTCTCCGCCGCGTAAAGGATGGCGCCGGCCGCATCCTGCCGCGTGATCGCTCCCCGGTCGGCGGCGCGCGCCACCGCGTAGACGTAGGCCTTGCAGGCGTTCATGCCGACGTACATGTCGGCGAGCTTGGCCTGGACGAGCTGGAAGGTGCCGATCGCAGCACCGAATTGGCGGCGCTCGTGCACGTAGGGAATGACCAGGTCGATTGCCGCCTGCATGATGCCGAGCGGGCCACCGGCGAGGACGAGGCGCTCGTAATCGAGCCCACTCATCAGCACGCCGACGCCCTTGCCCTCTTCGCCAAGCACGTTCTCGATCGGCACCTCGCAGTCCTCGAACACAAGCTCGCCCGTGTTGGAGCCGCGCATGCCAAGCTTGTCGAGCTTCCGCGCCACGCGGAAGCCTTTGAAGGTGCGCTCCACGATGAAGGCTGTGATCCCGCGCGGCCCCGCCGCCGGGTCGGTCTTGGCGTAGACGACGAACACGTCCCCGCCGGGACCGTTGGTGATCCACATCTTGGCGCCGTTGAGCAAGTAGCGGTCGCCCTTCTTCTCAGCGCGGAGCCTCATGGAGACGACGTCAGAGCCGGCTTCCGTCTCCGACATGGCGAGGCCGCCCACGTGTTCGCCCGAGATCAGCTTGGGCAGGTAGCGCCGCTTCTGCTCCGTAGTGCCGTTGCGCCGGATTTGGTTGACGCAGAGATTGGAATGCGCGCCGTACGAGAGCCCGACCGAGGCGGAGGCGCGGCTCACCTCCTCCATGGCCACCACGTGCTCGAGGTAACCGAGACCGGCACCGCCGAACTCCTCCTCTACGGTAATGCCGTGCAGCCCGAGCCCGCCCATTTCGGGCCACAACGCGCGGGGGAACTGATCGGTCCGGTCGATATCGGCGGCGAGTGGAGCGATTCTCTCGTTGGCGAAGGTTCGCACCGCATCACGCAACTGATCGGTCGTCTCGCCGAGGCCGAAGTCGAAGGCCGAAAGCGCATTGGCTATCATGGCAGCATCCGCCGTCTATTTATCATGGCGTGGCGCGAAGCAGTCTATAAGAGGTGCAAGGTGCTTCCCAGGCTTCGTCGATGACGGAGGACGACAACGAGCGCGCCGCCCTTAAGCGGCCGTCGAGCGTGCCCTGGCCGCCCATCCTGCTGGTGGGGGTGGTGGCGGCTGCATGGGGGCTCGGGCGCCTGGCGCCCATCGAGTGGACCGGGCTCGATGATTGGCCAGCCCGCGCCGTCGGCTACGGCATCGGCATCACCGGCATCCTGATCGCCGCCTGGGGCATCGCTGCCTTGATGCAGGCCGGCACCACCGTCCTGCCCACGGCGCGGGCCAGCCGGCTCGTCACCCGCGGTCCCTACCGCCGCTGGCGCAACCCGATCTACCTGGGCGAGGTCATGATTTTGCTCGGACTCGCCGAGCTCACCCACAACATCTGGTTCGTTGTCGCGGCCGCGGCCTTTGCTCTGCTGGTCACCTGGCTCGCCATCCTGCCCGAGGAGCGCCACCTCGAGGCGGTATTCGGTGAGCAGTACCGCGCCTACAAGGCCCACACGCGACGCTGGCTTTAAGGGCAAGAGCATGAGCCGAGACTACGCCGAGCTCGAGCGGGAGCTGATCGAGGACTTGAAGCAGCGCACAGGCAAGAACCTGGCCGAATGGATGGAGGCCATCGACGCTGCCAACCTGCCCGACCGCAACGCCATCATCGATTGGCTGCGGCCGCAGGGTTTCAGCTTCTCCAACGCCTCCTGGATCGAGCGCATCCACCACAACGGCGGCCGGCCGATCTACCTCGACCGCGCCCCGGCGCGCCGTTCGGGCCGGCCGCGCTCCCAAGACGCGCCTGCGCCTAAACCGGCGCCGCCCGGCCGAAGTATCGAGTCATGCCTCAACACGCCTTCCATCGCTGCCCCGCGGGCCGCCCCGGCGTCTGCCGGCCGAGACAGCGTCGCTGGCCTCATTGCCGCCGGAAAGGCCTACCGGCCGCTTGCCGAGATGGTGTTGGCAGAAGCAGCTCGCGCCCTGCCCGGACTCGCCTTCGAAGCGCGATCCGGACTCGTGTTTTTTTTGCGCCCCAACCTGCTTGCGGTGCTGAGTATCGCCCCCAAGCAGCTGCGCCTTGGCATGGACCTTGGCGACAGGCCGTTCGGCGGCCCGCTCGCCAGGGCGAAGCTGGCGGACGCGCCTGCCTCAATTACCCACATGCTGGTTCTCACCGACGCCAGGCAAGTCGATGGCGCCCTGGTCGGCTACTTGCTCGAAGCCGACGCGCGCGCCAACCCGGCGCCGCCGGCGGCCGATCGCCATCATTGATTCGCCCCATTCCTGGCGCCTCACTGATCGGCGGAGGTGCGCACCATGACCAATGGGCTTCGCCGCGGCGCTCTGGCCCTGACCCTCTCTTCTGCGCTTGCCCTCACCGCGCTGCTGCCGCTGCCTTGCGCGGCAGACGCCCCGCCCACGCCCCAGGCGACCGCGCCGGAGAAGGACCCGCGCGAGGGCGATCCGAGGTTCGAGCAGGCCAAGCGCCTGATGGCCGCCGTCGACGCCATTCTTCAGGACGCCGCCAAGCACCGGGGCGCCGCCAAGCAGCTGCCGTCCAAGGATCAGTACCTGGTCCCGCCGCTGTGGACCGAGACCCGTGAGGATCGCGAGCGGCGCGTGCGCGATCTGCTTGACGCGGCCTTGGGCATCGTCACTGACGTTCCCATCGTAGAGGTGCAACGCCGCATCGAGGAGCGCCGGCGCCAGATCCGCGAGCTTGAGGACCGCATTGCGCGGTTGAAGGAGAAACAGCTCACGGCGCCCAGGAGCGCCCTGTTGCCGGGCGTGTTGAACGACACCGTCGATAGCCTGCGACGCGAGATCGAGGATCACGAGAAACGCATCGCTGCCAACCGCGAGGAAATCAAGGCAGCCAAGGGGGAGATTGCAGCGGCCCTCGTCAAGTCGGGCATCAAGCTCTCCCCAGAGCAAGTCGACCTCCTGCTCGACAGCGTGCTCTCCGGCGATCTCGTACGCTTGGTCGCCGCCTTCAATTCGGCCAAGCTGGTCGACCAGCAGCTTTCGCGCATGATGGGCGCGGCTGGCGACAACATCAGTGCGGCCCGCAAATACTTCGCCATGCACGCGGCGCTGTTCGCCATGCTCGTGCACGCCCAGGACAGCCTTATCGACAAGATCGACACCAATTACCTACCCAAGCTCGACGCCATCGCCAAAGACATCGCCGCGGCCCGCGACAGGTCCATCGAGCTGTTGCGCGCGGAGAACCGCCCTGACCAGGTCCGTGCGCTCGAAACCAACCGTGAAGCTCAGAGGCTTTCGGAGGCGGCCGCCAAGGGCTATCGCCGCTACCTTCTCCAGCAACGCGAGCAGATCGCCGCCGCGCGGCGCCGCGCGGTCCATGATCTGAAGATCGCCGACAACACCTATGAGACGGTGGAAGCCAGCTTCCAGCTGCGCAACCTGATGCGCGATTCGAACGCCTCCTTCGAAGCGCTGCAGAAGCTCGAGGCCCCCACGTTCGATCAGATCTTCAAGAACGAAGAGCTGCGCCGCGAGTTCGAGAACCTAACCCGCAGGCTCGATGCGCCCTCGAGCTGAGCTCGGCCCACGCTGCGAGCTAGCGTGCTTCGCGGCGCTGATATCGGATGAAGTCCGACCTGACGGCGACCTTGTCGTAGAGCGTCCGCGCCCGGTAGTTGAACTCGTGGGTCATCCAGTAGGTGCGGGTGGCACCGCGCGCGTCGGCTTCCTGGTAGACCGCCTCAATCAGCGCGCGGCCAATGCCCCGCCCGCGCACAGCGGGGTCAACATAGAGGTCCTCGAGGTAGCAGTACCAGGTGGATGACCATGTCGAGCGGTGGAATAAGACGTGGGCGAACCCGACCGCCCGATCATTTTCGTCCACGGCCACCAGGCCAACGTGGAAATTGGGCTCACCTGCCAGCATCCGTTGCCAGGTGAGCGCGATCACCTCCTCCGGAACGTTGGCCTGGTAGAACTCGATGTAGGCCAGGAACAGCCTGCGCCAGTCCGCGCCGTCCCGCTCGGCCAATTGGCGAACCGCAATCGTCATGGTGCGCTGCTCCCTTGGCTCCTTGCCTACAACAGCCACAACGTCGCCAAGCCGAGAAAGGCCAAGAAGCCGACCACGTCGGTGACCATGGTCACGAACACGCCGGCAGCTGGCGCCGGGTCGAGATCAAGCAGATGCAGCGTCAACGGGATGAGGATGCCGGCGAGTGCCGCAGCCAGCAGGTTGACGATGAGGGCGGCAGCGATGACAAGCCCCAGTTGGCCGGAGCCGAACCATACAAGCACCACGGCAGCCATGATCAGCGACAGCACGAGCCCGTTGAGCAGCCCCACTGTCGCCTCGCGCATGATCACCTTGGGGGCGTTGACGTGGCCAATCTGCTGTGTGGCGAGCGCCCTCACCGTCACTGTCATAGTTTGCGTGCCGGCGTTGCCGCCGATCGAGGCGACAATCGGCATCAATACGGCCAGCGCCACCATCTGCTCGATGGTGGCATCGAATTGCTTGATGACAAAGGAGGCGATGATGGCGGTCGCCAGGTTGACGACGAGCCAGGGAATGCGGCTCTTGGCCGTCTCAGTGACGGTGCCGCTCACCGACTCCTCACCGATGCCGGCCATCGCCTTGATATCCTCCTCCGCCTCGTCCTGAATGACCTCGACCACGTCATCGACCGTGACCACCCCGACGAGCCTCTGGTTCTCGTCGACAACCGGTGCCGACATCAGGTCGTAGCGTTCGAACTGGCGCGCGACCTCCTCCTGGTCGGCGGTCGCGGCTACCACGTGCCGGTCCCGCGCCATGATGTCCTCCACGCGCACGTGCCGCTTGGTGCGCAGCAGGCGCGACAGCTCGACCGAGCCCACCACGCGGAAGGCAGGGTCGACGACGAAGATTTCGGAGAAACGGTCCGGCAGCTCGTCGGTCTCGCGCATGAAGTCGATGACCTGCCCGACCGTCCAATAGGGCGCAACGGCGACGAACTCGGTCTGCATCAGCCGCCCGGCCGTTTCCTCGGGATACTCGAGGTTGCGCTCGATCGCCGCCCGTTCGTCCTTGGGCAGACGGGCGAGGATATCTGCCTTGTCGGCCGGCTCTAGGCTTTCGATGAGGTAGGCCGCGTCGTCGGTTTCGAGCTCGGTAACGGCCTTGGCGAGCAACTCGTTGGGTAGGGCCTCCGCGAGCTGGTCCCGAACTGCCGGATCGACCTCCGACAAGGCCTCGTAGTCGAAGCTGGGACCCAGCGCCTGAATGAGCGCCACCCGCGCGGCCGGCTCGAGCAGCTCGAGCAGGTCGGCGAGGTCTGGGGCGCGCAGGCCTGCTGTCAACGCGCGGACGCGGTCGGCCTGGGCAGCCTCGAGCGCCTCGCAAACGGCATGCACCAGTTCCTCGCCGACCGCCGCCTCTCCTGCCGTATGCGTTTCCTCAGCCGTGCCCATGCACCCGTGCTCCTTGCATCCATGCGCTTGGGGTCGATTTGGCCAAAGTGACGGCCATGGAGGGACGACGCGCACCCTTGCGCGGCCGTTCCCGATGTCAAGTGGAGACTTTTGAGCCACGGCCGCCCGTTCCATGCAGCGGCCGCCTATGGAATGCAATTGCCAGCACCCGTCCGCGTTCATAGAATCATAGTTGGCATAGATCTGAATCGCGGGTTGGGGAAGGGCCGGCTGGCACCGCAGGACGGTGCCCTGTCATCCGTTCGGAGAAGACTTGATGCGCGCGATGCTGTTCGGCGCAATGGCTGTTGTCGGCTTTGCGTGGGCCCTGGCGCCGCCCGCTCGCAGCGGTCCCGAAACCTGCCAGGGTACGCTGGGTGTGTCCCGTGTGGTCGAGATCGACACGGGCTCGGGCCCCCGCTTCGGCCGTCTCCAGTACCCCGATGACCTGCTGCGGGATAAGGAGGTGGTGCTGACCTTCGATGATGGCCCTCTGCGTCCCTATACGCGGCCGGTCCTCGATGCGCTTTCCGCCCACTGCACGAAAGCCACCTTCTTCATGGTCGGCCGCATGGCGATGGCCGACCCCGAGATGGCCCGCGAGGTGGCAAGGCGAGGTCACACCATAGGCACGCACACCTGGTCGCATCCCCATTTGAACGCTCTTTCCGCGGACAAGGCCCAGCGTCAGATCGAGCTCGGGCTGAGCGCGGTCCAGCAGGCGCTGGGCCAGCCGGTCGCTCCGTTCTTCCGCTTCCCCTATCTGGCAGATTCCAAGATCCTGCTGTCGCACCTCGAGGAACGCGGCATTGCCGCCTTCTCGATCGACGTCGACGCCTACGACTACCGCACTCCGAGCCCGGAGGTCGTTCATCGCAATGTACTCAGCCAGCTCCAGTCCAAGGGCAAGGGCATCGTGCTCTTTCACGACATCCAACCCTCGACGGCGCGAGGTCTGAAACGTGTGCTGGACGATCTCAAGGCGCGCGGCTTCAAAGTCGTCCACATGGTACCCAAGAGCAGGGCAGAGACCATCGTCGAGTACAGTGCCGATGCCGCCAAGGAGCTTGCGCGCCAATCCTCGCTAGCGAGCAGCGACCGGCTCAACCGCCGCTCGCCCTTCTGGCCCTTCTTCCAAGGCGCCCGCCCCCCCTCCGACGCTGGCCCCTCACCGTTTGCCCCGGAGGACTTCTGGCGCGACCGACTTCTGCACCGCTGATCTGGTGCGACTGCTGCCAAGCCCAATTTCGCCACAGTCCCGACCATGAGTACCGGTTGGACCTGACCGCGATGGGCTGATGCCGCGCTGACAACGATGCGTCCGGTCCGCCGGGGATTGGGACCGAAAGCCTGCCATGCGCAGCCTGCTCACTGTGGTTTGTTGGCTTGTGCCTGGCCTCGCCCTCGCCGCATCCGCATTTGCTGCCCCTCCGTGCTCGCAAAGCGCCCTCGGCGTTGCCCGCATCCTTGAGATCGACACTGCCGGCGGGCCCGTCTTCGGCAGCGTCACCCGTCTCGATAAGGAAGCAAGCTTCCTCAAGCGCAACGAGGTCGTGCTGACCTTCGACGACGGCCCCATGCCGGGCGTCACTCGGCCGATTCTCGATGTGCTCGACCGCTTCTGCGTCAAGGCCACATTTTTCCCCGTCGGACGAATGGCCCTCGCCCATCCCGACCTTGTCAAGGAGGTGGCTGCCCGCGGGCACACCCTGGGGTCCCATACTTGGTCTCATCCCAAGCTCAGGGAATTGCCGGTCGAGCTTGCCGGCGAGGAGGTCGAGCGGGGCTTCGCTGCCGTTGCGCTTGCTGCTGGCCGGCCGATCGCGCCCTTCTTCCGCTTTCCGGGGCTCGGCGACAGCGAACTGCTGCTTCCCTTCCTGCAGCTGCGCGCCATCGCCACGTTCACAGTTGACGTGATCTCCAACGACAGCTTTATCGCCGACCCCGAGCAACTGGCGCAGACGGCGCTGGCGGCCATCGAAGCCCGCCACGGCGGCATCGTGCTTTTCCACGACATCAAGCCGCAGACCGCGACCGCTCTGCCGATCGTGCTCGCCACGTTGAAAGAGCGCGGCTACCGGATCGTGCATCTGCGCGCCAAGACGAACTACGAGCCGCCGAGCGACGTCACCGCCAGCTTGCGGCGGCTGCTCGCGACCGAAGGCACCAGCGGTAGGCCGGCCGCGGCACTGGATGGACTGGGCGACGACGGCGGCTCGCAGGCGCCCCTCGCCCGCGGCCGTCACGAAAAGCGACCAGAGGCTGCTGAGCCCTCAAGACCTAACTGGGCTGCGACCGTGCTGCGCCGCCTTAACCCTCCCGATGTGCGCTGAGCGAGGGCCGCGGCCGGTCGTCGCCGCCGCCTACTTCGTCTCCTCGGGCGCCCGGTTGTAGATGTCATCGCTGCGTACGATGTCGTCCTCGCCGAGGTAGGTGCCGATCTGCACTTCGATCAGCTGGAGCGGCACCTTGCCCGGGTTTTCCAACCGGTGCCACTGGGTGGCAACGATGTAGACGCTCTCGTTCTCGCGCACGAGCTGCTCTCTGTCGCCGACCACTACCCGGGCTGTGCCCTGCACGACGACCCAATGCTCCGAACGATGATGGTGCATCTGTAGCGAGAGCTTACCCCCCGGATCGACGTGAAGCAGCTTGACCTGGAACCGCGGCCCGACGGAGAGCGTCTCGAAGTAGCCCCACGGCCGATGTGTAACAAGGTGCTGGGCGTGTTCCTTGCGTCCCGAGCGCCTGAGCCGCTCGACGATGCGGCTGACCTCCTGGGTGCGGGCCCTGTCGGCGACGAGCAGCGCATCGGGAGTGTCGACGATGACGAGACCCTCGATCCCGATCGTTGCCACCAGCGATTTCTCGCTGCGCACATAGCAGTCGCGCGTGTCCTCCATGAGCGCATCGCCGTGCACGAAATTGCCCGCCTCATCACGCGGGGCAAGTTCCCACAGTGTCGCCCACGACCCGATGTCGCTCCAACCGACGTCGACCGGCATTACCACCGCTGCCGACGTTTTTTCCATCACCGCATAGTCGACCGAGATGTCGGGCGCCCGGGCGAAAGCCTCCGCTTCGAGCCGCAGGAACCCTAGATCCTCGCGGGCGCCCGCCAGGCTTGCGCGCACTGCCTCGAGCAGAACCGGCTCGAGACGCGATAGCTCCTCGAGGAAGGTGCGCACGTTGAGCACGAAGATACCGCTGTTCCAGTAATAGCCGCCATCTGCAACGTACCGCTCGGCGGTCTTTCGGTCGGGCTTCTCAAAGAACCCTGCCACCTCGAAGGTTGCCCACCCGGTCGCCATGAATGGCCTGCCGCTGCGGATGTAGCCGTAGCCCGTGTGCGGCGTCTTCGCTTCGATGCCGAACAGAACCAGCTTGCCCGAAGCGGCGATGCTGGCCGCCTGTCGCACTGCATCAGCAAAGCGGGTCTCGTTGCTGATGACGTGATCGGACGGCATGACCGCGATCACAGCGTCCGGCCACTCGCGCTCGACCATGAGCGCCGCAACCGCGATCGCCGGAGCGGTGTTGCGCGCCACCGGCTCGAGCACGACCGCTCTGAGAGTCACTCCGGCACGCTCAATCTCGGATTTGACCAAGAAGCGATGGTCGTTGTTGCAGACGAGGAGAGCGGGTTCGAAGCCCGCCTGCGGCGAGAGCCGCCTCAGGGTCGCGCCGAGGAAGCTCGTCCCGAGCCGGTTGAACGATGGGATGAACTGCTTGGGATACATCGCCCGGGACAGCGGCCACAGCCGCGTTCCCGAGCCGCCTGACAGGATGACGGGAACCACGCGCCCGGACATGCCGGCCATCTGTCAACGACTCCACGACCTCGCGCGACACACCACTGCGCGCGCAAGATTTGCACATGCCGCGCTCCGGTTTCGACCGCCGATCATGGAGCAGGACGGGGTTCAAGGCAACGCATTGCAGGTAACGATGTCACGGCGGCGAAGGTTACTAGCCATCGTTGCGTGTCCAGGCCTCAAAGAGGCTGGTTATGCCTTCACCATAAGGGCTCTCCTCGCTCTCGTCCCGCAAGCGCAGCAGTCGAACTCTCAGCGCCCGCGCCGCGCGCTCGGCAGCCTCCCTCTGGCTGCGCTCCAGCACGAGCTTGGCGTGCGCCTCCTCGAGCGCCTGCTCAGCCGCCTGCTTGGCACTTTGTTCGCGAGCGAGTTTCTCAAGACTTTCGCGACGGGCGCGCTCGGCAGCCTCACGAGCGCTGGCCGCAGCGACGAGCGCCGCGCGCAGCTCAGCCTCCTCCTGCTCCGCCTCGACTTCGGGGAGCCGGTTGGATGCCGGTACCGAAGCACTGGCGTCCGCGGGCGTCCTCGCACGCGCCGCGCCGGTCGTTGGCTGGCTCGCGCGTGCCCCCTCCTGGGCAGGACCAGCATCGGAAATGGCCGCTGAAGCGACAGTGGGAGCGACATGCTCGCCGGTCGTATAGGCAAAGCCTCCGGCGGCCAGCGAGCCGGCCACGGCCAGCGACAGACCGCCGACAAACCCCCTCATTTTGGCAGGCGGTCGCCGGGACGCGTGCGCCGCCGGCCGCGACCGCCAAGGATCGTAGCTACCGAACGTCCATAGGTGTCCCTCCGGATCGCGGCAGGAAAAGCCGCGGCCCCGATGGTCCTTGTCGGCGAGATCGAGCACCACCTCCGCGCCCGCCGCCTTAACCTGAGCGCAGTAGGCGTCTGCATCGGATACGTAGAAGTAGGTGACCTGGGTCTCCGCGCCCCCGATCTCGTCGGGTTGCACCATGAGCTGGTCGAAGGCGGAATCGCGCACCGGAACCAGCATGACCATGGCGGTCCCAAGGGTAAGCTGTGCATAGCGGATGGCCCCGTCCTCGCCCTCGACGATGAGTTGCCGCTCAAATCCGAGCGTCGTGCACAGCCAGTCGATCGCTGCCGGCAGATCGCGGTAGCGCAACGCCGGGACGGCGGTGAATCCAAGCTCGGTGGCTCCGGCGCGCATGAAAGTCCCCGTCGAATGCCGTGTGCGAATGGGAGCTGCCGGGACCGGCCAGGACGGTACGCCGCCGGCTTCCGGCTCGCTCTTGATCGAATCAGGAGTTCGGTTAACGGCGGGCTAAGCTTGCCGCTGCAGCCCATCTTTTCCTGCCGCCACCGACTTTCCGGTCAGCCGGTACGAGCGGTATTATCGAAGTGGCGCCAGCGATCGGCGCTTTCGACGTGTCACCGGGATAATTGGTGCGGTCGAGAGGACTCGAACCTCCACGGGTTGCCCCGCTACCACCTCAAAGTAGTGCGTCTACCAATTCCGCCACGACCGCCAGGCAGGGCGAGCAAGACTCGCTCGCCGATCGAACCGGAACAAGGCGGAAACACCGCCTTGCCAAGGTGGCTTGCCCTAACAGAACGTGTCCGCGAACGCAATATATTCACGGAATGCCGCACGTGCCAGTCAAGGCGGGAGCTGGCTCGTGGACGGCAACGAAGCGCTGGGAGCGAGGAGGGAAATGGCGAGTGAACGGCGAGGCACCCGCCTGCCGGCCGCTGAGTCGGCCCAAACAGACGTCGTGGAGTGGGCGGTAAGCACCTCTCCGGTCGCCTACCCGCGGGCCGTCGCCGTCATGGAGGAGCGCGTCGCCCGTATCCGCGCTGGCAGCGCGCGCGAGCTCGTCTGGCTGCTCGAGCACCCGCCGCTCTATACGGCGGGAGCTAGTGCCCGCGCCGAGGAGCTGCTCGAGCCCGGCCGCCTGCCGGTCTACGCGACCGGTCGCGGCGGCCGCTACACCTATCATGGACCCGGCCAGCGCATTGTCTACGTCATGCTCGATCTCAATCGGCGCGGCCGCGACGTCCGTGCCTTCGTCGGAGCGTTGGAGAGCTGGCTGATCGCGGCCCTGGCCCGCCTTGGTGTCGTCGGCGAGACCCGAGCCGGCCGTATCGGTATCTGGGTTAGGGACCCGCGCGTTGAAGCCGACACCGGGGAGGCCAAGATCGCCGCCATCGGTTTGCGCTTGAAGCGCTGGGTGAGCCTGCACGGGTTAGCGCTCAACGTCGATCCGGACCTTGCGCACTTTACCGGTATCGTCCCCTGCGGGATCGCCGACAGCCGCGTCACCAGTCTCTCCCGGCTCGGTATCGCGACCGGCATGAGCGAGGTCGACCGGGCGCTGCGGGCTTCCTTCGAGGAACGTTTCGGGCCGACCTACGATGTCGGACCTCCGGCCCTCGGCTCGCCGCTCTCGGCTGACATGCCCGAACGCTGACGCCCGGGCCTCATGCAAGGCCCGGGCGCCAAAACTCATGAAGCTCTCTCTACCGCTTGGGGTTGTCCGCCTTGCCGCCGTCCCCGGACTGCGGCTCGGCCGGGGCGTCCGTACCGTCGTAGTACAGATAGCCTCCTTCGATCGAAACGACCTCGTTCCCTTCGAGCTCGTACTCGTCGTTTACGCTGTCGTTCAAACGGACAACGCAGCCCTTTCCACAGACCCCTTCGAGCACTGCCGAGGGTTTCAGGACGTGGTCCTTCGCGCTTTCACCTTCGATGACGGTGACCTTCTGGTCATGCGCGTCTCGGTTGGTGATGGAAGCCGCGACCGCGGCACCCGCGACGAATGTGGAGAGGACGAAAGCGCTAGCCGAGAATGCTGTAGGCCACTCCACGACTAGCTCCCAAGCGGCGAATTGGTGCTGCGAACTACCTCTTCTTCTTCGCAGCGGTCTTCTTCGTCGCCTTCTTCGCAGGCTTCTTTGCAGTCTTGGCCTTCATTGTCCTACGTCCTTCTTCTGTGCCCCTTGACGGAGCCATAGGCCCGACCCGAGTCGGGACGCTCGCAATGTGGTGAGATTCAGTCGACACTACAAACGGAAATTTCCGGTGACTACTATCGATGATTTCGATAGATAGCAATTTTGCCACAGCGCTGGTCGCCTCAAGCAGTCGACGAGCCAGCCTACACCCTCGACAACAACATGGACATCAATCTCGCACGCACCTTTCTTACTGTCGCCGAAACCGGCAGCTTCATCGATGCCGCACGCAAGCTCAACATCACCCAGTCGACGGTGAGCGCCCGCATGAAGGGGCTCGAGGATCAGCTTGGCCGCCCGCTGTTTGAGCGATCCAAGTCGGGCGCGGCACTAACCGCCGCCGGCGAGCAGTTCCAGAAGCATGCGCTGGCCCTGGTTCGTGTCTGGCAGCACGCCCAGCTCGAGGTCGGGCTCACCGACCAGCACCGCGACCATCTGGCCGTCGGCGCCACGCTCTCGCTGTGGGACGGATTCCTGCTGAAGTGGCTCGCCTGGATGCGCCGCACCATCCCCGATATTGCCGTGTCGGCCAGCGCTGCGCTGCCGCCTGTGCTCACCCAACGCCTGGTCGAGGGCACGCTCGATCTTGCCGTCATGTACCGGCCCGTGCAGCCGCCGGGCTTGGTCATCGAGCACCTGTTCGATGAGGAATTCGTGCTGGTCACCAGCGCTCGCGCCGGCAGCCGGCGGACAGCGCATGACTACGTCTTCATGGAGTGGGGACCGGATTTCCAGCTCGACCACGCTGCCGCCTATCCCGACCTCGCCAACCCCGGCCTCAATCTTGATTTGGGCCCCATCGGCATCGACTATCTGCTCGCCAACCCCGGCTCAGGCTACTTCCCGGCCCGGTTGGTGCGGCCCTACATATCTCGCGGGCGGCTGCGGCGCCCCAAGCGCGGACGCAAGTTCGTTTACCCCGTCTACATGCTCTACCCCGAGGCACGTGACGAGGAGGCCTACGAACCTATTCTCGCCGGCCTTCGCCGGGTGGCGGCGAGATTCAACTAGGCCGGAGGGCTGCGGTCAGGCCGTTGGCAGCACGCTGAAGCCCTTCAGCGCGCCGCTGCCTTCCGCGATAACCTCAAGGCGGTCAACGCGAGCGCCGGGCGGCCCCGTGCGACAGAGGTCGAGCATGGTCTTCACGGCATCCTCTTCACCCTGAAACACCGCCTCGACCGAGCCGTCGTGCCGGTTTCTCACCCATCCCGCAAGCTCGAGCGCCTTCGCCTCCATCTCGGTCCACGCCCTGAAGCCGACGCCCTGCACGCGGCCCTCGATGCGGACATGGATGTATTTCTTCGCTTCGCCCGGCAGTGTCATCGGTCGCGATCCGTTCCCGCAGCGCGCCTTCGGCTTCAAACCGCGCCCGCGCTCTTCTATAGAGTGATATAGAGTGAGCCTCGACGCTATCCGTTGGCAATCCGGCCAGCGAATTTAAGCTGGAAGCAAATCATGGCCCGTTCCGCCTCGGTGAAGATCGGCTCAGTGCTCGGCGCCCTCCTGCTTCTCACCGCGCATAGCGCTAGCGCCCAGTCTCAGCTCAAGGCTCCGCCGCCCACGCGCGAGGCCGCCCAGTACTCGTTCGCGCCGATCGTGAAGCGGGCCGCCCCGGCCGTGGTCAACGTTTATGTGCGCTCGCGCGTTCAGACCTTCGTATCGCCCTTCGCCGACGACCCGTTCTTCCGCCGCTTCTTCGGCGACGGTTTCGGCATTCCTCAGGAACGGGTGCAGAATTCGCTGGGTTCCGGCGTCATCGTGCGCCCCGAGGGCATAATCGTTACCAACGCCCACGTGGTAAAGGGTAGCGGCACAACCGAAATCAAGGTGGCGCTCGCCGATCGGCGCGAGTTCGACGCCAAGGTCATCATGCAGGACGAGAAGACCGACATTGCGGTGCTGAGGATCGACGGTGGTGACGGCCGCTTTCCGGTGCTCGAGTTCGAAGATTCCGACAATCTCGAGGTCGGCGACCTGGTACTCGCCATCGGCAACCCGTTCGGCGTTGGCCAGACGGTCACGAGCGGCATCGTCTCGGCGCTTGCGCGCACCGAGGTGGCCCGCTCCGACGCCCAGGTCTTCATCCAGACGGATGCCGCCATCAATCCGGGCAACTCCGGCGGGGCACTTATCGACATGGCCGGCCGCCTCGTTGGCATCAACACCGCAATTTTTTCGCGCTCCGGCGGTTCCATCGGTATTGGCTTCGCCATTCCCTCCAATCTGGTACGGATCTACGTCGACAGCGCCATCGCTGGTCGCCGCGTGGAGCGGCCTTGGATTGGAGCCAAGCTCGACCCGGTAACCCGGGAGGCTGCCGAGAGCCTGGGGCTGCAGCGCGCGACCGGAGCACTCGTCTCCCGCATCTACGAGGGCGGGCCTGCGGCGCACGCCGGCCTGCGCACCGGCGACGTGATCGTGGCCGTCGACGGCTTCGAGGTGGCGGACGCGCGCGCCGCCTTCTACCGTCTGACCACGCGCGGGATCGGCAACAGCGCCAGGCTCGACGTCCTGCGCGGTGGGCGAGTGCACTCCGTGACGGTGAGGCTCGTCGAACCGCCCCGTGGAGGTCCCGATGACGCGCGCAACCTGTCCGGGCGTCACCCCTTGGACGGAGCCCGGGTGTCCAATATCCTGCCCGGCATCGCCGACGAGCTGAACCTTGAGGGAGAGGAGGGCGTCGTCGTGCTGAGCGTGCGGAACGGGTCCGCGGCAGCGCGCCTCGGTCTGCGGCGCGGAGATGTCATCCTGCAGATTGGCCGCACCCGTATCGGCAGCGTTGCCGACCTCGACCGCGCGGTTCAGCGGCCTCAACGGGTTTGGCAGCTGGCGATCAAGCGCGGCGACAGCATCCTGCAGGTCGAAGTGCCCGGATGAGACGGGGCCGGATCTGGCGAGGACTATGGTCAAGCCTCGGCTTGCGTGCTTTGGTGTTGGTGTGAGCAACCTTTTCGAAGCTGCCGGTCTTGAGCAGCACGCGCCGCGCCCGCTGGCCGACCGCCTTCGGCCGAGCCACCTCTCGGAGGTGGTCGGACAGGATCACTTGGTAGGCCCATCCGGCACACTCACCCGCATGCTCGCAGCCGGCCGGCTGGTCAGCATGATCTTCTGGGGGCCGCCGGGCACCGGCAAGACCACCGTGGCCCGTCTGCTCGCCAGCGAAACCAAGCTCGAGTTCGAGCAGCTCTCCGCCATCTTCTCGGGCGTTCAGGATCTGCGCAAGGCCTTCGAGCGGGCCCGTTCGCGCCGGGAGGTCGGAAAGGGCACGTTGCTTTTCATCGACGAGATTCACCGCTTCAACCGTTCCCAGCAGGATTCCTTCCTGCCCTACATGGAGGACGGCACGATCACCCTGGTCGGCGCCACCACCGAGAACCCCTCCTTCGAGCTCAACGCGCCGCTGCTGTCGCGGGCTATGGTGCTCATCTTCCACCGGCTCGATGACACCGCGATCGCCCTGCTTCTCGCACGCGCGGAGCAGGAGGAGGGCCGCGCGTTGCCGCTCGATGGGGAGGCGCGGGGCGCCCTCATCGCCATGGCCGACGGCGACGGCCGTGCTGCCATCAACCTTGCCGAGGAGGTGTTCGCCGCCGCCCGGCCCGGAGGCGAGGTGCTCGACCGCGACTCGCTCGCCGTTCTCCTGCAGCGACGCGCACCGCTTTACGACAAGTCGCGCGACGGCCATTTCAATCTGATCTCGGCCCTGCACAAATCGGTGCGCGGTTCCGATCCCGATGCGTCGCTCTATTGGCTGGCGCGCATGCTCGACGGCGGCGAGGACCCGCTCTACATCGCGCGCCGGCTGGTACGCATGGCGATCGAGGACATCGGGCTTGCCGATCCGCAGGCCCTCGTGCAGGCGCTGGCCGCCAAAGACGTCTATGATTTTCTTGGGAGCCCCGAAGGCGAACTGGGGCTCGCCCAGGCAACGATTTACCTGGCGACGGCGCCCAAGTCGAACGCCGCCTATGTCGCCCATGGCCGCGCCATGCGCTCGGCCCGAGAACACGGCTCGCTGAGCCCACCCAAGCACATCCTCAACGCTCCGACACGCCTCATGAAGGAGGAAGGCTATGGCGCAGGCTATGCCTATGACCATGACGAGGAGGACGCCTTTTCGGGCCAGAACTACTTCCCCGACGGCATTGAGCGCGAACGCTATTACGAGCCGGCTAACCGCGGCTTCGAACGGGAGCTTGCCAAGCGGCTCGAGCATTGGGCCAAGCTCAGGGCGGCGCGGGCCAAGCAACGTTGAGGCCGATGGCCGCTGGTCCCTTCGCGCTCACCTCCCTATACTGGGCGCGAGCTATTGCGACGGGAAGGTTCGATGGTGAGTTTCGTCGATCTATGGCGCGGCCATCCGATCAACGAATCGGTGATGACACCCTGCATTGCGCCCGAAGACCTCACGAACCTCGAGGGCCGGCAGGTCCTCAAAGGCTTTCCCGTATTCGCCAACCAGTGCGCCATCCGCATGGGGGTGGCGCTGCGGCGTGCGGGCGTGCGGCCCAATCAGATTTCAGGCTGTGCCGACTGCGCCGTGCACCCGCGCGAATACATGCATTTCATCAACGCGAGCCAGCTCGCCAACGCCATCTCGCGCGCCAACCTGCCGGGTGTCGCCCCCGTCGAGAAGATCACTGGGGCGGGCGCAGCCGAGTTTTATCCCCGCCTCTTCGGCCGCACCGGCATCATCTACATTCAGGATTACTGGCACCGGGCAGGCGAGCCGCCGGAGCGCCCGACGGGCGATCACATCGACGTATGGAACGGCTATCGCTCCTCGGCAAAGTGGCTGATGGAGTGGTTCTCCTGGCTCGGCTACTACTCCAATTACGCCCATGCCAAAGAAATCTGGTTCTGGGAGGTGAAGTGAGCCTCTTGGGGCTGCTGGAGCGGCCTCGCACTCGCTCGCGTGGCTCTCCTCGACCGATGTGGAGGCTCCATGCGCTATCTGATCGCCATCCTCTTCTCCGTGATCGGCGCCGTGCTTGCCATCATGTTCTTGAGCGGTCCGGCTGCCAACTGGGTTGCGCTCCAATTCTCCTATGAAAGCTCGGACGACGCCGAGACCGTGAACCAGGTGGCGTTTATCGCTGTGAACATGTTGGGGCTGATCGTGGGCTGGGTCGTCGGCTGGGCGCTGGGCGGGTGGCTGGAACGGCCGCAAAAGCCGATCTAACAGCCGATTCACGACCCGGCCGGGCCGGGACCGTTCCTGCCGTAGCGGATGACCTGTACCTTCTCGAGCGTGACGAGCCCGCTGGTCGTCATCATCCGGTCGAGAGCCGGCAGAAAGCCGTCGATCTTTTCGACCGTGTCGACAATCTCGATGACCAGCGGCAGATCCTCCGACAGCCGCAGGATTTTCGCGGTATGCAGGCGACTTGAGGCGCCGAAACCCATCGGTCCGCGTATAACGGTCGCGCCCGCAAGCTGCGCCTCGCGCGCAGCAAGAACGATGGCCTCATAAAGCGGGCGACCCTCGTGTTTGTCGTTTTCTCCGATGAAGATCCTAAGCAGCATGGCATCCTGGGGCAGGTGCATGGGTAACCTCCCTACAGATGATTGATCTGGGCCGCGGCAATGTGGCCGAGCCAAACCGCCAGCATGCAGAGCGCGACCGAGGCCAGCACGTTGGCCCCGGCAAGCATGAATTCTCCCTCGCGCATCAGGTTCAGGGTCTGCAAACTGAAGGAGGAAAACGTCGTGTAACCGCCGCACAGACCGAGCATCACGAACTGACGCAGGTTGGAACTGACGAACAGCCGCCCGTCGGGCCCGGTCAGGGTGAAGAACAGGCCGATCACGAACGAGCCCGCGACGTTGACGATTAGCGTCCCCCAGGGAAACGTCTCTCCGATCAGCCGCGCGGCGATTCCCGAGCACCAATATCGAAACACGCCCCCCAGCGCGCTCCCAACAGCGATCCAGAGGTAGATCATTCCCGTCCCTCGTCGTGGGCGTGCCTCGGCCCGCCTTCAAGCCTTTCGCACGCGGAGCCCGCCCGTTATATCTGGCGCCCGCGACGGCGAAAACGATCGTGTACGAGCGGGCTTGTGTCCGATGAACGCGCCGGTGGAGACCATCGAGGTGAAGGCGGACGAGGCCGGCTTGCGGCTCGACCGCTGGTTCCGCATCCACTTCCCGGCGGTCGGCTACACTTACCTGCAAAAGCTTTTGCGCTCGGGCCAGATCCGGGTCGACGGCCGCCGTGCCCAGGCCAAGGACCGGCTGGAGGCAGGCGCCCAGATCCGCGTGCCGAGGATCGTGCGCGAGCCCAAGGCACGCCCTTCCCCCGTGCCGCCGCCGGGTCTCTCCAAGGCCGACCGCCAATATGTCGAGCACATGATCCTCCACGAGGACGAGCACGTGCTTGTTCTCAACAAGCCGTTCGGACTTGCCGTGCAGGGCGGCACGGGCACCAAGCGCCATATCGACGGCCTGCTCGCCGGCATGGCCGACCGTTTCGGTGAGCGCCCGCGCCTCGTGCACCGGCTCGATCGCGACACCACCGGCGTGCTGCTCGTTGCCAAGCACAGGAGCGCCGCGGCCAAGCTCGGGCGAATTTTCCAGACCCGAGCCGCGGCCAAGACCTACTGGGCGCTGGTCAAAGGCGTGCCGAAGCCCGCCCAGGGCAAGGTGGCAGCGCCCCTCGTCAAGGCGGGCAGCCCCGAGGGCGACCGCGTACGCAAGGCCCGGCCCGGCGAGCAGGAGCGCGCCATGCACGCCACCACGCATTATGCGGTGATCGACCGCGTCGGAACCAAGGCGGCCTGGGTCAGCCTGAAACCCGTTACCGGCCGCCAGCATCAGCTCCGCGCTCACATGGCGCTCATCGGCCACCCGATTGTCGGTGACAACAAGTACGGCGGCGACAAGGACCTGCCGCCGGGCATCGAGGCCAAGTTGCATCTCCACGCCCGGCGCCTCGTGCTGCCGCATCCCGTGCCCGGCGAGCCCACCATCGACGTCACCGCGCCGCTGCCCGAGCACATGCGCCGAACTTGGGAGTTGCTCGGCCTGGACGCCGATCGCTATGACGCGGACCCGCGGTGAATAGGATGGCCCAGCCGGACTGGGAGCCTCGGACCTTGCCAGCCGCAGAAAGCGAAGCGGCCCACCCCGCAGCTCGCTTCGCGCGCGCGGCGACGATGATGGTAGGCGCGAGCGCCCTGATGGCCGTCACCTCCCTTCTCGCCAAGGCCTTGGGCCGCGGCGTCGGTGGCCTCGAGCTACACCCCTTGCAAGTCACCGCCGGGCGCTTCTGGTTTGCGCTGGCCGGCTTGGCACTGGTCAGCGTCTGGCTGCGACCGGGCATGGTCGGCGTCCCGTGGGGTTTGCACGCTGCACGCACGCTGAGCGGATGGTTGGGCGTGACCTGCATGTTCGCCGCCGCCGCACGCATGCCGCTGGCCGAGGCGACTGCCATCACCTTCTTAAGCCCGCTCGCCACCATGGCCCTTGCCCTCCCCATGCTCGGCGAGCGCATGCGGCCGATCCGATGGCTCGCCGCCGCCATTGCAATGATAGGCGCCCTGCTCCTCATCCGTCCCGGCGCCCAGGCGTTCGAGCCCGCCGCACTGGTTGCGCTCGCCGCCGCCCTATTCATGGGGCTGGAGGTGATCTTCATCAAGCAGCTGAGCAGTCGCGAGCCGCCCATACGCATCCTCCTCATCAACAACGCTATGGGCGCTTTGATATCCGGCGCCGCCGTCCCGTTCGTATGGATTGCGCCGACCCCCTCGCAATGGGCAATGCTGATCCTTCTCGGACTTGTCATGGCCTGTGCACAGGTGCTCTTCATCCAGGCCATGAGGGCGGCGGAGGCGGGCCACGTGGCCCCCGTGATGTATGCGACGCTGGTCTTTGCCGCCTTTTATGATCTTGCCGTGTTCGGCGATCTGCCGGACCTCCTGAGCCAGATCGGAATGGTCGTCATCCTTACCGGACTTCTGCTCCTGGCCTCGCGCCCTGCGGCGAGCGGCGAGGTCGCGCGATGAAGCTCGTCATCTTCGATTGCGACGGCACCCTTATTGACAGCCAGCACCTCATTTTCGCGGCCATGCACAGGACCTTCGCCCGCCACGGCCTGCCCCCGCCCGATCAGGCCGCGGTGCGTTCGGTGGTCGGCCTATCGCTGCCAATCGCTATCGGCAAGCTCCTTCCGCCGGGCGCGGAGAGCCGCATCGAGAAGCTCACCGATACCTACCGCACAACGTACGGCGAGCTGCGCGCTGATCCGGTCCACGCCGAGCCCCTGTTTCCCGGCGCCCGCGAGACCGTCGCGGCGCTCCATGCGCGCCCGGACGTGGTGCTCGGGATAGCCACCGGTAAATCGCGTCGGGGCGTCACACACGTGCTCGCCATGCACGGTCTCGATCACTATTTCACCACCGTGCAGACGGCCGACATCCACCCTTCGAAACCCCATCCGGCGATGATCGAATACGCCATGCTGGAGGCCGGTGTTGGGGCGCAGGACACGGCCATGGTCGGGGATACGAGCTACGACATGATCATGGCCGCGGCGGCCGGTGTGGTCGCCGTCGGTGCCGGCTGGGGCTATCATTCGCCGGCCGATCTTGAAACAGCGGGTGCCATGGCCGTCGTTCCTGATTTCCCATCCCTGGGCGCCGCGCTAAACCGCCTTCTGTTCGAGAGAAAGGAGGCACCGTGAGCGATCCGCAGGGACCCGGCGGCATGCGCCGCAGAGATGGCCTCGACCGTCCGCTCATTCGGCGCTTCTACCGGGAAGTAACGGTGGAGGCCGCGCCGCGCAAAGGTGATCCGGCCTTTCGGGTGCTCCTCGACCGAAGGCCGGTCCGCACGCCGAAGAAGACTTTCCTTGAGGTTCCGACCCGAGCGCTCGCCGACGCCCTCGCGGATGAGTGGCGCGCCCAGGGCGAGCGCATCGACCCGCAGACCATGCCGCTAACCAAGCTCGCCAACACCGTCATCGACGGCGTTGTGGGCCGCGAGGCGGAGGTGAGCGGCGATATCCTGAAGTACGCGGCGACCGATCTTCTTTGCTATCGCGCCGAAGCACCCCCCGAACTTGTCGAGCGCCAGGCCGCTGCGTGGGACCCTCTGCTCGCCTGGGCCGCCGACGCATTGAAAGCACCCTTGTTGACTGCCGCCGGCATACTCCCGGTGGAGCAGCCGCGTCCCGCGCTCGAGGCGATCGCAGCAGCTCTCCAAGGCAGCGATGCCTTCCGGCTCGCCGCCTTGCACGTAATGACCACGCTCATGGGCTCGGTGGTGCTGGCGCTCGCCCATGACCTGGGCGCGCTTTCCGCAGAACGCGCCTGGTCGCTCGCTCATCTCGATGAGGACTTCCAGATCGCCAAATGGGGCGAGGACGCCGAGGCCAAAGCCCGGCGTGCCTACCGTTGGCGCGAGATGCAGGCGGCAAGCAGCTTGATCCACCTTCTGCGCACAAGCGATCGCCAATCCGACTAACGCTGAGACGCTCCCGGCCACCCCGCCAGCGGGCGGCAGCGTTGGATTGCTGCAAGCATTGAATTTTCGCCGCTCGGGCCCCGTGCTAGATCGGCCGCACCGATTGCTGCAGTAGAGGTGGGCCGATGCCATGAAGGACATCATCGAGGAGCTGGAGCGACGGCGCGCCAACGCCAAGGCTGGCGGCGGCAAGGTCCGCATCGAAGCCCAGCATGCCAAGGGCAAGCTCACCGCGCGCGAGCGCATAGAGCTGCTGATGGACCAGAACTCCTTCGAGGAGTTCGACATGTACGTGGAGCACCGCTGCCACGACTTCGGCATGGAGAAGACGAAAATTCCCGGCGACGGCGTGGTCACCGGTTGGGGCACCATCAACGGCCGCGTCGTCTATGTGTTCGCCAAGGACTTCACCGTGTTCGGCGGTTCACTGTCCGAAGCGCACGCCAGGAAGATCACCAAGATTCAGGACATGGCGCTGCAGAACCGCGCCCCCATCATCGGCCTCTTCGACGCCGGCGGCGCGCGCATCCAGGAGGGCGTGGCGGCGCTCGGTGGCTACGGCGAGGTGTTTTTGAGGAACGTGCTCGCCTCGGGCGTCATCCCGCAGATTTCGGTCATCATGGGGCCTTGCGCCGGCGGCGACGTTTATTCACCCGCCATGACCGACTTCATCTTCATGGTGAAGGACACGAGCTACATGTTCGTCACCGGCCCAGACGTGGTGAAGGCGGTGACGGGCGAAACGGTCACCGCGGATGAGCTGGGCGGCGCCAAAGTCCACACCACGAAGTCCGCGATCGCCGACCGTGCCTACGACAACGACGTGGAGGCGCTGCTGCAGATGCGGCGGCTCATGGACTTCCTGCCCGCCAACAACTCCTCGGGCGTGCCCGTCCTTCCCACGCGCGACCCCTTCGACCGCTCCGAGCCTTCCCTCGACACGCTGATCCCCGACAACCCCAACAAGCCCTACGACATCAAAGAACTGATCCTGAAGGTGGTCGACGAGGGCGACTTCTTCGAGATCCAGGAGGCATTCGCGCGCAACATCGTCATCGGCTTCGCGCGGATGGAGGGCCGCACCGTCGGCATCGTCGCCAACCAGCCGCTGGTGCTGGCCGGCGTATTGGACTGCGACGCCTCCCGCAAGGCCGCCCGCTTCGTGCGCTTCTGCGACTGCTTCGAGATTCCGATCATCACCTTCGTCGACGTGCCGGGCTTCCTGCCGGGCACGAGCCAAGAGTACGGCGGGCTCATCAAGCACGGCGCCAAGCTCCTGTTCGCCTTTGCCGAGGCGACCGTGCCCAAGGTGACGGTGATCACCCGCAAGGCCTACGGCGGGGCCTACGACGTGATGAGCTCCAAGCACATCCGCGGCGACGTCAACTATGCCTGGCCCTCAGCCGAGATCGCGGTGATGGGCGCCAAGGGCGCGGCCGAGATCCTCTATCGGGCGGAGCTGTCAGACCCGGCCAAGATCAAGGCGCGCATCGACGAGTATCAGGCGCGCTTCGCCAACCCGTTCGTGGCAGCCGAGCGCGGCTACATCGACGAGGTCATCATGCCGCGCTCAACCCGCCGCCGGCTCTGCCGCGCGCTCAACATGCTCAGGCACAAGACGCTGGAGAACCCGCGCAAGAAGCACGATAATATTCCGCTGTAGGGGGCACTTACCATGGACGAGCAAAGTGGTCTAAAGGCAAGACTTTTGCCTGACCAGGAGATGCGACTCTCGATGCTGTCGAAATTCGCGGCGTCGATGAGATATGTTCGCGCTCGAAGGCCGGATTGGTGCTGTGTACCGGATTGGTGCTGTGTAAACGAACATAACAGCACACTGCGACTTTTCGCGGGCTGCCTCATTTGGAGCAGGACAAAATATGGGTCGCTACGGCGCCAGATGTAGGTGCCAGGACGACGCTGCCCTTGCTCCGTTTCGAGGTGCCCTCCGCATCGGAGCCCACGCCCAGTGCGACCCCGCTACCCGCCAAAATTAGGGCCCATAACTTCATGTCACGTCTCCGTATTGCAAGCTGGTTTTGATCTGCGGCACTCAGCGTGCGAGCAGGATGACCATTGCCGATGGGCGAAGCGCGCCAGTATCGGGGAAAACCCTCAACACGGCCCCCGAACAACCTGAAGCCGATCGATTGCAGGCTGATCCCGCTCTTGGTCGAAACGCCGTGGTAAGACTTGGGGCAAGCAGGCCGTCGATTGTCGATCATACCTTGCCGACAAATCTGCTTCCGCTCACATTCTACCCGCGGCCGAGCGAGCGATCGCAGAGCTTTTGTGGTAGGCTCACGGCAAGACTTCTCCTACCAAGGCTGCTGGAGAGTGCCGAGAAGCCGGTCTATCCTCCCCCCATGCCCGCCTTTCTCTGCACAGCCTGCGGCACGCAGTATCCGCCATCCGACGCGCCACCCGGCGAATGCCCAATCTGCACAGACGAGCGCCAGTACGTGTCCGCGTCGGGCCAGTCCTGGACCACTCTGGAAGCCTTGCGCACAACACACGCCAACAAATTTCGCCGCCTCGCGTCCGGGCTCCTGACCATCGAGACCACGCCGGCCTTCGCCATCGGCCAACGCGCGATCCTCGCCCGGACACCGGCCGGCAACTTGCTGTGGGACTGCATCGCGCTCATCGACGACGCCACCGTCGATGTGCTCGAGGGGCTGGGCGGCGTCACCGCCATAGCTATCTCGCACCCGCACTACTACACCACCATGCTGGAGTGGAGCCGCGTCCTCGGCGGCGTGCCGATCCACCTGCATGCGGCCGACCGCCGGTGGGTGATGCGCGGCGGCCCCGAGGTCGAGTTCTGGGAGGGCGACACCAAACCGGTCGGGCCCGGCCTCACCCTCATTCGCCTCGGTGGCCACTTCGACGGCGGCACCGTGCTGCACTGGGCGGACTGGGGGATGGGGCGCGGCGTGCTGCTCTCGGGCGACATCCTGCAGGTGGTCCCCAGCGGCCACGTCAGCTTCATGTGGTCCTACCCCAACTACCTGCCGCTCTCGGCCGCCAAGGCGCGGCGGATGGCGGAGATACTGGAGCCCTTCGCCTTCGACGCGGTCTACGGCGCCTTCTCCGGCCGCGGGCAGATCGACACGGGCGGCAAGCAGGTGGTGGCGCAATCGGTTGCGCGCTACATTGCGCGCCTCAGCGAGACTTAGGGCGGTCCTGAAATGGCCGCCGCGCGCACCGTCGAAAACCTCCGGCGCGTGAGCGAAGGAGTCCCTGCATTGGAACGCCGCAACTATCTCGCTGATGCCGGCTACGATCCCGTATGATTGGAACCTGCTCCAGTCCGGGCGAAACTGTTGGTCCGGGGCTCGCTTGCCGCGCACGCGCGGAGCGGGGCCCCGGGGGTTCCGCCCGACGAGTCTTCACATCGTCACAAGCATATCGCCGAGGCGGCGACGCACGTTCCCTTCGAGGTGATCCAGTCGTAGCAGCACTTCTCGCTGGCTTTGCACTTCCAGCTCACCTTCTTGTTGTCGAGCCCGGTGACTGTGCACGCCTTGCTCTTCTCCTTCTTGGCGGCCGCATCGGCATCGCCACCGCCGACCGGCATTGCGGCCATAAGAATGGCCCCGAGTAGAACAGCAACCAACCAGCGCATGATGAACCTCCAAGGTAATGTTCCCGGAACTCATCATCCTGCACCTAGTACCCTGAATCATAAATCCGAGAAACGTGGTTTGAGGCGTTTTTGATGGACGACAGCCTTGGTCCAGACGAAGGGCTTGGCGCGGGCGTTGTAGCTATCGACGAACGCATTGATGTGATTCCTGAGCTGTTGGACA
>DATLZB010000103.1:0-34006 GCA_035574175.1 Hyphomicrobiaceae bacterium
CGGGTCACATCTGTCTGCTGGTTGGGGAGGGTCTTATGGCCTATCAAGACGCCCTCTTCCAATTGGGGATGGACTTGACTCGTTCAAGCACCGCCCAAAAGGAAGATCATGGTGAGAGCGCGCCGGCGGCGCACGTGGAGAGGAAGGATCGGCTGGTCGAACACGATGACCAGCGATTTGCCGGTACTCACCTGAGCATCGATCTGATCGGAGCCGAGCACACCGGCGAGCTGCCCGTCATCGAGGCGGCGCTCAAGCGCTGCGTCGAGGCGGCGGGCGCCAAGCTGCTGCACATTTACCTGCATCATGTCGGGCCGTCTTGCGGGGTTTCCGGGATCGTGGTGCTGGCCGAAGGACAGATCAGCCTGCTGAGCCGACCCGCCCTGCGCTATGCCGCGCTCGACGTGTTCGTGGGCGGCAAGGTCAAGCCGCACCTTGCGATCGAGGTGCTTAAGGAGGCCTTCAGGCCGACGAGCATTGCCGTGAAGGAGCACCTGCGCACCAACGCACTGGCCGAGCACAAGCCGGTAAAGCTCTGCAGACGTGCTCCAGTGCGCGAGCGTGCCCAGGCCGCGGCCTAGGCTAGGCTTGCCCAAGCCGCCGCTTGAACTCCTCGTACCCGAAACGGGCGACCACGCGATAGCTCCCGTCCTCGTCGAGCACAGCGAGGTCGGGCAGCGGCGTGCCGTTGAATGTCGTGTTCTTGACGAAGCTGTACTGCATTATGTCGGCGAAGATCAGCCGATCGCCGACGGCCAACGGCTTTTCGAACGAGTACTCGCCGAAGATGTCGCCGGTCATGCAAGTCTTGCCGCCCAGGACGTAGGTGTGGGCGTATTGGCCGGGTTCCCCAGCGCCCACGATCGGCGGTCGATAGGGTACCTCGAGCACGTCGGGCGTGTGGCAACTGGCCGAGGCATCGAGGATGGCGATCTCCTTCTCGTTGCGGTGCAGTCCGATGACGCTCGCTACCAGGTAACCGGCATCGACAACGAGGCCGGCACCAGGCTCCAGGATGAGTTCGACGCCGAACTCGACGCGGAAGTCCCTGACCGCTTCGATGAGCGCTGCAACGTCATAACCCGGCTTGTTGATGAAATGCCCGCCGCCGAAGTTCACCGCCTTTACCTGCCTGATGTAGGGCGCAAACGCGCTGGCCACGTGCCGGATGAGGCCCACCGAGCCGTCGTGAAGAGATTCACATAGGGCGTGCACGTGGAAGATGTCGATCTCCTCCCACGCCAGGGCGTCGAGGTCGGCAGGCAACGTGCCAAAGCGCGAATAGGGTGCGCACGGGTCGTAGAGCGCACCGCCCAATGTCGCGTTGGAGTAGCCCGGGTTGACGCGGATGCCGGCCTCGATGCCCGGCTTGCGCTTCACCAAAGGCAGAAAGCGGCTCATCTGCTCGGGCGAGTTGAAGTAGATGTGGTCGGCAAGGCTCGTGAGCGTCTCGACCTCTTCTTGCGTATAGGCCGGCGCGTAGACGTGCACCTCCTTGCCGAACTCCTCGCGCCCGAGCCGCGCCTCGTACTCGCCGCTCGCCGTGGTACCGTCGAGCACCTCGCGCATCAGCGGGAATGCGGCCGGCATTGCCCACGCCTTGGTGGCGAGCAGCACCTTAGCGCCTGATTGGCGCTTGATGCGCGCGGCCGTTGCCAGGTTGCGCTTGAGGATGCCCACATCCAACACATAAGCGGGTGTACGGATGCGGTCTGGAATCCTGGGGGTCATCGGAGGCACAACCCTCCCCTCTTCCTGCCAGCGGGGAGAGGGAACTGCTAGGTCTTGACTGCGAACAGCTGGGCCTGCTCGCCCGCTTCGAGTTCGCGCACATGCCAGGGCAGGCCCTGCCGCCCAAGCTCAGCGAGGAACGGCTTGGGCGGAAACTGCTCGACGTTGAACACGCCCTCGCCCTTCCAGTGGCCCTTGAACATCATCATAGCGCCGACGACCGGCGGTACGCCGGTCGTGTAGGAGACGGCCTGCGCGCCCACCTCCCGGAAGGTCTCGGCGTGGTCGCACACGTTCCAGATGATGTGACGCTTGGGCTGACCGGCCTTCAGCCCGCTGAGGATGACCCCGATCGAGGTCTTGCCCGTGTAGTTCTCGGCAAGCGACGACGGCTCCGGCAACAAGTGCTTGAGGAACTCCATCGGGATCACCGGCGTGCCCTTGTACATGACGGGATCGATCCTCGTCATGCCGACGTTGGTGAGCACTTCCAGGTGCTTGATGTAGTTGTCGGAGAACGTCATCCAGAATCGGATCTGCTTCAGGCCCCGGATGTGCTTGATCAGGCTCTCCTCCTCCTCGTGATAGATGAGGTAGGACTTGACCGGGCCGACTTCCGGATAGTCGATCATGGTGGAGATCGATAGGGGATCGATCTCGATCCACCGGCCCTCCTTCCAGTACTTGCCGCGCTGGGTGACCTCCCGCAGGTTGATTTCGGGATTGAAGTTGGTGGCGAACGCCTTGCCGTGGCTGCCGGCGTTGCAGTCGATGATGTCGATAGTGTGGATCTCGTCGTAAAGCTCCTCCTGCGCGAAGGCGCAGAAGATGTTGGTCACGCCCGGATCGAAGCCGCAGCCCAGCACCGCCATCAGCCCCTTGGCCTTGTAGCGGTCGTGATAGGGCCACTGCCAGGCGTATGTGAACTTCGCCTCCTCGCGCGGCTCGTAGTTGGCCGTATCCATGTAGTGCACGCCGGCCTCCAGGCACGCGTCCATGATCGGCAGGTCCTGGTAGGGCAGCGCCATGTTGATCACGAGGTCCGGTTTCACCCGCTTGATCAGCGCCACCGTCTCGCCGACGTTGTCGGCGTCGACCTGCGAGATGTCGATGGGCGTTTTGGCCGTCGCCTGCACCTTCCTGCAGGTCTCCAACCTGCGGGAGGCGAGGTGAACCGTCTTAAACACGTCGCGGTTCATCGCGCACTTTTTGGCAACGACCGAGCCCGCAGCACCGGCACCGATGATGAGAACGGCGTCCAACTCTCGCTCCCTTCCGAAACGGGGACTTGAACCTCGCACTCCATAGCTCGGGCGTGTGACGAACACCCGAATTGCCCGGAAGTAGTGCAGCTGAGCCCGCAATTCAACACATGAACGCTAAAGCCCGCCCGACCGCATCGGCGGCGCCGACCTTCACCCGCGGCTCAAGCCTTTGGCCTCGAGCTCAGCCAGATACTGCGCCCACCGCTTGTCCTTCTCCCGACCGAGTTCATCGAGGTAGGACCAGGCGTAGAGCCCGGTGTGGTGTCCGTCGTCGAAAAGAATGCGTACCGCGTAGTTGCCGACCGGCCTCAATTCGCGGATCTTGACGTTGCGCTTGTTGGGCACGGTGACCCGCTGTTCGGGGGAGTGGCCTTGCACCTCCGCCGACGGGCTCATGACGCGGAGCATCTCAGCCGACAGCTCGTAGCTGCGCCCATCTTCGAAGGCGACCCGCAAGCTGTCGTTGCCGGGCGAGACCTCGAGTTTCGGGGGCGGGACGCCGCTGGCAGCCGTTTCCAGCACCTCCCAGGCTTTGGCGGCGATCTCGCGGAAGATGCGCGCGTTTTTCCCGTCCGGGTCGGCCACCACCACCGGCTGGCCGGCATCCGAGCGCGACCTGATCTCCATGTGCAGCGGCACGGCACCAAGAAACGGTACGCCGAGCCGCTCCGCCTCCCGCTCGGCACCGCCGTGCCCGAAGATATCGGAGCGTTCGCCGCACTTCGGGCACAGGAAATAACTCATGTTCTCGATGATGCCGAGCACCGGCACGTCGACCTTCTTGAACATGTTGAGGCCCTTGCGGGCATCGATGAGAGCCAGGTCCTGCGGCGTGGAGACGATGACGGCTCCTGACAGCGGCGCCTGCTGCGCCATCGAGAGCTGCACGTCGCCGGTACCCGGCGGCATGTCGACGATGAGCGCATCGAGCTCGCCCCAGGCCACATCGCGGAGCATCTGGTTGAGCGCCTGCACAACCATCGGGCCGCGCCAGACGATCGGCGTGTCTTCGTCGACCAGGAAGCCCATGGACATGACTTTGAGCCCATAGGCCTCCATCGGCCTCAGCGTCTTGCCGGCGATCACCTGGGGGCGGCCGCGCAAGCCGAGCAGCCGCGGCTGGGAGGGACCGTAGACGTCGGCGTCGAGGATGCCGGCCTTGAGCCCGATCGCCTGCAACCCGAGCGCCAGATTGACGGCCGTCGTCGACTTGCCGACGCCTCCCTTGCCTGAGGCAACCGCGATCATGTGGCGGATGCCTTCGACGGCGCCGCCCTGCCGGGCGGGCGTCGCGGTTCCGGGCCGGCCGCCGTCATCGACCGCGCCGGCGCGCGCGCGCGCCTGGGCGACGCGAGCATGTTCCCGTGGCTCGCGCACGACGCCGCCTTTGGACGCTTCGGCTGTCAGCACGACGGTCACCGCCGTCACGCCGGCCAGCTCCTTCACCACCTTCTCCGCTGCCTGCCGTAGCGGCTCGAGTTCGCGCGCGCGATGCGCCGGCACCGTAATGGAGAACGCCACCCGGCCGTCCTTGATCAGGATCTCCGACACCATTCCGAGATCGACGATGTTGCCGGCAAGGTCCGGGCCTCTGACGCGCTTCAGCGCTTCGAGCACTTGCGGCTTCGTTATGGACATGGCTCGTACCTTGTGAGCGATCGCGGAGTACCGATTTCTATCAGATAAGCGATGGCGCCCAACCGCTCCAGAGCAATGGATGCCATACCGGCTCTGACTCAGGCGGCCATGCGCGACCGCCGGAGTGCCCACACTTGGGGTCCAAGCAGGGCCAGCGCGGCAAGGATCAGCAAGGTCAGTGACAGCGGTTTCTCGATGAAAATCATCGGGTCACCCTGGCTGATCGTCATGGCCCGGCGGAATTCCTGCTCGGCCAAGGGCCCGAGGATCATACCGATGATGACGGGCGCGGTCGGAAAGTGGAAGCGCCGCATGATGAAGCCGAGGACCCCCATTGCATAGAGCAACAGCAGATCGACGACCGAGCGACTTATGCCGTAGGTGCCGATGGTGGCGAACACCAGGATGCCGCCGTAGAGCAGGGGCGTCGGTATGCGCAGCACCTGTACCCACAGCCCGATCAGCGGCAGGTTGAGCACCAGCAGCATGATATTGGCGATGTAGAGGCTCGCGATCAGTCCCCAGACGAGGTCGGGCTGGGTGGTGAGCAGCAGCGGGCCGGGATTGATCCCGTAGCTCTGAAACGCCGACAGCATGATGGCCGCCGTCGCCGAGGTCGGCAGACCCAGCGCCAGCATCGGCACCAGCACGCCGGCAGCCGAAGCATTGTTGGCGGCCTCCGGTCCTGCCACGCCTTCGATGGCGCCCTTGCCGAACTCCTCGGGGTACTTGGTCAGGCGTCGCTCGAGCCAGTAGGACAGGAACGTCGGTATTTCGGCTCCACCCGCAGGCATCGCGCCGATCGGAAAGCCCAGCGAGGCGCCCCTGAGCCAGGGTTTCCACGATCGCTTGAAGTCCTCTTTGTTCATCCAGATCGAGTCGCGAACCTCAAGCACTTCGCTCTCGGTCCGTTTCTGATAGACCGCCAGGAACAGCGTTTCGCCGATCGCGAACAACCCGACCGCCACTACGATCACATTGATGCCGTCGAGCAGCTCGACAAGCCCGAACGTGAACCGCGGCTGCCCGGTCTGCAGATCGATGCCGATGAGCCCGAGAAAGATGCCAAGGCCCAGGCAGATGAGGCCGCGGACCGCCGAGCCGCCAAGCACGGCGGAGACCGTGACGAAAGCCAACACCATCAACGAGAAGTACTCGGCAGGACCGAACCTCAGCGCCAGGTTGACCACCGGCTCGGCGAGAAAAGTGAGCCCGATGGTGGCGATGGTACCGGCAACGAACGAGCCGATGGCAGCCGTGGCGAGCGCCGCACCGGCACGGCCGCTGCGCGCCATCTTGTTCCCCTCCAGGGCGGTCACGATGGTGGCGCTCTCGCCAGGCGTATTGAGCAGAATTGAGGTGGTCGAGCCACCGTACATGGCGCCGTAATAGATACCGGCGAACAAAATGAAGGCCGATGTCGCGCTCACTTTGTAGGTGAGCGGCAACAAGAGAGCGATGGTGAGCGCCGGCCCGAGCCCCGGCAGAACGCCGACCGCAGTACCGACCGTCACGCCGACCAGCGCCCACAGGAGGTTGATCGGCGTCAGCGCGACCGAGAATCCGTGCAGCAGATAGTCGAGCGTCTCCATCAGATCAGGCTCTCGATCAGGCCCGCGCCGATCTTGTAGCCGAGCACCCGGTCGAAGCCGACGTACGCCACGAAGGCCACGGCGAAACCAATCACCGCATCGCGCACCGGCCTGTTGCTGTGGAACGCGCGGGCCGTGCACACGAACAGCGCGGTCGAGGCAAGAATGAAGCCGATGCGATCGATGAGCGCGACGTTGAGCGCAAGCCCGAGCAGCAACCAGCCCCCACCAGCAAAGTCGATTGCGCCGAACTCGTTGTCATCGCCCTGTTCGATGTTGCCGCCGAGCAGTCCTTGCACGGCGAGCATGGCACCGAGCACGCCGAGCAGGCCCGTGACCAGCCACGGGATTACCTTGGGTCCGACTTGCGCATAGATTGCGCCGGACGGGATCTCAAGGGTCTGCCAGCCGACGACGGCGGCAAACAGGACCGTGCAGGTCCCGATTGCCACCTCGCCCCAGGCGGGCTTGCCAGCCACCAAAAGGTCCTTAGGCCTTCTTGAGGCCAAGGTCGGTCAGAATGCCCGTGATCCGCTTGGTGTCCTCGACGACGTACTTGCCAAACGCGTCGCCCGCCAAATAGATCGGGGTCCACTCCCTCTTCTTGAGCTCCGCCTTCCAGGTCGGCCCCTCGGTCATCCTGGTAAACACATCGATAAGGGCCTTCTGCTGCGCCGGCGTGATGCCGGGCGCTCCGAACACGCCGCGCCAGTTGGCGAGGTCGACCGCCACACCCTGCTCGTGCAGCGTCGGCGCGTCGATGCCCTCCTGACGCTTCTCCGAGGAGATGGCGAGCGCGCGGAGCTTGCCGGCCTTGATCTGCTCGGCGAACTCGCTGTAGCCGGACACACCGCATGTCACCTGGTTGCCGAGCAACGCCGCCTGCGCCGGACCGCCTCCCGCATAGGCGACGTAAGCCACCCGCTTCGGATCTACACCCACTGCCTTGGCGATGAGGCCCGCCAGGATATGGTCGGTGCCGCCGGCGGAACCGCCTGCCCATGACACCTTGCCGGGATCGGCCTTGAACGCCGCGATCAGGTCCTTCATCGACTTGTGCGGTGAGCCCGCCGGTACCACGATCACTTCATATTCCGCAGTGAGCCGCATGATTGGCGTCGCCTGGGTGAGCTGCACCGGTGAATTGTTGGCGACCGTCGCCCCGATCATCACCATGCCGGCCACCATGACCGCGTCGCCCTGACCCTTCTTGGCAAGGAACTTGGGCAGGCCGACCGCTCCGCCCGCGCCGGGCACATGCTCGAATTTGAACTCCTTGATGATGCCGTCGGTGCGCATGGCGAGCTCGATCGCGCGGCCCGTCCCGTCCCAGCCCCCGCCGGGGGCGGCCGGAATGAACATCTCGAGCGAGGTGAGCGCCTGCGCCCATGCCGGCGCGAACGGTACAAACGGCAGGGCCAGGGTTGCCGAACCGGCGAGCCCGGTCTTCAGGACATGGCGGCGCGAGTACATTCCGCTTTCCTCCCAGGGTTGAGCGATAAAGCTACCTTGTGGAGCATAAATCGCATGCCGAATTTGTCGTCCGCAAGCCCTCCTTTCGAAACACTAGGGCCCTTAAACGTCCGCCTGAGGCGCCGGCAGGATACCGGGGCCCGATCAGGGGTCGGCGAGCAGGGATTTGTAGAGCCCCACCGTCTGCCGGCCGATATCGCCGGATGAAAACTTGGCCACTGTCAGGGCACGCGCCGCAGCTCCCATGCGGCGGCGCAGGTCGGCATCGGCCGCCAGCCTGGCGATGGCCTCCGCCAGGGGCTCGGGCTGATCGACCGGAACGAGCAGCCCGGTTTCGCCGTGGCGCACCACTTCGCGGCAGCCGGGCGCGTCGCTCGCGATCAGGGGCCGCGCCGTGGCGGCGGCCTCGAGCAGGCTCTTTGGCAAACCCTCCCGTCGCGAAGGAAGCACCGCAATATGACTGGATGCCCACACGCTCTTGATGTCCCGCACGTACCCGAGCCACGCAACGCCCGGCGTTTGCGCCCAGGCCTCGAGCTCGTCCAGCGGAATGGAGGTCGGGTTCTCGGGATCGGGAACCCCCGCCAGCACGAGCTCGATCGGCATGTGCCTTTCTCTCAAGCGTCGATGCGCCTCGATCAACGTCCGCACCCCCTTGTCTTCGAGCATGCGGCCCACGAAAGCGATGCGGATGGGTGGGGGAGGTTCGGGCAGCGGCTGCAGCACGTCCGTGTCCACGCCCGACCCGGGAATGAGCACGATGCCATCGGGGCGCACGCCGGCGGCGAGCATCGCCGCCCTGTCGTCTGGGTTCTGGACGAGGACGCATGTTCGCTTGCGGTTGAAGAGCAGCGCGAAGGAGAGCTTCAGTACCGCGCGCAACGCGCTGCCCGCCGGCGAGCGCCGCAGGAACGCCGATCCCAGCCCCGTGACACTGTTGACGACGCGCACGCCTGGCAACCCGAGGCAGGCCAGCGATCCGATCACCGCCGGCTTCAGGGCGACGTTGTGGACAATAACCGGGCGGATGCGATTGAGCGTGCTGCGGACCTCCGCCACCGCTGCCGCGCCTGCCAGCGGCGACATGCTGCGTCTCCGCCAGGAGAGAGCGTGCGGAACGAAGCCCTCGCGCACGATGTCGGAGGCGCCGTCGGTGAGCCGCGCCAGCACATGCACCTCGAAACCGACATCGCGCGCCGCGCGCGCCATGGGCAGGCGATGTTGAGTGAAGTACCAGTCCTCCGTGACGACGTACGCGATCCTGGATGCCATCGCGGGACATTTCCGGTAGATGTGGACGGCGCAACCGGGGCGGACATGCACACACCAGTTTGCTTCGGCGCGTCAAGGACCAAACTGCGGCGTGAGCTAGAGCCCCACCTCGGCAATGTGCGGACTGGCCGGATTCCTTCATCTCGCGAACCGGGACGGGGAGGAAGCTTTGCTCGCTGCGGCAAGGCGCATGGCCGGCACGCTCCGCCATCGGGGGCCCGACCGGGAGGGCGCCTGGGCCGATGCATCGGCGGGCATAGCGCTCGGTTTCAGGCGACTGTCGATCCTCGATCTCAGTCCGGCCGGAGACCAGCCGATGATCTCGAACTCGGGCAGATACGTCCTCTGCTTCAACGGCGAGATCTATAACGTGCAGGACCTACGCCGGAAGCTTGCGCCGCACGCCATCGCATTCCGCGGCCACTCCGACACCGAGGTCCTGCTCGAGGCCATCGACGCATGGGGCCTCGAGGTTGCCTTGACCGAGGCTGTCGGCATGTTTGCCATGGCCCTTTGGAATCGTGAGGCGCGCGAGCTGTGGCTGGCGCGCGATCGGCTGGGCAAGAAGCCGCTTTACTGGTCGCAGCAAGGTCCGCTTCTGTTGTTCGGCTCGGAGCTGCGCGCATTGCGGGCACACGCCGCCTTTGCAGCCGAGGTCGATCGCGATGCGCTGGTCGGCTTCATCCGGCGCGGCTATTTCCACCATCCGAGCACCGTCTACCGCGGCGTGCAGCAACTGCCGCCTGGCGGCCTGCTGAGAATTGGCGGCAACGGCCAGGTCGCCGTGCAGACCTACTGGACGCTTCGCGAGGTTTGCCGCAGCGCGGCCGCCCATCCTTTCAAGGGATCGCTCGCGGAGGCCGTGGACGGCCTGGAGGCGCTCCTTAAGGAAGCGGTCGGCCAGCGCATGCTCGCCGATGTGCCGGTCGGCGCACTGCTGTCGGGCGGCTACGATTCCTCCACCGTCGTTGCGTTGATGCAGGCGCAGTCGAACCGTGCCGTGCGCACCTTCTCGATCGGCTTTCGCGAGTCCGATTACGATGAGGCCGGCCATGCCGCCGCCGTGGCGCGCCGCCTCGGCACGGAGCATACAGAGCTCGTCCTGACGCCAAAGGACGCCCTGGCGGTAGTGCCCAGGCTGCCTGAAATCTATGACGAGCCCTTTGCCGACAGTTCTGCGATACCAACCTATCTCGTCTGCCAGCTCGCCCGTACCCAGGTCATCGTTGCGCTCTCCGGCGATGGGGGCGACGAGGTCTTCGCCGGCTACAATCGTTATGCGCAGGGCGAGCGCGTTCGCCGGCGGATCGCGGCGCTGCCGCTGGGCGTGCGGCGCGCTCTGGCCGCAGGAATGCGCAGCACGCCCCCTGGCACGTGGGAGCATCTTGCGCAGGTCTTGCCCGAGAGCGCTCGGCCGCGCCAGATCGGCGACAAGATCCACAAGCTCGCCGACGTCATCGCCGCCAACGACGAGGCGGCCTATCTGAGGCTCACAAGTCAATGGCCGGACCCTGAGGATGTCGTGATCGGCGGGCGCGAGTTGAGTTTCCTCGAAGCCGACCAGGAACTGAAGCGGCTGTTGCCGCAGCGGGTTGAGCGCATGCAGTACCTGGACACGGTGAGCTACCTGCCGGGAGACATCCTTACCAAGGTGGACCGCGCGAGCATGGCGGTGTCCCTCGAGGCCCGCTCCCCCCTGCTCGACCACCGCGTGGTCGCCTTCGCCTGGTCGCTGCCGCACGAGTACAAGATCAGCCGAGGGCGCAGCAAATGGGTCATGCGCCAAGTGCTCTACCGTCATGTACCGCCCGCGCTCGTCGATCGCGCCAAGTCGGGCTTCGCCGTGCCGATCGGCGACTGGCTGCGCGGCCCTCTCAAGGACTGGGCCGAGGACCTCCTCGACGCTCGGCGCCTCAAGGCCGCCGGTATCCTCAATCCCGACCCCATTCGCCGCCGATGGCAGGAGCATTTGCAGGGGCGGCGCAACTGGGAGCACGCGCTCTGGAGCGTGCTGATGTTCGAGGCATGGCGGCGCCTTCACGCGGTGGGGCCCAGCCACTGACCGCCAAGTGCCTGCGAAGACTGCCGTTTCGGGTTCGGCGTTGACGAACCGCCTTCGCATTGCCCAAGCGCCCGCTGGTTTCGCCGCTGCCGGGCACTGATATACTGCACGACAGACGTCACCGCGGGAGCTGTAAGATGGAGAACGACAAGTTCAACATGTCGATGCGCAAGTTCCTGAAGCAGGTCGGTGTGACCTCCCAACAGGAGATCGAGCGCGTGGTGCGGGAGAAGGGGCTGCACGGCAAGGGCAAGCTCAAGGTCAAGATGGTGCTGACCGCGGAGGGCACGCCTTTGAACCACGTGGTCGAAGGCAAGATCGACCTCGGATGAGGACGCTCCCGTGACGGCCACGGAATTCACGCCCTTAGCCTCGTTGGTGGGCGGCGCCTTGATCGGTCTTGCCGCCGTCCTCCTCATGCTGCTCCACGGCCGGATCGCCGGCATCAGCGGCATTTTGGGACGCCTGCTCCCGCCCTACGCCGGCCGCTCGGTGGGTGAGGATCTCGCGCTGATCGCCGGCCTCATTCTGGCACCCGTCGTCTATCAGGCTGCCAGCGCTGGGGTCGTGACGCAGACCGTGTCGCGGAACTGGCTGTTGATGCTCGCCGCTGGCCTTTTGGTGGGCTTTGGTACGGCGCTATCGCGCGGCTGCACCAGTGGACACGGCGTGTGCGGCCTGGCGCGGCTCTCCACCCGCTCGCTGGTGGCAACGGCCGTGTTCATGGCGACGGCCTTCGCCACCGTTTATGCCGTCCGGCACCTTCTTGGAGGCTGAAGCGTGGGCGTCGCGCTGAACGTACTGGTCGGGTTGGTCTTCGGCCTCGGGCTCGTAATCTCCGGCATGGTGAACCCGGCCAAGATCCTCAACTTTCTCGACGTGTTCGGAACTTGGGACCCGAGCCTTGCGTTCGTGATGCTCGGCGCGGTGACCGTCACCTTCCTGGGTTACCGGCTGGTATGGCGCCGGCGCCAACCCCTTCTGGGGGAAAGTTTCGCTCTGCCCCAGCCGGGCACAGTCGACCGGCAGCTAATGTTCGGCGCCGCATTGTTCGGCGTCGGCTGGGGGCTGTCCGGTTTCTGCCCCGGACCGGCAGTGGCCTCGCTCTCGCTGCTCGCGCCGGGAACGCTGGTTTTCGTGCCGGCGATGCTGGCCGGCATGGCTCTCGCCCGCATTCTGACGCGACGGGCCCCGGCTGGCGAGAGCGCATCGATCCCGATGCTCGCCGTTCACACCAAGCGCCCGCAGGAGGACACCATGATCTTCCGCCAGCTGTTCGATTCGACGTCTTCGACCTACAGCTACTTGATCGCCAGCCGCCCCGGCGCCGAGGCCCTCATTATCGACCCCGTGCTGGAGAAGGTCGACCGCTACGTCCAGCTCCTGAACGAGCTCGACCTGCGCCTTGTCAAGGCCGTGGACACCCACCTGCATGCCGACCACATCACGGGGCTCGGCGCCCTGCGCGACCGCACCCGGTGCATCACGGTGATGGGCGAGCAGACCAAGGCCGACATTGTCTCGATGCGGATCCGGGACGGGGAGCGGCTTGAGATCGAAGGCATCGGCCTCGATGCCATTTACACCCCGGGGCACACGGACGACTCTTATTCCTACGTCATGGCCGACCGCGTTTTCACCGGCGATACCCTGCTGATCCGTGGCACAGGCCGCACCGATTTCCAGAACGGCGACCCCCGTCAGCAGTACGAATCGATCTTCGGTCGCCTGCTGCGCCTGCCGGACAGCACGCTGGTCTACCCTGCGCACGACTACAAGGGCGACACGGTGAGCACCATAGGCGAGGAACGGAAGTTCAACCCGAGGCTACAGGTGAAGTCGGTCGATGAGTACGTCGCCCTGATGAACAACCTGAAGCTGCCGAATCCCAAGATGATGGACGTCGCCATCCCCGCCAACATGAAGGTGGGCTTGGCCCAGGACGAGATCGCCCGCCGCGGCTGGGCGGTTATGCCCGAACAGGCTGTCGAGTTGATCGGCCGGAGCGATGTGGCGCTGATCGATTTGCGTGAAAAGCGCGAGCGCGAGCGCAATGGCGAGATCGAAGGCTCGATCCACGCCCCATACCCTGCCCTTCAGGAGAACCTGGGCCCCGGCGGCCTCCTGCGCCGCCTCGCCGCCAAGCAGCGGTTGGTGTTCTACTGCGCCTTCGGCGAGCGCTCCGCCATGGCTGTTCAGGCTGCCCAGGATGCCGGCATCAGCTCGGCCTGCCACATCCATGGCGGGCTCGATGCCTGGCGCAAGGCAGGAGGGCCCGTCGTGCCCTGAACGCGGCGTCCACGCAATGCAAATCTGCGAATAAGGGGCCGTGCGCCGACGGCGCTCCGGCTTGGGTCTGCTCTCAATCGAAAGAGGCGCCGCCCGGCCTCAGCCGTCCTTGGTCTCGACTTCCTCGCGCTTCTTGATCGCTGCCTTGAAGATGTCGCCGAGCGAGGCGCCGCTGTCGGAGGAGCCGTACTGGGCGACCGCCTGCTTCTCCTCGGCGATTTCGAGCGCCTTGACCGAGACCGAGACGCGGCGGCTCGCCTTGTCGATATTGACGACGGCAGCGTCGACTCTGTCGCCGACGTTGAAACGCTCGGGCCGCTGCTCGGAGCGGTCACGCGACAAGTCCGAACGCTTGATGAAGGTGATGAGGTCGGTGCCGACGATCTTCACCTCGATGCCGTTGTCCTGCACGGCTACGACCTCGCAGGTGACCGCATCGCCCTTCTTGAACTTGGCGAGCGTGTCGAGCGGATCGCCCGAAACCTGCTTGATGCCGAGTGAGATCCGCTCCTTCTGGCTGTCGACATCGAGCACCACCGCTCTGACGACATCTCCCTTCTTGTAGTCCTTGATCGCCTCGTCGCCGGGCCGGTTCCAGTCGAGGTCCGACAGATGCACCATGCCGTCCACTCCGCCGGGCAGTCCGATGAACAAGCCGAATTCGGTGATGTTGCGGACCGGCCCCTCGACGATCGAGCCCTTCGGATGCTGGGCAAGAAAGGATTCCCAGGGATTGTCCTGCGTCTGCTTGAGACCCAGGCTGATGCGCCGCTTGTTGGGATCGACCTCTAGGATCTGCACTTCCACCTGCTGACTGGTGGACACGATCTTGCCCGGGTGAATGTTCTTCTTGGTCCAGCTCATCTCGGAGACGTGGATCAGGCCCTCCACGCCCGGCTCAAGTTCGACGAAAGCGCCGTAGTCGGCGATATTGGTCACCGTCCCGGTGAAACGGGCGCCGACGGGGTACTTCGTTTCGATCGACTGCCAGGGGTCGGACTGCAGCTGCTTCATACCGAGGCTGATGCGCTGCGTCTCCGGATTGATGCGAATGATCTGGACTTTGACAGTGTCGCCGACGTTGACGATCTCGCTCGGATGGCTGACCCGTCGCCAAGCCATGTCGGTGACGTGCAGCAGGCCATCGATGCCGCCGAGATCGATGAACGCCCCGTAATCGGTGATGTTCTTGACGACGCCTTCGATGACCTGGCCTTCCTCGAGCCGCGCCACAATGTCGGCACGCTGCTCGGCCCTCGTCTCCTCGAGCACGGAGCGGCGCGAGACGACGATGTTGCCGCGACGACGATCCATCTTGAGGATCTGGAACAATTGCGGCTGATGCATCAGCGGGCCGACATCCCGCACCGGGCGGATATCCACTTGCGAACCGGGCAAGAATGCCACGGCCCCGTCAAGATCGACCGTGAAGCCTCCCTTGACCTTGTTGAAGATGACGCCCTGGACCTTCTCGCCAGCCTCGAACTGCTTTTCGAGCCGGTTCCAGCTTTCCTCGCGCCGCGCCTTGTCGCGCGAGAGCACTGCTTCGCCGAGCGCGTTCTCGATCCGCTCCAGATAGACCTCGACCTCGTCTCCGACCTTGATATCGGCCGGCTTGCCGGCCGTTGCGAATTCCTTGAGCGGCACGCGGCCTTCCATCTTGAGGCCGACATCGATGACCGCCAAATCCTTCTCTATGGCCACCACCTTGCCTTTGACGACGTTACCCTCGTAGGCGACGCCGTCACCAAGCGTCTCATCCAGCATGGCCGCGAACTCATCGCGGCTCGGCGTCATCTCTTTGGCAAGGTCTGGCGTACTCATCTAAGCTCCTGGTGCGGGGTGGATGCCGGGGCGATCCGTTGCTTTGACTGCGCTCGGGCCCCTGGAACGGCCGCCGCATACGGCCGCTGCTCCAGACGCCCGACGTCGTTGATCCTGATGCCGAGGCCGCCGCGGAGGGACCGGCCCGCCAACGCGAATTGAGCTCCCCCTTCTTGGGAGCGCCCTATTGGCTGATCTTCCTCTTGATCAGTCCGATGGCGACCTCGAATGCCGCCTCTATATCCAAGTTGCTGGTGTCGAGCAATATCGCATCGGGGGCAGGCATGAGAGGGGAGACGGCGCGCTCCCGGTCGCGGCGGTCGCGGGCGAGGATCTTCTCGAGCACCTGCTCGAGCGTGGTTTGCTCGCCATTGGCCAGCAGCTCACGGTAGCGACGCTCTGCCCTGACCCGTGCATCGGCGGTAACGAAGATCTTAACCTCCGCCTCCGGGCAGACCACCGTCCCGATGTCTCTCCCATCCATGACCACGCCCGGCCGACGGCGGGCAAAGGCACGCTGATAATCGAGGACGAGAGCCCGCACCTCCGGCATGGCGGCCACGATCGAGGCCGCCTCCGCCATGTCCCTGCGGCGCAGCGCGGGATCCTCAAGCGAGCCCGGATCGAGCCTGCCGGCGGCCGCCATGGCTGCAGCCTTGTCGTCGGCTGACGCGCCGCTTGCGAGGACATCGCGTGCGACTGCCCGATAAAGCAGACCCGTGTCGAGCCACTCGTAACCGAGATGCTCGGCGATGCGCTTGGCGAGCGTGCCCTTGCCCGAGGCGGCCGGACCGTCGATAGCGATCACGGTCACGTTGCTGCTCCCTCGATGAACCGGGCACCGAGCCGCGTCATCAAATCGCGAAACTCGGGAAAGCTGGTGGCAATCATGCCGGCATCGTCCACGGTTACCGGGCGGTCGCTGGCCAGTCCCAACGTCAGGAACGCCATCGCGATGCGATGATCCATGTGGGTTGCGACCTTGCCGCCGCCCTTGACCGCACCTTGGCCCGAAACGACCAGGCAGTCGCCCTCGACCCGCGCCCCCACGCCGTTGGCGGCAAGTCCTGCCGCGGTGGCGCCGAGCCGGTCGCTTTCCTTGACTTTGAGCTCGGCGAGCCCTTCCATGCGCGTAACGCCGTCGGCGAAGGCAGCGACGACGGCCAGGATCGGGTACTCGTCGATCATGCTCGGCGCCCGCTCCGCTGGCACCCGCACGCCGCTGAGCCTGGAGCTACGCACCACAATATCGGCGACCGGCTCCCCGCCCTCCTCCCGCTCGTTGCGCAAACTCACGTCCCCGCCCATCTCGTGCAGCGTCTGGTAAAATCCCGCGCGCGTAGGATTCATCAGCACGCCCTCGATGGTCACCTCCGACCCCGGTACGATGAGGGCGGCGGCGGCGAGAAACGCCGCCGAGCTCGGATCGCCCGGCACGACCACATCGCGCCCGATGAGCTCGGCATCGCCACCCACCGTTATCGCCTCGCGCTCTCCACGTCTTTCCACGCGCACCCGCGCGCCGAAGTGGCGCAGCATGCGCTCGGTATGATCGCGGGTCGCAACGGTGTCGACCGTCGTCTCGCCGGCAGCGTGCAGCCCCGCGATCAGCACCGCAGACTTGATCTGAGCCGAGGCGACGGGAAGCCGGTAGACGATGGGCACCAGTTCGGCGGTGCCACGGATCGTCAGTGGCAGCGTGTCCCCTCCGTCGAGTACGTCGAGGCCCATCTGCTGCAGCGGCTCGAGCACGCGACGCATGGGCCTGCGGCTGAGCGAGGCGTCCCCGACGAGCCTTGCTGTCATGGGATGGCCGGCGATTGCCCCCATTGTAAGCCTAACCCCGGTACCCGAGTTGCCGAAGTCGAGCGGGACGGAAGGCTCGGCGAGGCCGCCGACCCCCCGCCCGAGGACCTCCCATCCGCTGCCGGTTCTGCGCGCCGGGGCTCCAAGCGCAGTGACGGCCCTGGCCGTATTGAGCACGTCCTCTGCTTCGAGCAGGCCTTCGATGCGCGTCTTGCCGGTGGCGAGCGCACCCAAGAGCAGGGCGCGATGGGAAATCGACTTGTCGCCTGGCACGCGGGTACGGCCCATGAGCGGTCCGCTCCTTTGGCTCGACAGCGCACGGGGCTCGGCGGCGGACATCGCGTGTTCACCCTCGCTCACGGGTTTGACGGCGGGCAATGGAGCAGCCCGCGGCCGCGACTGTCAATGCGCGGTCCGCGCCGACGGACCAGGAACTGTCGGGACCAGTCGGGCCGCCGGATTTGCTTTTGACAAGCCATCGCCCTCGTGGCAGACCGCCGGCAAAGCTCCCGGAGGCACTGAAGCTCTAGCTCTCGGACACATCGAGGACTGCCATGGCAACCAAGCAAGCCCGCGGCACCAAGCGCACCTGCCAGAATCCCGACTGCGGTTCGCGCTTTTACGATCTCGACCGCGACCCCATCGTATGCCCCATCTGCGGCTCGGAGTACGTTATCGCTACGGCACCCCTCGTCGCGGCTGCTCCTGAGGAAAAGGACTTGAAGGCCAAGAAGCCGGAGTTTGCTGACGAGGTGGCTGCCGTTCCCGAGGCTGAGGTTGAGGGCGCGGAAGTCCTAGCCGAGATCGACACTGCCGAGGATGCGGTCGCCGAAGAGGGGGACGAGACGTTCCTTGAAGAAGAGGAGGAGGACGGTGGCGATGTGTCCGGTATCATCGGCGGCACTGTGGCCGGCGACGAAGAAGAGACCTGAAGCCGCCGAGCGGGAGAGCGCACGCGTGCACGACCCCAACCCTTCATAGGGTGGCGGTATAGGGTGGCGGTCCGTCATAGGGTGGCGGTTTTTTCGATCCGAGCTGTTGTGGGCCATATATCGCTTGCGCAGGCGCGGGCCACGTCATAAGGAAGCGGCTTCAAGGTCACCGGCAAATCGCCGACAGATCCCAACGAAATGGGGCCGTAGCTCAGTTGGGAGAGCGCGTGAATGGCATTCACGAGGTCAGGGGTTCGATCCCCCTCGGCTCCACCAAGTAAATCAAGTACTTAGGCAAGTTCTGAAGGCGAGCGTTGTGCCCACTGGCCGCTGCGGAACGTGGGCAGAGCCGGTGAACCGCACTTTCAGGAGGGCCGCCTTGGCGCCTTGCGGCCCTGCCGCGGCGACGCGGCACTTTGCGGCGATGGCCGACGATCCTGACATCCGCGGGCTCGTTGCCGAGCGTTTCGTGCCGGCGACGCCACGTTGATCGGGCCCTTGACGCGTCCGGGTGTCACCCTGTCATCGTCCCGGCCGCCGCCTGGTCCTTGCGTATCGAGGCCTGCCATCGTGGCCGTCTTGAAGTCCGCGACCAGGCACAGCCCAGGGCATTCGATCCGCGCGGCAGCGATCGCAGGTGCCGCAGCGCGGCGGGTCTTGCTCTCCGAAGTACCGTCGCAGAAACACGCTCCGGCAATCCTCCGACTCGGCGTAAGCGGCGACGGTCCGCAGGCGGCGCTCGGCTTGGTAGCGAAAGGTCTTGAGCTTCGCCACGAGATCACGAGCGCCGGCCTTGAAGGTCTCTGACGTTACGGTGATGACGATGCGATCCTCCTCGTCGCGCTCCACGAGACCGGCCTGCTCCAGATCGGAGAGCAGCGATTGGCCGATCCGTTCGGGCACGCCGGCCGAGTACGCGAGCGCACCGACGGTCGGGGTGCGCTTCTCGGCTACCCACGCCGCGAGCGCGCTCTCGAGCCGCTCCAGGTGTCGCACGGCCGGACGGCTTAGTGCCTGCAGTCGCTGCTGGATGTCGAGATCGGCCGGATCGAACAAAAGGATGCAGTGCGCCGGCCGCCCGTCGCGTCCGGCGCGCCCCACCTCCTGAACATACTGCTCCAGCGAACCTGGCGCCTGGTAGTGCAGGATGTAGCGAATGTCGGGTTTGTCGATTCCCATGCCGAAGGCGCTCGTCGCAACCATGATCAGGCGCCGCGAGCGCTTCATGAACTGACTTTGGGCCGCGGTTCTCTGGGCGGCCGGCATCTTGCCGTGATAGCGCACGGCCGGTATGCGCGCCCGCTTGAGGGCACCGACGAGCTGATCGACGGCCGCGGTCGTGGCACAGTAGACGATGCCGGGCCGGCGCAGCCTGCGAATACGTCGGCCGGCGGCGCGAAACTTCTCCGCCTCGGACACGATCTCGACCGCCAGCTGCAGGTTCTCGCGGTGAATCGGCGCGGTGAGCACCAGCGGATCGCGCATGCCGAGCCGGTGGACGATGTCCTCTCGGACATGCGGCGTCGCGGTTGCGGTGAGCGCGAGCGTCGCGGGGTCGCCCAAGCGCTCGCGGGCGCGGCTGAGCCGCAGGTAGGACGGCCGGAAGTCGTGCCCCCACTCGGAAATGCAGTGGGCTTCGTCGACGCAGAGGAGCGCCGGTCGGGTGCGCTCGAGGGAGGGCGCGGTGGATTTTGATTCAAGGGTTTCGGGCGTAGTGAGCACGACGAACCGGCCATCGCGTTCAAGCTTCTCCAACGCTGCGCGGCGTTCGGCTGAACGCAGCCGGCTGTGGAGCACGACCACGGGGACGCCGCGCCGCCTGAGCGCGCGCTCCTGGTCCGCCATCAGGGCGATGAGCGGCGAGACGACGACCGTCGGCGCTTCGCGAATCATCGCCGGAACCTGATAGATCAGGGATTTCCCGAAGCCGGTCGGGAACGCCACCAGCACATCGCGTCCCTTAAGGAGGGCGAGCATGGCCGATTCCTGCTCGGGACGCAGGCGCTCTATACCGAACGTCCGGTGCGCCGTCCGCCGGCACACTTCGATCAGATTCATGACCTGACCTCCCAGTGGCACGGCGGCGCCCCTCCCGGCCGCGCTCTAAGCGCTGCCGGCGGAGAGAGGCGACGGAGAACGAGCGAAATGCTGCGGAGCGCTTCGGGAAAATTTTGCATTTCCCTCGCGGCAAGTACTCTCTCCAAAGCGCTCTTATTAACGCTTCCTTCCGTATCTGCGCTCCTTGTCCGCGGCCACGATCGCTCGACGGCCTTGACACCGATGAAGCCGCGCCCCTCCATTCAGGTGTCTAAGGAGGACCAGCGGTGGTATCTGATGACGCAAAGACCTTCCCTTGTCCACCAGATCGGCAAACCGGTGGCTCGCCGACGTCGCCAACGCTTCTTGCCATTCGCGTTGCAGAGTTTGCGCCAATGCGACCGAGGGCTCGCTGTCAGGTAGCCAGGGGGCATAGTTCCTTTTGTTCGCTCGCATGCAGAACCTCGCGGTTCGTGCCCCGCCATCACTCGACAGCCGAGAGCCCCTTGTCGATAATGCGGTCGACGCGCTGCAGGTGCGCTGCGCGTCGAATGGCGCGCCATTTGGTAAAGCGGTCGACAAGCCACGGGACTATCGTAGAGCGGCGCGCATTCTTCTCGTTCGCCGCAAGACCTATCGCGAGTAATTCGTGATCAGCGTCGTTCTGCTTACCTGCCTTCACGAAGTCATCTCCAGCCGCGTTTGGCCATTGCGCCAACAAACATCCGTTCTGCGCGAATGCATCATCGCGCAGTGTACTGCCGCGTTTCAGCGGCCATTGGACCGCGCACTTGCGCACGGTCATCCTCATCTGTAGAAAAAGCGTAGGACGGGATTGTTGCGCTAATATTTGCAGCGGCGGGGGCTCGCCAGGTCGATCGTCCGTACGGATTTGCTGATCACGCTTGGCGTGAAAAGCCGCTCGCACCCCCAAGGAGCACGGCAGGACAGGCGATGCCGAAATTCGTCAAGTACGGAACGATGACTTTCGAGTCGGACTTTCTGTTCGGTACCGACGAGGAGGGTGCCACCGTCAAGTTCAGCCGAGCCGAGCGGATTCTGCTCATCAAATTCACCCAGAGCCCAAGGTCGGTCCTGTCGCGGGAGGAGCTGCTCGATGCGATCTCCGGCGTGGGTTCCGAGGCGGCAGACCGCAACATCGACTTCGTGATCAACCGGTTGCGCCGGAAGCTCAAGGACGACGCGCGGAAGCCGACCTATATCGCGACCCAATATGGCGAAGGCTATGTGTGGGTCGCCCAGCAGACCGCGCTTTCAACCCGCAGCGTCGGTGCCTTCCTCGTCGTCGGACCTGTGTGGGGGATGAGGCATGCGGGCCCATTCACGGACTTGGCGCGATCCTACGCCGAAATGCTTTGCGCCAGCCTCGATCGGCAGACCGCCAAAAACAGCAAGGTTGTCCTCGACGAGGATTGCCCGCCAGCGGACCTCCTCGTGGGCGAAAAGCCCCGCTTCGCAGCGGAGCTGAGCTTCTGCAATACCGGCAACCGCCTGGATTGCGCCATCACGCTCAAGCAATTTGCGACCGGACAAATCCTGCGGATATGGCGGCACACCGTGGCGGAGGGCGCACCCTCCGCGTCGGCAGTCGATCCGAGGGCAGTCGAGGCTGCCGCGCACGAGATCACGACTGCAATCTGGGACGCCCTGACCTATCGGGCCGGAGCGCCGACGAGCCCTTCGGATGAGCCGCTCGCCGTGCGCATGCACGACGCCGCCAATCTGCTCGCCGACACCGCAAGCTGGATGGAGACGCAACGGCGCCTCAGGTCGGCGCTCCAAACCAACCCCGACGACCATCGCGCCAAGCTGATGCTCGCCACCTGCATCCACTCGAAATATCTGACCTCCGGACCTCTGCTCCTGCCCCAGCACGATTTCCGCGCGCAGGACGAAGACGAGATGGAACGGCTGGTGCTATCGAGCCTGCCGCACCTGCAAGACAATCCGATCTTCGTGATGGCGGCGGGAAAGCTGCTCTACTTCATTGACCGCGGCCACAGGCCGCTTGCGATCAAGATGGTCGAGGATGCCTTTCAGGCGACAGTGGCGTTTGCGACCTCGTTTGCGATCCTCGGACAGATCCGGATGCTGGAAGGAGACTTCGCGGCGGCCGTGTCGCTGTACGATCAGGGACTGGAGTTGTGCCGGGAGGGAACCGAGTTCCAGATCTATCTTCTGGTGCTCAAGTGCCAGGCCCTGCTCGCGTTCGACCAGCGCAAGGCGCTCGCCGATGCGCTGGAGGTGCTTTACGCCAAGAAGGCCGGCACACGCGAAGTCCTGGGCATCTTTTTCGCGCCCCCGAACGTCGATGAGATCGCGCCTGAGGTGCAACTTGTGCTCGACAGGCTCGATCAGGCGCGCGCGCGAGCCATGCTGGTTTACGTCAATTATATCTGCGCACGGCTGTTCCGTTTTGCCGAGCATCGCGAAAATGTCCTGCGCGGTCCGCTGACGCTGTTCGTCGAGCGGTTCGGACCGGAGGTCGTGCCGGACGACGTGCGGGCGTCGGTGCCTGCGCTCGTCTCGGCCCTGTGCCGCGGCATGGACACTAAGATTGCAAGCTCTTTTCGTCGGGCGAGATCGGGACCGAAGGGCGAAGCGACGCTCTAGCGATAGCGGAAATTGCACCCGGTCCGGCCGCCGCGTCGGCTCTTGCGCTCGAAATTTCTGGGAACTGGCGGAGGGAGGGGGATTCGAACCCCCGATACGGTTTCCCGTATACACGCTCTCCAGGCGTGCGCCTTAAACCACTCGGCCATCCCTCCTGCGCTGCAGGCGCCGGACTATAGCCGCCATCTTAACCGGCGCAACGGCAACTGGCTGCCCGACGGCCCAATCCGGGCAAGAACCTTGCGGTGCGGCGCGTTCACGCCTAATCGGAGGAACGCACGCCCACATACCTCCAGCCGGTGCCCATGACGGTCCTGCGCTTTCTCGGCGGCCTGTTCCTGCTCGCGGCGGTCATCGCCCTTACTGCCGACTTCACCCGCGCCGACCCCGGCGGCGCCCTCCTGCCGCCCTTCGCTTCACTCATGAAGCATTGGACCGACCTCGCGCCGCAGTCCCTCGCCGCCGCCAAGCGCGCGGTCGAAGTCCGCGCCCACCCCCTGATCTGGGATCCGGTCATCCGCTCGCTGCTGATGCTGCCGGCGTGGATGAGCCTCGGTGCCGTGGGCCTGTTGTTGTCCTGGCTCGGGCGGCCGCGGCGGCGGGTTGACATCTTCGCCAACTGACCGACCCCTGCTTTCAGGCGGCCGCTCTACCTCACTTCTTCGGCGGCGTCACGGTTTTCTTGGCCTGCACGGCATCGCGAGCGCGTTCGCCGCGATCGATCTCGGCGGTCGAGAAATCGATGATGATGCCCGCCGCGAGCAGTGCCACCATGACGCCGACAAGACCCAGCATGAAACGGTTGTGATTGCGGTTGAGCTGAGCCACCATGTCGCTGGTCACGGGCACGTTCCCGCTTTCCTCGGCGAGGCCCATGAACAGCCTGCGCGTTGGCCGGCGCACGCTCTCCCTCTCCACGAGCTGAACCCCGCAGTTGCGGCAGAGGCATTCCGCGATGTCCTTGAGCGGAAACAGGGGATCGGTATCCGCCTCGCTGACGTAGCCGAGCGAGTGCTGTTCTCCCGACTTTGTCACCACGCGCACCTGCCGCATCAGCACGGGAGCAATCGCGCCGCCGTAAATCTCGCAGCGCGTCTCGACCGAAGCGATCTCGCTGTAGGGAATCTCCGCCCGCCTGTAGACCAATGCCGGCATGCCGAAACGGCCCGCCGGCACCGACAGGCGGATGCCGTTTTCGCCCAGCATGATCCGTGCCCTGATCGAATATATGAGTTCGAACAGCAAAAAGAGCATGACCAGCGTGAAGCCCGCGGCGAGCACGATCAGCCCCCACGTATCGGCAAGCGCCCCCTTGGCGAGGCGCTGGTAAAGCATGACGGGGAGGCTGACGAAGAACGGCAAGAGCAGCAGGAACACGAAAGCCAGAATCACTTTGCGCAAGCCGCCGGCCTGGTAGACGACCGGCTCGGGAGCCATCGGCGGCCCGCCTTGTTGCGTCGCAGCGCCGACATTGCCCGGTTGGGACATTGCTCGTCCTCCTTGCCCGCTCACGAGGAATCACGATCCCTGGAGGGACGCGTGCCCAGCAGCCCAATTGCTATTATATCTTGCATGTCGGATGCTCACGACGGAACCCATCCCATGCTGTTTGCCAGGAAGAAGCTCGAAATGCCGACCCCGGAGTCCGCCCTCAAGGGGCGGGCGAGCCCGATTCCGACCGCCAAGGAGCATTTCGTGCTGCATCGGCCGCTGCAGGGCCCATACCCGGCGGGGCACGAGCGAGCCATGTTCGGCATGGGTTGCTTCTGGGGCGCGGAACGCCGGTTCTGGCAGCTCGGCGACGGCATTTGGATCACCGCCGTCGGCTACGCGGGCGGCTACACGCCCAACGCAACCTATGAGGAGGTGTGCTCCGGGCACACTGGCCACAACGAGGTTGTACTGGTCGTGTTCGATCCCAAGAAGATCAGCTACGAGCTGCTCCTGAAGACGTTTTGGGAGTCTCACGACCCGACGCAGGGCATGCGCCAGGGCAATGACGTCGGTACCCAGTACCGCTCGGGGATCTATACGTTCTCGCCGGCCCAGCGCAGTGCAGCGGAAGCCTCGAAAAAGGCCTTTGGCAGGGTGCTGGCCGCTGCCGGTTACGGGCCTATCACCACCGAGATACGCGACGCGCCGGAGTTCTACTTCGCGGAGGAATACCATCAGCAGTACCTTGCGAAAGTCCCGCACGGTTACTGCGGCCTCGGCGGCACGGGTCTTTCGTGTCCAGTCGGCGCAGGCGTTAAGGCCGACGCCTGAGAGCCGAGGTCAAGCCAAGTCGAGGGCGTACTTCTTGAGGTCGTCGAGCGCCACGATTTTCAGCGCGGCCGCATGTGTGGCCGCGAGCACGACCCGGGGCGCGCACCCTGCTTCGAATGCCTCCTGCCAGCGCGCCGCACACAGGCACCAGCGGTCGCCGGGTTTGAGACCCGGGAACGACAACTCAGGCCGCGGGGTCGACAGGTCGTTGCCGCGACGCTTGGAGAAGGCAAGGAACTCGGCCGTCACTTCGACGCAAACGGTGTGCAGCCCGACGTCCTCCGGGCCCGTGTGGCAGCAGCCGTCCCGGAAGAATCCGGTGAGCGGGCTGAGCGAGCAAGGCGCCACAGGTTCGCCGAATACGTTCCTTTGATCTCTGTCGCTGCCGGACACCGCGAAAACCTCAATTCTTGACCACGGTACTGCCGAAGCTCGCCGTGCCGGGAGCAGCCGGTGCGCGCACGGGCGGAGGCGGCAGCGCCGCAGCCGCCGTGCCGCTCTCGAGCACCGTGCGGCATTCGGCCGGCAATCCGGCGAGCGTGATCGGCGGCTTGGGCGGCGTCGGCTTGGCCGGTGGTTTCGGCGGCTCGGCGACGCGCTTGAGCCAATCCGTCAACTCCTGCCCGCAGCCGTCTCCGCCGGGAACCGGGTCCTGGGGCTTGCAGGCAGGGCTATCCTTTGGACAATGGAGCCGCACGTGGAAATGGTAGTGATGGCCCCAGTAGGGACGAACCTTTTCCAGCCACGCGCGCTCCGTGCCGAGGCGAGGGGCGGCCTCGCACAGCGCCTTCTTGATCGCCGGGTGCACGAAGATGCGCTCAACCTCGGGCGCGGAGGCGGCGCGTTTGATGATCTTCGCCCGCGCGTCGTCCCATATCGCCGGATCGACCGACACTCGGTCGGGGGCAAGCATCGAAACCGCCGACATCTCTTCCCGCTCGCGGAGCGTCAGCCGGCGGTCCGGCATGGGAGTGAGCCAGATGTCGGCGTCGAGCCCGACCTGGTGACTGGCGTGCCCGGTGAGCATCGGGCCGCCGCGCGGCTGGGAAATGTCGCCGACGAGAAGTCCCGGCCATCCGTCGCTGGCCTTGGCCTCCTTGGCGAAGCGCTCGAGCCAGGCGATCATTGCCGGGTGTCCCCAGTTGCGGTTGCGTGAAAGCCGCATCGCCTGCCAGGCGGGTCCGTCGACGGCAAGCGGCCGTGCCCCGGCGAGGCAGCCCCGGGCATAAAATCCGATGGCCCTCGCCGCCAGTGGTGCGGGTGTCGTCACCGCACCGAACAGCTGTTTGGCGGGCACCGGCGGCGGTGTCTTGACATGAGCCTTGGCGGGCTTGGCGCTTGCTTGAGCCGCCTCGGCAATCTCGGTCGGCTCGTTATCCTCCTCTGCTTGAACCGCGGACGGCACCGGCCCCAACAGCCCGGTGATGGCGAAAAGGATGGCAAGAACGGCTTGGCGCATGTCGCTCCCCGGCTGCGGCGGGCGGACTTTGCCGCCCCTTTTACCCCGCTCTCTGGCCGAATTGCGACCGTCAATCGCTGCGCGCCTGTTCCCGAAACGGCACCGCGAGACTCCACAACAGGCGCGTGGGCCCGTCCGAGCGGTAATATGCTAAGCCGATCTTCATGCCCCGGTGGCCGCCCTCCGGCTGTGGCGTATAGGTTGAGAACAGCCGGTCCCACAGCGACAGATTGAAGCCGTAGTTGCTGTCATGCTCCCGATCGCGCACCGAATGATGCACGCGATGCATATCGGGGGTGACGAGGAGGAGTCGCAGGAGCCGGTCCACCCGTTGCGGCAGCTCGATGTTGGCGTGGTTGAACATGGCGCAGCCATTGAGGATCACCTCGAACAGCAGAACGGCCAGCGCCGAGGCGCCGAGCAAGAGAACCCAGACGATCTTCCACAGCATCGACAGCGCGATCTCGATCGGGTGGAAGCGCAGCGCAGTCGTGACGTCCACGTCGAGGTCGGCGTGATGCATGCGATGCAATCGCCAAAGGACCGGCACCTTGTGCGACGCGAGATGCTGCAGCCAGATGGCGAAGTCGAGAACGACGAGAGCGATGACGACCTCGAGCCAATCCGGCCAGGCCAGCACGTTGAACAGCCCGATGCGCTGTGCTTCGGCCCAGAGGGCGGCAGCGACGGCGACGAGCGGCACAGCCAGCGTCCCCATCAGGCGCACGAGCAGGCTGTCGATGGCGACGATCGACAGGTTGGTCAGCCAGCGCCGCCCTTTGGGCGCCGAAAGCTCCCGCCTCGGTACCGCGAGCTCCAGCAGCGCCATGGCGGCGAAGATGCCGGCGAATGCGGCAAAGCGGACGGCCGCCTCGCTCATGCCAGCAGCAGTGTCCATCGCGTTGGTACCCTTCCTTACCTGCAGAAATATAATGCCTGCGCCGAGGGTTGCCACGGGACCGCGACTGCAGCCGCACAGCCAAGGGAGGGGGGAAATGGAAAGCCCATTAATGGCCCGAGCGCTGGCGCTCGCCTTGATGATCGCATCCGCAGCGCCGGCGCTCGCGCAGACGGAGAGCGTGGCCGAGATCACCACCCGCGGGCAATCCTTGCGCTTCCTGCTTATCAAGCCGGAGAAGGCGGTGGGCAGCGTCATCCTGCTAGCCGGAGGCCACGGTATCCTGGACCTCGACGCCAAGGGCAAGATCGGTTGGGGCGCCGGCAATCAGCTCGTACGCACGCGCGGCCAGTATGCGAGGGCCGGCTTCGTCACGGCGACCCCCGATGTTGCCTCCGACCTCAAGCGGGGCGGAGGGGTTCCCGGGCTTCGCTGGTCGTCCGAGCACGCTGCCGACATCGGCAATCTCGTCAAGCACCTGCGCGCCCTGGCAAGTCCCGTCTATCTGATCGGCACAAGCCGCGCCGCACTTTCCGTGGCCAATGCCGCAGCGCGGCTGTCGGGCGATGCGGCGCCCGACGCCATTGTCATCACCTCCGGCATGCTCGTGCACATTAACGACAAGCAGCCCTCGGCCGAGCGCCAAGTCGGCCGCCTGGAACGGATCAGACAACCCACCCTGCTCCTCTATCACGAGAAGGACGCCTGCCCCTACACGCCGGCCTCCTCGGCCGAGCGCTTTCGTAAGCTCCTGACGGGTGCCAAGCAGGTCGACATCAAGTTGCTTAGGGGCGGCAGCGCCAGCGGGGAGCCCTGCGAGGCACGCCACTACCACGGCTTCGAAGGCATCGACGGGGAGGTGGTACGCACCGTTTCCGGGTGGTTGAAGTCGCTGCCGCGTGCCGCGAACGGCAAATGACGGAGCTGCTGCTGACGGGTGGCGCCAACGCCGACACGCTGGTCGTACTTGCGCATGGCGCCGGCGCGCCGATGACGAGCCCGTTCATGAATGAGATCGCCGGGCTCCTTGCCGAACGCGCGGTCGCAACCGCCCGTTTCGAGTTCGCCTACATGGCGGCACGGCGCCACGGCAGGCGGCCTCCGCCGCCGAGGGTCGAACGCTTGCAGTTGGAGTACGAGGTCGCTGTCGCCAGCGTCCGCAGACACGCCCGAAACCGTCCGCTGCTCATTGGCGGCAAGTCGCTCGGCGGGCGCGTAGCGAGCCTCCTCGCCGGCAAACTCCACGCCGACGGCGTCGTCGCGGGCCTCGTCTGCCTCGGCTACCCGTTCCACCCGCCGAACAAACCCGAGAACCTACGCACCGCCCACCTCGCAGAACTTGCCTGCCCGACTCTCATCGTCCAAGGCGAGCGCGACCCCTTCGGTAACCGGGCCGAGGTCGAAAGCTACCCGCTGTCACCGGCCATCCGCATTCGCTGGGCACCCGATGGCGACCACGATCTGGGGCCGCGCGGCGCCTCGGGCTTCACGCGCCGGGGAAACCTCCAGGCCGCGGCAGACGCCATCGCAGCCTTCGCCCGCTCGCTCAAATGACGCCGGGTATCCAGCGCTTCACGCGCGCCTTGTAATCAGCGTAGGACTGCCCGAACCGCGCCTCGAGGCGCGCCTCGTCTTTGAGCACGCGTTGGTGGAACCAGAAGATGTGAAACACAAGAAGTGCAAGAGCGGCCAGCGACCAGAAAGTAACGGCCAGCCCAAGCATGAAGATGAGGTGGCCGAGGTACATGGGATTGCGCACGTACCGGTATGGACCTTGCTCAACGATCCGGTCGGGAGGCACCTCGAGGCCCGGCCCTCCGCCCCCGAGTTTGGTTCGATAGCGGCCGACCAGGTGATACTGTGCATAGCCCCAAGCGAGCAGCGGGATCCCAAGTGGCACGAAGGTGAGAGAGCCGCCGGTGACAGCGAGCTCGAAGGCGATCACGCACAGGGGATAGACGATAAACGTTCTGTTGGAGGTGCTCTCGAGCCAACGGCGAAACGTCACCGGCCGGTCGCGACGTTCCCCGGAGGTGTGATTGCCTGCATCCATCACATACCTCACATTTCCCGCAGTGCATGGGCGATGACCTTGCGCATGACGCTTGGCAGCGCCTCCCGCTCGAGCGCCCATCGCGGCGTCCACGTGCAGCGCGCCGCATCGGCCCAGAAGGTCAGCGAGGCATCGACCGCCACCACGGCACGGAATACGATGAGCTCCAGCCGGAAGTGGGTGAACGTGTGCTCGACCGTGCCGGGAACCTGCCACCAGTCGGCACGAACCGGCGCGGTTCGGAGCGCCTCGCTGAGCGGGGGCAGCAGCTCGGCCCATACCGTCGAAGGAACTTCCATCATGCCGCCCAGCAGACCCGCTTCGTGGCGGCGTCTCAGCAGCACGTGGCCATCCTCCCTCAGAGCCAGAAAGGCAAAGCCAAGTCGCACCGGCCGTTCCGCCCTGACCGACCTGGCGGGCAGCCTCGCCTCGATGCCCTTGGCGTGAGCATGGCAGTCCTCCTGCAGCGGACACATCAGGCACGACGGCCGCTTGGGCGTACAGATGGTGGCGCCGAGGTCCATCATGGCCTGAGCGACATCGCCGGGCCGGCGGCGCGACGTCAACGTTGCGGCGAGGCGCCTCAACTCCGGCTTGGCCGCCGGCAGCGGCTGCTCGACGGCGAAAAGCCGCGCGACCACGCGCTCGACGTTGCCGTCGACCGGCGTCTCGCGCTCGCCGAACGCGATGGCGGCAATAGCTGCCGCCGTGTAAGGACCGATCCCCGGCAACCTGCACAGTTCGGCCGCCGTGCGGGGAAACCTGCCGCCGTACTGCTCGACGAGCAGCCGTGCACATTTCCACAAATTGCGCGCCCGCGAGTAGTAGCCGAGGCCAGCCCAGGCGGCGAGCACCTCCTCAAGCGAGGCGGCCGCCAGCGCGTCAAGGTCGGGCCAGCGTGCGAGGAACCGCTCGAAATATGGGATTGCGACGCGCACCGTCGTCTGCTGCAGCATGATCTCGCTGAGCCAAACCCGGTAGGGGTCCGCCCGGCGCCCGGGCGGACAGCGCCACGGGAGTTCGCGCCGCTCCTCGTCATACCAGGCGAGCAAGGCCGCAACCGTATCCGGCCCGGCCGGACGCAGCGGCAGTTGCTTCCTCGCCACAGTCCTCACCTGATCCTCCGCCGCCCGGCACGAATCGCTGCACCCATGGTAAGCCCCGAGCCGTCACAGGGAAATTGTGGCGGAGCAGGTTGTGGAGCGAGCCTCGACGCGACGCCCGTTGCCATGCGAGGGAGCCGCAGTGGCCAAGCGGATGCACCTCCCGGGGGTGCGCCCGATCGGTAGCTTTGTGCCGAAGTTGACCCGCAAGCCCTTGCAAAAATATGGCTTCCCTGCCGCCAGCTTGGTCACCGACTGGGCCGCGATCGTGGGCGCCGATCTGGCCTCCTATACCCTGCCCGAGAGGCTCAAATGGCCCCGCGTCGCGGATTCTGACGCAACGCCGAGCAGCCGCACGTCGGGCGCAACCCTACACCTGCGGGTCGAAGGGGCCCGCGCGCTCGACGTCCAGTACCGCTCCCGCCAAATCATCGAGCGGATCAACGCACATTTCGGCTATCGTGCCGTTGGCGAGCTCCGACTGCTGCAGGCCCCGCTTCCCGGCCAGCCGCGCCCGCGACCCGAAGCCGCGGTTGGCGTTTCTGCCTCGCTGGCACAGCCTGTACGGGTGGTGGCAGGCATTCCGCACCAGGGCTTGCGCTCGGCACTCGAGCGGCTCCAGGCGAGCCTGGCGCGGGAAGCGTCGGGCCGGTGAAATAGCACCCCTACCGGCCGTTCGATTGGCAATGAGCGCGGATTTGCCGTAATTCATGTCTTGAACCGGTGCTTCTCGGCGCCCGTTATGGCCCGCTCTAGGAGATCAGTCGCCTTGCAAAACATCGTCGGCACGCTCGAGCGCTGGCGCAGGGATTTGGGCTCGAAGCTCGGCCTCAGCGAGGCCGCCTCCAAGACCCTCATTCCGGCCGCTGGCATTCTGGTCGTCACCCTCCTCATTGCGGTGGCGGCGACCCAGCTCTGGCCTTCAGAGGAGGAGGCGGCGGAGATGCCGGCAACCGTCTCGGCAGAGAACGTGCTGAAGCCCGGCGATCTGCCCGACATCGTAATCGGCAAGCCCGACGCCAAAATCGCCATCGTCGAGTACGCCTCGATGACCTGCCCACACTGTGCTGCTTTTCACACCCGCGTGCTGCCGCAGCTCAAGGCCAAGTACATCGACACCGGTAAGGTACGGCTGATCTTGCGGGAGTTTCCGCTCGACCGGCTCGCCATGTCGGCGGCCATGCTTGCGCGCTGCGTCGGCGGGGAAGGCGCTGAACTGCTCATCGACGACCTCTTCAAGCGGCAGGATGAATGGGCGGTCCGCGGCGATGCCACGCCCAAGCTGTTCGAGGTCGCCAAGCAGGCGGGCTTTACCAAGGCAAGCTTCGACGCCTGTCTGAGCGACCAGGCCCTTTATGACAAGATCCTGGCCGGGCGAGCCCGCGCCAGCGACAAGTTCGGTGTCAATTCGACGCCGACGTTCTTCGTGAACGGCCAGCGTCTCGGTGGAGGCGCGACGCTCGCCGACTTCGACAAAACCTTGGAGCCCTTGCTGAAATCGGGCAGTTGAAGGACGCCCCCGTGCCACGCCACGCGCCGCTCAGGGCCTGCCGCGCTCGACACGTGGCGCAGGTATGTGTCGGCGGCATGCTGTTGGTGCTTGGCGTCTTGCTCAGCGGATGCGGCAGCGCCGGCCTTTCCGGTATCGGGGTCACCCAGCCGGGCGACGCCACTGCCGCCACCCCCGACAGCCGTTTCAACCCGTTCTCCGATGACCCGACGCCCGACTCGGGGCGCCGCGAGGTGATCCAGAACCCGACGCTGGCCGAGGTCATGCAGCCGGGCCCGCTGCCCGAGATGTCGCTCGGACGCGCCGATGCCCCAGTTACCATCATCAAGTATGCGTCGATGACGTGTCCCTACTGCCGCAAGTTCCAGATGGAGGTATTTCCCGAGCTCAAGCGCCAGTACATCGACACGGGCAAGGTGCGCTTCATCATCCGCGAGTTTCCCATCGGGTTGCAGTCGGGTGTTGCCACCATCGCGCTGCGCTGCGCGCCGGCCAATCAGTATTTCACCCTCTATGACCGACTGATGCGCGAACAGCCGTCCTGGGTGAGTCAACAGGTGCGTACCGAGCCGATCTTCAAGGTTGCAAGCCAGGTGGGGATGACGCGAGCCCAGTTTGACGCCTGCCGTCAGAATCAAGGCATGATCCAAGCGCTCAATGCGATCAAGGAACGCGGGCGCACGCTTGGTGTGATCGGCACACCGAACTTCTTCATCAACGGCAAGCTCTACAAGAGCGTGCTCGGGCTGAAGGAGATGAGGGACATCATCGACCCCATCCTTGCGGGTCGCGTGGCGGCGGCAGCCGACCCCACTTGAGCGGCACCACACCTTCGAAGCAGTCGCAGGCTAAAGGCCGTCGAAGACGCCGTTGGTCGGCGGCGAAGGATTGATGAAATGAAGATCACGCGGCTCCGGCTTGTCGGCTTCAAGTCATTTGTCGAACCCACGGAGCTCGTCATCGAGAAGGGACTGACCGGCGTGGTCGGTCCCAACGGTTGCGGCAAGTCGAATCTACTCGAAGCCCTGCGCTGGGTGATGGGCGAGACCTCGCACAAGTCGGTGCGCGCCGCCGCCATGGACGACGTGATCTTTTCCGGCACCACCGGCCGACCGGCACGCAACACGGCCGAGGTCACGATCTTTCTCGACAACAGCAGCCGCGGCGCGCCGGCCGAGTACAACGATTGCGAGGTCCTCGAGATCACGCGCCGCATCGAGCGCGAGGCAGGCTCCGCCTATCGCATCAATGGCCGCGAGGTGCGGGCCCGGGACGTAAAGATCCTGTTTGAGGACGCGGCCACCGGCGCCCGCTCGCCCTCGCTCGTGCGCCAGGGCCAGATCGGTGAACTTGTCAACGCCAAGCCCGAGCAGCGCCGCCGCATCTTGGAGGACGCGGCTGGCATTGCTGGGTTGCACAGCCGCCGGCACGAAGCCGAGCTGAGACTGCGGGCGGCAGAAGGCAACCTCGCCCGCCTCGGCGACATCCTGGGCCAGCTTGGCAGCCAGATCGAGAGCCTGAAGCGGCAGGCGCGCGCCGCTCGCCGCTACAAGGAAATTTCGGCTGAGATCCGCAAGGTCGAAGCGATCCTGATGTTTCTTTCCTGGACCGAGGCGCAGGCCCAGGTCGAAGCGGAGGAGGCGGGGCTCGCGGCAGCGCTCGGCCGGCTTGCCGAGGCGACAGAGGCCGAAGCCAGGGCCTTCCGCCGCGAGGCAGAGGCAGCGGAGCGCATTGGCCCGCTGCGGGAGGCGGAAGCCGCCCGGGCCGCCGCACTTGCCCGGTTGAAGCTCGAGCAGGCCACGTTGGAACGAGAGGCAGAGCGCACCGCCGACCGCCAGCGCGAGCTGGAGGCGCGCACCGCGCAGCTGCGGCACGACCTCGAGCGCGAAGAGAGGCTTATTGCGGAGGCCGGAGAGATCTTGCACCGGCTCCAGGCCGAGATCGCAGCGCACCGCGATGCCGAAGCCAGCGCCGTCGAAACGGAACGTCGTGCCGAGGCGCTGCTCCTCGACGCCCGGCGCCTCGAGCAGGAGGCCGAGGCGCGGCTCGCCGAGATCACCACGCGCGACTTCGAGCTGAGGGCCCGCCGCACCAGCTTGGAGGCGAGCCTCGCCGAGCGCCGCGACCAAGCCCAGGCGATCGCGCGCCAACTGGGGACATTGC
>DATLZB010000104.1:0-8254 GCA_035574175.1 Hyphomicrobiaceae bacterium
AGGCGGGGCCGGCCCTTGGCCGCTGCCTTGACTGCGTGCCGCACCCGCCGTGTGCGTCGCTCCGACTGGGTAAGCTTGCCCATGAGCCCTGCCCTACTTCTTCTTGCCTTCCTTGCGCAGCACGTATTCACCCTGATAGCGGATGCCCTTGCCCTGGTAGGGCTCGGGGGGGCGAAACGCGCGGATTTCCGCCGCCACCTGCCCGACCAGCTGCTTGTCGATGCCCGAGACGGTGACGATCTCCTGCTTGGCGCCCGACACCTTCACCTCCACCCCTTTGGGGATCGGGTGCAGGATGTCGTGACTGAACCCGACCTGCAGCTGCAGTTGGTCCTTGCCCTTCATCGCCGCGCGGAATCCAACGCCCTGGATCTCGAGAGTGTGCGAGTAGCCCTCGGTCACTCCCTTAATCAGGTTGGCGATCATCGTGCGCGACATGCCCCACATGGCACGTGCCTGCTTGCTCTCTTCGGCCGGGGTGACCGCGATGCCCGCTGCTGTCTTCTCGACATCGACCTGCGCCGGCGCCGTGAAGGAAAGCTCTCCCTTGGGCCCCTTCACCTTGACCGTCTTTCCCTCGACCGAAACGGTGACGCCCGAGGGCACGGCGACTGGCTTCCTTCCGATCCGCGACATCGCTTCCTATCCTCTGCCGGCGAACGCCTTAAAACACGTTGCAGAGCACTTCGCCGCCGACGTTCTCTTCGCGCGCCCTCCAGTCGGGCATCACGCCCTTGGGCGTCGACAGGATCGCCACCCCGAGGCCGTTGGCGACCGCGCGCAGCCCCTTCACGGGCGCGTAGACTCTCCGCCCTGGCGTCGATATGCGCTCGATCTGCCGGATTGCCGGCTGGCCGTTCGAGTACTTGAGCTCGATCTCGAGCTCCGACTTGCCGTTCTTGTGTTCGATCCTCGTGTAGCCCCGTATGTAGCCCTCCTCCGCCAGCACGTCGAGCACGCGGGCGCGCAAGTTGGACGCAGGCGTGGAGACCTTCGGTCGCCGCCGCATCTGTGCATTGCGGATCCGGGTGAGCATGTCGCCCAAAGGATCGTTCACTGCCATCTGGCACTTCCTTTTTTACCAGCTCGCCTTGACCATGCCCGGGATCAGCCCCTGCGCCGCCAGCTCTCTAAGCTTGTTGCGCGAGAGGCGGACCTTGCGATAGTAGCCGCGCGCCCGACCGGTGATCTCGCACCTGTTGCGGACCCGCGTCTTGGACGAGTTGCGCGGCAGCTCGGCAAGCTTGATCTGTGCCCTGAAGCGCTCGTCCATCGGCTTGCTGCGGTCCGACACGATCGCCTTCAGCTTGGCGCGTTTGGCCGCAAACCTCGCCACCAGCCGCCGGCGCCGCTTGTTCTTTTCGATCGAGCTCGTCTTTGCCATGAGGGATCCTCCGAAACCTGCTCGCGTGCCCGCTAGCTGCGGAACGGAAAGTTGAAGGCCCGGAGCAGCTCGCGTGCCTCATCGTCGCTGCGCGCGGTCGTACACACGATGACGTCCATGCCCCAGATCTGATCGACCTTGTCGTAGTCGATCTCCGGGAACACGATGTGCTCCTTGAGACCCAGCGCGTAGTTGCCGCGTCCGTCGAAGCTCTTGGGACTGAGGCCGCGGAAGTCCTTGACTCGTGGCAGCGCGATGGTGACCAGCCGGTCCAGGAACTCGTACATGCGGTAGCCCCTGAGCGTGACCTTGGCCCCGAGCGGCATGCCCTCTCGCACCTTGTAGGTTGCGACCGACTTCCTCGCCCGCGTCGTTACCGGCTTTTGGCCGGCGATCAGTGCGAGGTCGGCAGCAGCGTTCTCCACCTTCTTGCGGTCGTTGACGGCCTCGCCGATGCCCATGTTGAGCACGATCTTCTCGAGTCTCGGCACCTGCATGACATTGGTGTAAGAGAACTTCCTGGCAAGCTCCGGCCGCACCACGTTCTCGTAGTGCGCCTTCATGCGCGGCACGTAACCCTTGGGCCGGCCAAACGAACGCACGGCCTCGGCCTGCTTGCCCTTGGCGGCCGCCGGTCCACCCTCGCCTTTGCTTCCCTTGGCGGCTGCCGGGGCACCGCCTTTCGCCTTGGCTTTGCCCTTGGGCCTGCCGTCGCCGGCGGACGGCTTTCTGGCAGCCTTTTCGCCTTCGCTCTCCGCCATGACCTACTTCCTCTCCGGGATGACCTCGCCCGAACGCTTGGCGTAACGGACCTTCCTGCCATCCTCCAGAATGCGGAAACCGACCCGTGTCGGCTTGCCGTCCTTTGGATCCTCGAGCGCCAAATTGGAGATGTGAATCGGCGCCTCCTTGGAGATGATGCCGCCTTCCTGCGCAGCGGTCTGCCGCTGGTGTCGGCGCACGATGTTGACGCCGCGCACCAGCGCCCGGTTCTCCTTTGGCCTGACCTCGATGACTTCGCCCTGCTTGCCCTTGTCGCGGCCGCTGAGCACGATCACCCTGTCGCCCTTCTTGATCTTGAGAGAGGCCATCACAGCACCTCCGGCGCGAGCGACACGATCTTCATGTGGTTCTTGGCTCTCAGCTCGCGCGTGACTGGGCCGAAGATGCGCGAGCCGATCGGCTCGTTCTGCGGGTTGATCAGCACCGCGGCATTGCGGTCGAAGCGGATGATGGAGCCGTCGGGCCGCCGCACCCCGTGCGCCGTGCGCACGATCACCGCCTTCATGATCTGACCCTTCTTGACGCGCCCGCGCGGAATCGCCTCCTTTACCGTCACCACGATCGTGTCGCCAATGGTGGCGTACTTGCGCTTGGAGCCGCCCAGCACCTTGATGCACTGCACGCTGCGGGCACCCGAGTTGTCGGCGACGTCGAGGTTTGTCTCCGCCTGAATCATCTCATCACCTCTTAGCGCTTGACCTCGCCGAGCACGACCCAGCGCTTGTTCTTGGAGATCGGGCGGCTTTCCTCGATGCGGACGACGTCGCCCACCTTGAACGCATTGGCTTCATCGTGCGCGTGGTACTTCTTCGATCGCCGCACGGTCTTCCGCAGCAGCGGATGCGTGTAGCGCCGCTCGACCTCGACCACCACGGTCTTGTTGTTCTTGTCCGACACCACGACACCCTGCAGCACGCGCTTCGGCATGACCCTTGCTCCTCAACCCTTGCCGGCGGTCGCCGCCGCCTTCCTCTGGCGCGTGATCGTCTTGATCCGGGCGATGTCCCTGCGCACCTGGCGCACCCGTGCCACGTTCTCAAGCTGCCCCGAGGCCTGCTGGAAGCGCAGGTTGAACTGTTCCTTCTTCAGCTTGAGGAGCGCCTCCTCGAGCTGATCGAGCGACATTTCCCTGACCTCTGACGCCTTCATTGATTCAAAACCTGTCACCTTGTGCGCATCACGATGCGCGTCTTGATCGGCAGCTTGGCCGCGCCGAGCGCGAGCGCCTCGCGCGCCACCTGGTCGGTGACGCCGTCGAGCTCGAACATGATCCGTCCCGGCTTGACGCGTGCCACCCACAGCTCGGGCGCCCCCTTGCCCGACCCCATCCGCACCTCGGCCGGCTTCTTGGTGACCGGAATATCGGGAAAGAGCCTGATCCACACCCGACCGGCCCGCTTCATGTGGCGCGTGATGGCCCTCCGCGCCGCCTCGATCTGGCGTGCAGTGATGCGATCCGGTTCCAGCGCCTTAAGCCCGTAGGAACCGAAATTGAGCGTGGTGGCAGCGGCGGACTGGCCGTGGATGCGGCCCTTGAATGCCTTGCGGTACTTGGTGCGTTTAGGTTGCAGCATCTCTCTCTACCCTGGCCCCATTCAGGCGCGTTCGGCGACCCGCTCGGAGCGCTCCCGGGCCTGGTCGCGCCGCCGCCCGCCGCCGCCCTCCTGCAGCTCGGCCGCCCGCTTCTCCGATGCCATCGGGTCGTGCTCCATGATCTCACCCTTGAACACCCAGACCTTGACGCCGATGACGCCGTAGGCGGTGCGCGCTAGCCCGTAGCCGAAATCGATGTCCGCTCTGAGCGTGTGCAGGGGCACGCGCCCCTCGCGGTACCACTCGGTGCGCGCGATCTCGGCACCTCCGAGCCGGCCCGCCACGTTGATGCGGATGCCCTGCGCGCCGAGGCGCAGTGCCGACTGCACCGAGCGCTTCATGGCGCGGCGGAACGCCACCCGCCGCTCGAGCTGCTGCGCGATCGCCTCGGCGATCAGTGTGGCGTCGACCTCCGGCTTTCTCACCTCGACGACGTTGAGGTGGACCTCCGACTGCGTCAGGCGGGCAAGCTCGTTCTTCAGCTTCTCGATGTCGGCGCCCTTCTTGCCGATCAGGACGCCGGGCCTGGCGGTGTGGATGGTGATGCGGCACTTCTTATGCGGACGCTCGATCACCACCTTGGAGATCCCCGCCTGCCGCTGCATCTTCATGATGTGCTCGCGGATCGCCACGTCCTCGTGCAACAGTCGTCCATACTCGCCGCGGCTGGCAAACCACCGACTGTCCCAGGTCCTGTTTATGCCGACCCGCATGCCGACGGGGTTGACCTTCTGACCCATGGCTTTCAGTCCTCCTTCGCCGCGGCGTCAGCCTCGGGCTCGTCGCCGCCGGTTTCTCGGTTGGCGCGCTCCTCGCGCACGATGACCGTGATCTGCGAGAACGGCTTCAGAATGCGCGCGCTACGACCGCGGCCGCGCGCATGAAACCGCTTGAGCACGAGGTTCTTGCCGACGTAGGCCTCCGCCACCACGAGGTCGTCGACGTCGAGCCCGTGATTGTTCTCTGCGTTGGCCACCGCCGACATCACGCACTTGCGCACGTCCTGCGCAATCCGCTTGCGCGAAAACTCGAGGTCGGCCAGCGCCGCGTTGACCTTCTTGCCGCGGATCAGGCCGGCCACTAGGTTGAGCTTCTGCGGCGACACGCGCAGATTTCGCGCCACCGCCTTGGCGGCGGTCTCCGGCAGGCTGCGCTGGCGCTTCGGTTTACCCATCGCTCGTCCCCTGTCAGGCCTTCTTGACCGCTTTCCTGTCGCCGCTGTGGGCGATGAAGGTGCGGGTTGGCGCGAACTCGCCGAACTTGTGCCCGATCATGTCCTCGTTGACCGACACCGGGATGTGCTTGCGTCCGTTGTAGACGCCGAACGTCAGCCCGACGAACTGCGGCAGGATGGTCGAGCGCCGGCTCCAGATCTTGATGATCTCGTTGCGGCCCGATGCGCGCGCCTTCTCGGCCTTCTTCAACAGATAGCCGTCGACGAAGGGGCCCTTCCAGACTGATCGTGCCAAGCGAGTTGCTCCTTGAGATTGCGCTACTTCCCGAGATGTCGGCTGCGGATGATGTACTTGTCGGTGGCCTTGTTCTTGCGTGTCTTGAAGCCCTTTGTCGGCTTGCCCCAGGGTGTGGCCCAGTGCTTTCCGCCCTTGGTGCGTCCGCCGTTGGGATGGTCGACGGGGTTCATGGCGACCGAGCGCACAGTCGGCCGGATTCCCCGCCAGCGGGAGCGGCCGGCCTTGCCCAGCACTTGATTGGAGTTGTCGGGATTGGAGACGGCGCCGACGCTTGCCATGCACTCCGCGCGCACACGCCGCGTCTCGCCCGACTTCATCTTGAGGATCGCCCAACCCGCATCGCGGCCAACGAGTTGCGCGTAGGCGCCGGCCGAGCGCGCGAGCTGACCGCCCCGGCCTGGTTTCAGCTCCACGTTGTGCACGATGGTGCCGATTGGCATCGCCGAAAGCGGCATGGCGTTGCCCGGCTTAACGTCGACTCTATTGCCGGAGATCACGGTATCGCCCGGAGCGAGCCGCTGCGGCGCCAGGATGTAGGCGAGTTCCCCGTCCGCGTACTTGACGAGAGCGATGAACGCGGTGCGGTTGGGGTCGTACTCGAGCCGCTCCACTTTCGCTGGCACGTCGAACTTCCGCCGGCGAAAATCGACGAGCCGATAGGCCCGCTTGTGGCCGCCTCCGATGTGGCGCGTGGTGATGCGCCCGTCGCTGTTACGCCCTCCCGTCTTGGTCTTGCCCTCGACCAGAATCTTCACGGGCGCCCCTTTCCACAGATGCCGGCGATCGACCAGCACCAAGTGGCGCAGTCCTGGAGTTGACGGTCGGAATGTCTTGAGTGCCATGGCCTTGCCTCAGAGCCCCGTGGTCACGTCGATGGAATGGCCCTCTTCCAGGGTCACGATCGCCTTCTTGACATCGCTCTGGCGGGCGCGGATGCCTCGGAACGTCTTCTGCTTGCCCTTGCGCACCAGCGTGTTGACGGCCTTGACCTTGACCGAGAATAGCTGCTCGACAGCCGCCTTGATGTCGGACTTGGAGGCGCCCTTTCTGACCCTGAACACCACCTGGCCGTGCTCGGAGGCCCGCGTCGATTTCTCGGTAATGACCGGGGCAACGATGATGTCGTAAGCATCGAGTTTGTTCATTTGAACCGCGCCTCCAGCGCCTCGATCGCCGCCTTGGTCAGAACCAAATTTTTCCGGCGCAGGATGTCGTAGACGTTGATGCCCTGCACCGGCAGCACGTCGATGTCCGGGATGTTGCGCGCCGCCCGCACAAAGCCCGGCTCGAGCTCAGCACCATCGACGATGAGCGCGTTAAAGAGCGCGAGTTTCTCGAGCCGTTGCTTGAGGTCCTTGGTCTTGCCCGCGCTCGCTTGAGCCCGCTCCAGCACCACGATCTCACCGGCCTTGGCTTTGGCCGAAAGCGCATGCCGCAGCGCCAGCGCCCGTACTTTCTTGGGCAACCCGATGGCGTGGCTTCTAGGCTTTGGGCCGAACACTTTGCCGCCGCCGCGCCACTGCGGCACCGACTTGTCGCCATGCCGGGCCCCGCCCGTCCCTTTCTGCCGGTACATCTTCTTGCCGGTGACGTTGACTTCGGAGCGGTCCTGCACGTGATGGGTGCCGGCCATTCGCTTGGCGAGCTGCCAGCGCACCATGCGCTGCAGCAAATCCTGGCGCGGCTCGAGCCCGAAGATGGCATCGGCAAGCTCGATGGTGCCTACGGGCTCGGCTTCCAGCGTTGTCACTTTGGCTTGCACGGCCTTCATTCCTTCGGCTGCGCGGCCTCGGCGGGGCCGCCTTTGCGAACCGCACCGGGCTTGGGCGCGTCCTTGTGTACCGGTTTCTTCACGGCGTCGCGGATGAGCACCCAGCCGCCCTTGGAACCGGGCACCGCCCCGCGCACCATCAGCAGCCCACGCTCGACGTCGGTTTTGACCACAACGAGGTTCTGCGTGGTCACCCGTTCATCGCCCATGTGACCAGCCATCTTCTTGCCCTTGAACACCTTGCCGGGGTCCTGCCGCTGGCCGGTGGAGCCGTGGCTGCGATGGCTGATCGACACGCCGTGAGAGGCTCTGAGGCCGCCGAAGTTCCACCGCTTCATGGCACCCTGGAAGCCCTTGCCCTGGTTGGTCCCGGTCACGTCCACGAACTGGCCGGGCACGAAGTGATCGACGGTGATCTCCGCCCCCACCTCGATCAGGTTCTCCGGGGAGACGCGGAACTCGGCGAGCTTGCGCTTGGGCTCAATTCTGGCGGCTGCGAAACGCTGCCGCTCGGCCCTGCTCAAATGCTTGGGCTTGCGCGAGCCGACGCCGAGTTGGAGTGCCGTGTAGCCGTTCTTCTCGCTCGTGCGGTGGGCGACCACCTGACAGCGGTCGACCTTGAGCACGGTCACCGGAACGTGCTCGCCCGCCTCGGTGAAGATGCGGGTCATTCCGATCTTCTGTGCGATCAATCCGGAGCGCATTGCGCGCAATCCCTTCCTCGAAACTTCGACCCTAGAGCTTGATCTCCACGTCGACGCCTGCAGCGAGATCGAGCTTCATCAACGCATCGACCGTCTGCGGTGTCGGATCGACGATGTCGAGCACCCGCTTGTGCGTGCGCATCTCGAACTGCTCGCGGCTCTTCTTGTCGATGTGCGGCGAGCGGTTGACCGTGAAGCGCTCAATTCGCGTCGGGAGTGGGATCGGCCCGCGCACCTCCGCACCCGTACGCCTGGCCGTGTTGACGATCTCGCGCGTCGAGGCATCGAGCACGCGATGGTCGAACGCCTTGAGGCGGATGCGTATGTTCTGACTGTTCATGGTGCCGTACCGAACCGCAAAGCCAAAAGCGCCCGAACCGGAGCCGGGCGCCTGCCTCCTCTTGAAACCTACTCCACCACTTTGGTGACGACGCCGGCGCCCACCGTGCGGCCGCCCTCGCGGATGGCAAAGCGCTGCTTCTCCTCCATGGCAATGGGGGTGATCAGCTCAACCTCCATGGCGCAGTTGTCGCCCGGCATCACCATC
>DATLZB010000105.1:0-4765 GCA_035574175.1 Hyphomicrobiaceae bacterium
CGAGCCGCGGAAGCCGAAGCGCGTGCGGCTCACGTCGTTGGTGACCTGGTAGACGTCGTCCATCTCGCCGTCGTCCCAGAACAGCACCATCTCGTTGACGTGGCCGTAGACGGTGAGGCTCACCTTGCGGTTGCCCTTCCTGGCGGTGGTCGCCTCGAGCTCTGCCACCCGCTCCTCGAGATCGGCGCAGCAATCGCCGCCGAGGTCTGCAGCCTGGGCCTGGGTTCCGTACGCACCTACGATAACACCAGCCGCAGCGACAAGCGCCAGACGGCTAGCAGACTTGAGGAGTCCCCCGATCATACGAACTTCTCCGTTGGACTGACGCAACCTAGTCCCCATGACTAGATTACTCGCTTGCCGCTCAGCCAACCCGACAGGGTGCCCTAACACCCGACCGAACCCGGTCAGCCTTGCCGTGCAGGGCTAGGCATAGCCCATGGCTCGGACACTCGTAAACACGGAAGGCCCGATCTGAGGCTTTTCGAGATGGCTCCGTGGCGAATCCGCAACGCTTCGATCCGATGAATGGAGCGATTCGGATCGTCAGTGACCTGACAATGCGGCCGATTTCGGCTGCTCGCCGGGTGTCGGCGATGCGCTGTCAAGTGAAATTCCATGCTCGCCCGATCGATTTAAGAATGTTGCACAACCCATTGTTGCGAATTCAAAAAATGTGACAGGCGTGAATTGGTACCCTTTTCGTCATGCCGGCGCAGGCCGGCATCCACGCCAGGGGCCGCTTGCTCTCCGGTCGAGGTTGTCCGCGGCCTCACCCGGGCGCGCGTTGCCATTGACGTCGTGCCCGCCGAAACTGGCGTGGCTCCCGACCTTCGTCGGGATGACGTTTTGAGAGGGGCGCGGCGCCTCCCCCACTCTCAAACGGCGCCATCGGCCCGCGCCGTGACAACGGTTCAGTGGGCGCAAACGCGCTGCCCACCCCCTTCCGTCCTGCTGGCGCAGGCCGGTGGCCGGCATCCACGCCCCACTCCGTCCTGCCGGCATAGGCCGGCATCCACGCCAGGGGCCGCTTGCTCTCCGGTCGAGGTTGTCCGCAGCCTCACCCGGGCGCGCGTTGCCATTGACGTCGTGCCCGCCGACCCTTGCGTGGATCCCGACCACCGGCCTGCGCCGGTGCAGGCTCCGTCGGGATGACGATATGGATGGGGTTATCGGCCCGTGCCGGGATGATGGTGTGGATGGTGTTATCGGTCCACTCCGGGACGGCGGTTGGAGGGCAGATGCGGGGCAGACGGGGCGCGCACAGCAAGCCCATGCCCCGAGCAGATGCGTCATGGCGCGCGCGGCGCCGCTTTCGGTTTATGATCGGCTCCGGACCCTTGTGGTTTGAATGAACATTAGGCCCTGGACGGGAGACCTGGGTGGGACAGATGACGGCGAGGGAGCAGACCGAATGCGTGGTGGTGGGAGGGGGCCCGGCCGGGCTTGCCGCCGCCGCTGCCGTAGCCGCCATCGGCGCCGACGTCTGCCTCGTCGCGCCGGCCGCGCAGAAGGGCGATGTGCGGACCGCGGCCTTGGTCCCCGCCAGCATCGAATTCCTCAAGAACATCAAGGCCTGGGATGGTCTTGCCCGGCTCAGCGCGCCGCTCGCCGGCATCCGCATCGTCGACGACACCGGGGGGCTGCTGCGGGCGCCCGAGGTGCTGTTCCGGGCACGCGACATCGGCGGCGAGGCGCTCGGCCACAACGTGCCCAACGCGGCGCTCACCGCCGCCCTGCGCGAGGCAATCAGGGCGAGCGTGCCGATCATCGAGGACGTGGCAGAGGGCCTTGAGGCAGGCACGGGCGGCATCACCATCCACCTCGTCAGCGGCCGCCGGATCAGGGCGCGCCTCGCCATCGCTGCCGACGGGCGCAATTCAAGGTGCCGCCAGGCCGCGAAAATTCCAGTCCGTCGCTGGACTTATGAACAGGCCGCCATCGCCGCAAGCTTGGCCCACGGGCGGTCGCACGATGACATCTCGACCGAGTTTTACCGGCCCGCGGGTCCGCTCACCACGGTGCCGCTCCCCGGCCTTGCCTCGAGCCTGGTGTGGGTGGAGCGCACCGCGACTGCCGCGCGTCTGGCCGCGCTCACGGAGGCTTCCTTCCGTGCCGCGCTCGAGGGCCGTCTGCAGGGCCTGCTCGGCGTCGTCGGCGCCATCGGCCCGCGCCAGGTCTTTCCGCTGTCGGGGCTGCTCGCCGAGCGCATGGGGCAGGATCGCGTCGCGCTCATCGGCGAGGCCGCGCACGTGCTCCCGCCGATCGGCGCGCAGGGGCTCAACCTCGCGCTCGCGGACGCGGCTGTGCTCGCCGACGTGCTCGCCGACGCGCGCAGAAAGGGCGGTGACATCGGCGGCGCGGGCACGCTCGAGGCCTACCACCGCGCGCGCGCGCGCCAGGTCGCGGCGCGGAGCATGGCGGCCGATGCCCTCAACCGCTCGCTCACCTTAAACCTGCTCCCCGTCGATCTGGCGCGCGGGCTCGGCTTGCATATGCTCGCCGCCTTCCCCGCCCTGCGCCGGTCCCTGATCCGGCGTGGATTGGAGCCGGCGGCGGAGCGTCCCCGTCTGATGCGGCCGGCCGTCGACCGTCCGCCCTTGGCTGTGGCAAGCTCTGTCGCTTAAAGCACGCCATGCCCTTTCTGCGCGATTTGCAGTTCCGGCTCGAATATCTGGGCTTGCGTGCCTTGGCCGCGCTCATCCGGGCAATGCCGCTCGATGCGGCGGTGGCCTTCTCGGCCAAGCTCTGGCGCCTGCTTGCGCCCATCGCCTCACCCAAGCGGCATGCCCGTGCGCTCGCCAATCTCGCCATCGCCTTCCCCGAGAAGTCGGACGCGGAGCGCCGCCGCATCGCCCTCGCCCACTGGGAGAACCTGGGCCGGGTGATGGCGGAAACCATGCAGATCGACCGCCTGCTCAAGGACGGGGACCGCATCAGGGTTGCCAACGCGGCCATGTTCGACCGCTACAAGATGAAGCTCGGCGCGGTCGTCGGCGTGTCGCTGCACATGGGCAATTGGGAGCTCGCCATGTGGCCGCTGACCGCCGCCGGGGGCCATCCGGCCGCCGTCTACCGCTCGGTCAACAACCCTTACGTCGATCGCTACCTGCGCGCCCAGCGCAAGGCGCTCTACCCCGGCGGACTGTTCGGGCGCGGCAAGGTCGAAGGCGAGCACGGGGAAAGCCAGCGCACCGCGCGGCTCATCACCGACTACGTGCGCCGCGGCGGACGGCTCGGGCTCGTGTGCGATCTCTACGACCGCACCGGCATCGAGGTGCCGTTCTTCGGCAAGCCGGCCCGCACGCAGGCGATCGCCGCCATGATCGCCCGCCGGCTCGGCGCCCGCATCTGGCTCGCCCGCTGCCTCAGACTGGGGCCGACGAGCCGCTTCGAGGTCGAGTTGAAGGAGCTCAAGGTACCGCGCGGCCCCAACCCCGCCGATGACATCCGTTCAATCATGACCGAAATGCAGAAGCAGTTCGAGGCCTGGATCCGCGAGGCGCCCGAGCAGTGGATGTGGAGCAACCGCCGCTGGAGCTGAACTTCGGCCCAATCCACCTGCCGAAACATTTGCCGGCACGCGCATTGACGCGGCGTCGGCGCGGCCTAAACTTCCCGTCTGCCGTTTGAAGGAGCGCCGCCGATGCCCGCCGCGCGCACGCCCGCGAAATTCTACTCGGCGCTCGCCATCGGCGCGCCGGAGCCGTTCCGCGCGCTGCCCGTCCGCCTCGAGCGGATGATCCACTTCGTGCCGCCCCACAACGAGAAGATCAGGAGCAAAGTCGGAGAGCTTGCGCGCCAGGTCGACGTCGTGCTCGGCAATCTTGAGGATGCCATCCCCGCCGACCAGAAGGTGGCCGCGCGGCAGGGCTTCATCGCCATGGCGCGCGAGATCGATTTCGGCACCACCGGGCTGTGGACCCGCATCAACGCGCTCAACAGCCCCTGGGCACTCGACGACGTCCTCGACATCGTCTCCGCCGTCGGCGACAAGCTCGATGTCATCATGCTGCCCAAGGTCGAGGGGCCATGGGACATTCACTATCTCGACCAGCTGCTGGCCCAGCTCGAGGCTCGCCACCGCATCCCCCGGCCGATCCTCATTCACGCCATCCTGGAAACCGCCGAAGGGGTGTCCAACGTCGAGGAGATCGCCGCGGCCAGTCCGCGGATGCACGGGCTGAGCCTCGGGCCGGCCGACCTTGCCGCGTCGCGCGGCATGAAGACGACGCGGGTCGGCGGCGGGCATCCGGCCTATGTCGTGCTCGCCGATCCAGATCCGGCGGACGCGGCGGCCCCGCGTTTGGCCTTCCAGCAGGATTTGTGGCACTACACGCTCGCCCGCATGGTCGATGCCTGCCGCCGCAACGGCATCAAGCCGTTCTACGGTCCGTTCGGCGACTTTGCCGATGCCAAGGGCTGCGAGGCGCAATTCCGCAATGCCTTCCTCATGGGCTGCGTGGGGGCTTGGTCGCTGCATCCGAGCCAGATCGAGATCGCCGCCCGCGTGTTCAGCCCCGATCCGGCCGAGGTGGCGTTCGCCAAGCGTATCGTCGCGGCCATGCCCGACGGCACCGGCGCGGTGATGATCGACGGCAAGATGCAGGACGATGCCACCTGGAAACAGGCCAAGGTGATCCTCGATCTTGCCCGGCTGGTGGCGGCGCGCTCGCCCGAGCGGCGGGCGGCCTACGGGCTCTAGTGTGGACAAGGGAGTTGCGTAGAACGATGGGCAAAGTGCGCCAGGCGAGGTATGCGGTGG
>DATLZB010000106.1:0-10177 GCA_035574175.1 Hyphomicrobiaceae bacterium
GACGTCTTCATCCTCGACCGCACCGAGGCGCCGGGCTCGGCTGAACGGGTGTTCCTGCCGCATCCCCAGATTTTTGCCGCCCTCGCGCCTGGCCACACGCTGCTGCTTGACGACGGCAAGATTCGCATGCGGGTGATCGAGGCGGGCGAAAGCAGAATCGCCGCCGAGGTTCTGGTCGGCGGTCAACTGGCGAGCCGCAAGGGCATCGCCATGCCGGACTCGATCCTTCCGATCACTCCGATCAACGACAAAGACAAGGCCGACCTCGACTTCATGCTGCGGCTCGGCATCGATTGGGTCGCGCTGTCGTTCGTGCAGCGCGGAGAGGACATCGCGCTGGCGCGGCGCCTGATTGGCCAGGGCGCGGCCATCATGGCCAAGATCGAGAAACCGGCCGCCATCGCCGATCTCGATAACATCGTCGCCGCGGTCGATGGGCTGATGGTGGCTCGGGGTGACCTGGGCGTCGAGATGCCGGTCGAACGTGTGCCAGGCCTGCAGAAGCGCATCACGCGCATGGCCCGCGCGGCAGGCAAGCCGGTGGTGATCGCCACCCAGATGCTGGAGAGCATGATCGCCGCGCCGACACCGACGCGGGCTGAGGTCTCCGACGTGGCGACCGCTGTGTTCGACGGGGCTGACGCCATCATGCTGTCCGCGGAAAGCGCGGTTGGCCACTACCCGATCGAGGCGGTCGAGATGATGAACCGGATCGCCATCGAGGCGGAAAACGATCCAGGTTACGACTCGCTGGTCCACGCCACCCGAACCCTTCCCCAGGCGACGGCGGCAGACGCCATCGCGGCTGCTGCTCACGCCGTCGCCGACACGGTGAAGCTTGCCGCCATCATCTGCTATACGGCGACCGGCTCTACCGCGTTGCGCGTTGCCCGCGAACGGCCCGGGTTACCGGTGATCGGGCTGACACCGGTGCTCACCACGGGGCGCAAGCTTGCCCTCGTGTGGGGCATTCACCCCGTGCTGACGAGCGACCCCGAGAACCAGGCCGACATGGTGGTGAAGGCGTGTCGCATCGCTTTCGAGGAGGAGTTCGTCAAGCCGGGCGAGGGGGTAGTGATCATCGCCGGGGTGCCGCTCGGCTCACCCGGCACCACCAACATGGTACGTATCGCCTTTCTTGACGAGAAGGGAGCACCGGTCGCAGAAGGCGTCTAGCTTGACCGTCCGCGCGGCGGACTAGATGCCCTGTCCCTCCACCTCGCGCGAGAGTTCCTCGACCGCCGACTTGGCGCTCGCCATGTAGGGGTGCACCTCGAGCAGGCGCCGATAGACCTGAAGCGCCTCCTTCTTGTAATCGAGCTCCCGCAGGATCTGGGCCAACCCGTCGAGCGCTTTAAAATGGTTGGGATCGAGAGCGAGAACCCGACGCAGGTCGCCGAGCGCGCGCGCGTACTCGTTCCTGCTGTAGAGGACGTATGCACGCCGGTTCCATCCCTCGGCATAGTCGGGCGCGAGTTCGACCACGGCATCGAGCAGCTTTAGCGCGAGGTCCGACTTCTTCTCGTTCACCGCCTTGAGTGCTCGCTCCATGAGCAGATTAACGGTCTCGCTGCCCGATTTGAGCCAGACATGCTCGATGGCCTGGCTGGTGAGCTGGGCGGCCTCCTCGCTCGCAGCCGTGGCGAGATGGGCGTAGAGCTCATCGAGCAGCAGAGCCCGCTCGGCGCCGCCATCCGGTATAAGGGCGCGCGGCCCCCGCCGCGGAGTTTTGGCCGGCGGCGACGGCGTCTTCTGCGCCTGGGCGTGGGCCGGCCCGACGAACGCTGGAGGGCAAGCCGGCAACACAAGCAGGGCGGCGACAACCGCGCCCAGCCCCAGACTGCTGAACCGAAGCAACGTCTTCATGCGTCGCATGAGATAGGCGCCTCGCGTGCGCCAGTCAAAGACCTCGCCGGCCAAGGAGGCAGCGATCAAAGCATCAGCCCTGGCGCGCCTTATAGCGGCGATGCGTCTTGTTAATGACGTAGACGCGCCCCTTGCGGCGCACAACGCGGTTTCCGCGGTGGCGCCCGCGCAGCGATTTGAGCGAATTCCTGACCTTCATTTCACGTTCCGTCGACTGTGCCGGGCGGGCGCAACTGGTGGGCGCGACAGGGATCGAACCTGTGACCCCTACCATGTCAAGGTAGTGCTCTACCGCTGAGCTACGCGCCCCGGGGAAAGGCTGCTTGTAGCGGCCGCCGCAGAGTGTGTCCAGCGGAACAGCGTGACTGGTCCGGGAAAGGCACAGTTGGCTGGTGCAATGCGAATTATGCACCGCTGCGGCGCGGCAGCAATCGCGACGAATCGCCGATTGGCGTACCGTCGCACAAACGCAACGGCCCATTCACTCAAGCGTTTTAGCTTTGTGCCGAGTGCCGATTTGATTGTTGCAGTGCAAACAATGCGCCGATAGGCTGACTGGGCGAGGGCACGCAAAGGGCGGAAGACAAAGCAACACAGGGGCGCGAGGAGCACACACCGATGACGTTGACGGTTCGCAAGACCTACTGCTTCGAAGATTTGGAAGTAGGCATGGAGGCGAGTTTCCGCAAGACGGTCAGCGAAGCCGACATCGTCGCTTTCGCCAATGTTACCGGCGACAAGAATCCCGTCCATCTCGATGCCGCCTATGCCGCCAAGACGATGTTCAAGGAGCCGATCGCCCACGGCATGTTGACGGCAAGCTACATTTCAGCGGTGTTCGGCATGGAGATGCCGGGCCCTGGCGTGATCTACGTTTCGCAGACCCTCAACTTCCGCGCTCCCGTCAAGATCGGCGACACGGTGACCGCCAAGGTCAAGGTGGTCGAACTGTTCCCGGTCAAGCGACGGGTCCGTTTCGAGACGGTGTGCCTCGTCGCCGGCAAGCCTGTGCTGGAGGGCGAGGCTGTGCTGATGGTTCCCGCGCGCCCCACCTGAGCTGGTTCGTAGAGGTGGCTCCGACGCGCTTTGCAGCGCTTGCCGGCGCGGCTATGCATCGCATCGCCAAGGATCGAAGGAGAGCGGTGCCGGGCCGATGCGTGTGATCCGAGGATACGATGACGTCCCTTCCGAGCAACGGAGCGCCGCGCTCGCCATCGGTAACTTCGACGGCGTTCACCGCGGCCATCAGGCGCTGCTCGCCGAAACCATGGCTCAGGCGCTGCGGCTGCGCGCCCCTTCCGGTGTGATGGTGTTCGAGCCGCATCCCCGCGTCTTTTTCCGGCCTGAGGAGCCGCACTTCCTCCTCACCACACTCGAGCAAAAGCTCGCGCTGATCGAACGGCTCGGACTCGATTTCGCCGCCGTTCTGGCGTTCGACCAGGCGCTCGCTGGTATGCGCCATGATCTGTTCGTGGAACGCGTGCTGGTCGATGCGTTCCGGGTTCGCCACGTCGTCGTCGGCTACGACTTCTTCTTCGGCAAGGGTCGCGCCGGCACCCCTGAAACCTTGACGGCGGCCGGCCAGCGACTGGGCTTCGGGGTTACCGTACTGCGACCGGTGGCCGAGGCCGGCGAGGTGTTCTCCTCGAGCGCGGTGCGGGAGCGGTTGTCGGCGGGCGACGTACGCGCGGCCGCCGTGATGCTCGGCTATTGGTGGCGCGTTCGAGGCGTGGTGATCGGCGGCGCCCGCATCGGCAGCGAGCTCGGCTTTCCGACCGCCAACATCGCCTTGCCTCCCGGTACCGCGCTTGCCCACGGCATCTATGCGGTGCGTGTCGCGGTCGAGGGGCGCGCGCTCGAGGGCGCGGCCTACTTCGGTACGCGCCCGTCGGTGGACGGCGGCGCGCCGCTGCTCGAGGTGTTCCTGTTTGACTTCTCGGGCGATCTCTACGGCCGCGATATCGAGGTCGCCTTCATCGGCTTCGTGCGGCCCGACCAGCGCTTCCGCGACATGGAGGCGCTGAAGGCGCAGATCGCCAAGGACTGCAGGGCGGCGCGCGACATCCTGCGCGAGGTTGCAGCAAACGACCCACTCGCGCAGTTTCCCCTGCGCTAGTCGCCAGGTTGGTGCACGCTTTGCGACCGGTCAACACAGCTTTGTGAAACGATGGCGCAAGGAACCCCTCACCGCTCGCCCCGTTAACGGGCAGTGGCCGGCAGGTTCATGGCCGGCGATAGTCAAGGAGGCTGCAATGAACAAGCTCGTTTGGGTGGTGGCGGTCCTCGTCGGTACGGCGGCGACGCTGCCCGCCTCGGCGCAGATCACCAGCGGCGGCATTGCCCAGAACAAGGCCGAATGCCAGGCCCAGTTCATGTTGAGCGATCTCAACGGCGACAATTTCCTGACCCCTCGCGAGATCAGCCTGTTCAGGGGCTCCATGCCGACCGAGCTGTCGGGCCGTGAGGTGATCCACCGGCAGGACTTCATCGCCGCCTGCTACGCAACCCTTCCCCAGGACGACTGAGCGCGGCATGCCGTCGGCGAACGGGGCTCGGCTGCTAAAGGCCGAAGCCCCGCTTCCTTTGCCGGTGTCGGCTGCCGCCACTGGATTGTTCCGTCTTCGGTTGCTAGAAGGCGCGCTTGAGCAATCCGGATCGTCAGTCATGGTCGACACCAAGCCGGGCAGGGCCGCGACCGCGCGGGCGGGCCGCGACTGGAGCCAAACTCTGTTCCTGCCCAAGACCGATTTCCCGATGCGGGCCGGGCTGCCCGCCATGGAGCCCAAGCTGCTCGAGCGCTGGGCCCGCATCGGCCTTTATGAGCGCCTCCGCAAGGCCGCCCGCGGCAAGCCCAAGTTCGTGCTGCACGACGGCCCGCCTTACGCCAACGCCAACATCCACATCGGGCATGCGCTCAACAAGATCCTGAAGGACTTCGTCGTCCGCTCCCAGTCGATGCTGGGCTTCGATTCCAACTACGTGCCGGGCTGGGACTGCCACGGGCTGCCCATCGAATGGAAGATCGAGGAGGAGTACCGCGCCAAGGGTAAGAACAAGGACGCGGTGCCGGTCATCGAGTTCCGCAAGGAGTGCCGCGAGTTCGCGCAAGCCTGGATCGGGGTGCAGCGGGAGGAGTTCAAGCGACTCGGCGTGGAAGGAGACTGGGACCACTACTACTCAACCATGGCCTATCACGCCGAGGCCGCCATCGCTGCCGAGTTGATGAAGTTCGCCATGAACGGGCTGCTCTACCGCGGCTCGAAGCCGGTGATGTGGTCGGTGGTGGAGAAGACGGCGCTCGCCGAAGCGGAAGTCGAGTATCGCGACTACACCAGCGACCAGGTGTGGGTGAAGTTTCCCGTACGCGATTACCTTCGCTCGCCTGACTTCAGGCACAGCGAGGCTTTGTCCAACGCCAGCGTGTTGATCTGGACGACCACGCCTTGGACACTGCCGGGCAACCGAGCGATCGCGTACTCAAAGAAGATCAACTACAGCCTAATCCGCGTCAAAGCCGCACCAGCGCAGAACTGGGCAAAACCCGGCGATGTTTTCATCTTGGCTGAGAAGATGGCCGAGACCGTCATGAAGACGGCCAAGGTGGAGGCGTTTGAGACTTTGGCCGCCTTGAGCCCTTCCGGGGAATTTCCGGTCGTGTGTGAGCATCCGCTGAGGGCACGGGGTTACGACTTTCCCGTGCCCCTGCTCGACGGCGATCACGTCACCGACGAGGACGGCACGGGCTTCGTGCACACCGCGCCCGGCCACGGCCGCGAGGACTTCGAGATCTGGACGGCGAACGCCGCGGCGCTGAAAGAGCGCGGCATCGATACAACAATTCCCTTCACGGTCGATGAGGATGGCCGCTTCACCAAGGATGCACCGGGCTTCGAGGGCAGGCGGGTCATCACTGAACAGGGCGAGAAGGGCGACGCCAACGAGGCGGTGATCAAGGCGCTGATCGAAGCCGGCATGCTCATCGCCCGCGGGCGCTTGAAGCACCAGTATCCCCACTCCTGGCGCTCGAAGAAACCGGTCATCTTCCGCAACACGCCGCAGTGGTTCATTGCCATGGACAAGCCGTTCGCGGCGGCGGACGGCCGCCCAAGCGTAACCTTGCGCGAGCTCGCGTTGCGGGCTATCGCCGAGACCGAGTTCGTGCCGCCCGCCGGCCAGAACCGCCTGCGCGGTATGATCGAGAACCGGCCCGACTGGGTGATCTCGCGCCAGCGCGCCTGGGGCGTGCCGATCACCGTGTTCGTGCACAAGGACACCGGCGAGGTGATCCCCTCCGCCACCTTCGCCGGGTCGGCCGAGCTCATCGAGCGCATCCGCCGGGCCATGGCAAAAAAAGGGGCGGATGCCTGGTTTGCGCGCGGCGCGCGCAGCCGCTTCCTCAAGGGCCTCGTCGATGATCCCGCCGAGTGGGAGCAGGTCACCGACATCCTCGACGTCTGGTTCGATTCAGGCTCCACCCACGCCTACACGCTGGAGGACCCCGAGCACTTCCCTGGGCTCGCCGGCATCCGGCGGATCCGCGACGGCGGCCAGGACCGCGTCATGTACCTGGAAGGCTCCGACCAGCACCGCGGCTGGTTCCAGTCCACCCTGCTTGAATCCTGCGGCACGCGCGGACGCGCGCCCTACGACATCGTGTTGACTCACGGCTTCGTGCTGGATGAGGCCGGCAACAAGATGTCGAAGTCGTCCAAGAACGGCGTTTCACCGCAGGATGCGATCAAGGACTCCGGCGCCGACATCCTGCGCCTGTGGGTAGCGGCTTCCGACTATGCCAACGATGTCACCCTTTCCACAGACATCATGCGGTCGTTCTCCGACCTCTACCGCAAGCTCAGGAACACCATCCGCTGGATGTTGGGCTCGCTCGCTTATCACGAGCCCGCCAACACGGTCGCCTTCGAAGCCATGCCGGAGCTCGAACGGCTGATGCTCAACCGGCTGGCCGAGCTCGATTGCGAGGTGCGCACCGCCTACGCCGCATACGATTACAACAAGGTGGTCACGCTGCTCTCCCACTTCATGACCAGCGAGCTTTCCGCCTTCTACTTCGACATCCGCAAGGACACGCTCTACTGCGAGCCCTATTCGAGCAGGAAGCGCTGGGCGGCGCTGCACACGATCGAGCAGATCTTCCGCGCCGTCACGCTGTGGCTGGCCCCGATCCTGGTGTTCACGGCCGAGGAGGCCTGGCTTGCCCGCTACGGTGAAGCGGCCGGCTCCATCCATCTCGAGGAATTTCCGGCCATCCCCAAGGCATGGCGCGATGCAGTGCTGGCCGCCAAGTGGGAGCAGGTGCGCCGCGTGCGCAGTGTGGTGACCGGGGCGCTCGAGATCGAGCGGGCCGCCAAGCGGATCGGCTCGAGCCTGGAAGCGGCGCCCGCCGTCTACATCGCCGACCCCGCCTTGCGCTCCCTCATCGAGAGCGTCGACTTCGCCGAGGTCTGCATCACCTCGGCCATCGAGATCTCGAGCGATGCACCGCCCGCTGCCGCCTTTACCCTGCCGGAGGTTTCCGGCGTGAGCGTCCTGGCAAAGCGCGCCTCTGGCCGCCGCTGCGCGCGCTCCTGGCGCATCTCGACGGACGTCGGCAAGGACCCCGAATTTCCGGACCTCACCCCGCGCGATGCCGCGGCCGTGCGCGAGTTCGATGCGCGCGCGGGCGGGCGGCATTGATGCAACAGGCGCTCCTTTCCCTATCCGTCACCATCGGGCGGCCGGCTTTGACGGCCGCCCCATTGGACGCAACGTCAAGTTCCGTATAGTGCCGGCGCGCTGAGGCAACGGGAACGATCGCGATGGGTGCCGTCAAACCGTGGCTGTGGGGCCGCTGGTCCAAGTTCGGTTTTTTGATCGCGCTCGCCACCCTCGCCCTCGACCAGGCCAGCAAGTGGTGGCTGCTCTCAGTTTTCCGCATTGCCGAGAAGGGCCGCGTGCAGGTCACCCCCTTTTTCGATCTCGTCTTCGTCAGGAACGAGGGCGTCAGCTACGGCATCGGTGCCGGCTACTTGGGCCAGGAGGCGCTTGCGGTGTTCGCCGCCGCTGCCGCCCTGGCGCTTGCCGTATGGCTGGCGCGGTCCGGCTCGAGCTGGGTGATGGCGGCGAGCATCGGGCTCATCATCGGCGGAGCGATCAGCAACGGCATCGACCGGCTTCACTTGGGCGGCGTGGCCGATTTCTTCTCCCTCCACGCCTTCGGATTCTACTGGTATGTCTTCAATATAGCCGACGTTGCGATCGTTGCCGGGGTGGTCGGACTGTTGTACGACTCCTTCTGGCCGAGTCGCAAAGATGCCGCAAAAGCCTCCTAGTGCGATCATCGGCCGAAGGGCCAGGGGGCGTCGGCGCGGGGTCCGCATCGCCGATTGGGATCGCATCCATGTCGAGACGATTGAAGCCGCTGCTGGCTGCTGCCGTGCTTGCCGCCGCCGGCGTCGTCGGGGCATGCGGCATCGGCGGCATCGACGGCGTCGAGCTGCAGGGCGGCGTCTTCGACATGCTGGGCGTGTCGAGCAAGTCTCAGCGTCGGGAGGAGCCCAAGGTCGCCGCGCGACCCGGCATCGTGCTGCCGCCGGTGCCCGACCGCCTGCCGGAGCCGGCCCCTGAGCCCGACCCGCTCGCGGCATCCCAGGAGTGGCCGGACGACGAGGACCGGCGCAAGGCGCGGGAGGTGGCCGAGCTCGACCGCCAGCACGCTGAGTTCTGCGAGAAGGCGTTGGCTCGCGCCCGCACCAAGTCGAAGGATGCCGAGCCCGTCGAAGGCCCCAAGGGTCCCTGCACCGAATCGGTACTGCGCCTCTTTTCCACCTCGACCGGCCAGTGACCTCGAACCACACGCGGCGGGGGAAGCGGGCCTTTGTGCGCGCGGGTTTGACATTGAACGGGCCGCCGCCGATATGTGGCTGCAATCGACCCGCCGCCAGCGCCCGCCCTCAGGAAACGCTTGCAGCAACTCGAGCCTCAGGGACGTCAAATGGTCAAGTCTGCCAGCGTTCGCCTAGCAACCCTTTCGATGGTTCTCATGCTCGCTATCGTTCAGCAGACCCTTCATGCGCTGGGGGCGCCCCGCGCCAGTGAGTTCACGCTTTCCAACGGCATGCAGGTGGTCGTCATCCCCGACCACCGCGCGCCGGTGGTCACTCACATGGTGTGGTACCGTGTCGGCGCCGCCGACGAGCCGCCCGGCGCCTCCGGCATCGCCCATTTCCTCGAACACTTGATGTTCAAGTCGACCGAAAAGATCGCCTCGGGCGAGTTCTCCAAGATCATCGCCAGGCTCGGCGGCACCGATAACGCCTTCACCAGCCAGGACGCCACCGCCTACTTCCAGCGCATTGCCAAGGACCGGCTCCCGCAGGTGATGGCGATGGAGGCCGACCGCATGGTCAACCTGCGGCTGACCGAGGCCGAGGTGGCGACCGAGCGCGAGGTCATCCTCGAGGAACGGCGCACCCGTGTCGAGAACAACCCGATGGCGATCCTCGACGAGCAGATGGGCGCCGCCCTCTACCAGTCGCACCCCTACGGCATCCCGACCATCGGCTGGGAACATGAGATGGCGCGGCTGTCGCGGGAGGATGCGTTGTCCTTCTACAGGCGTCATTATGCGCCCAACAACGCCATCCTCGTCATCGCCGGCGACGTTACGCCGGAGGAAGCGAAGCGGCTTGCCGAGGACACCTTCGGCAGGATTGCGCCCAATCCGGCCATCAAGCCGCGCGTGCGCCCGCAGGAGCCGCCGCATCGCGCCGCGATCAGGGTTGAGCTCAAGGACGAGCGCGCCGGCAAGCCCTCGCTGCATCGCTACTATCTCGTTCCGAGCTACACCACGGCATCACCGGGCGAGGCCGAAGCCCTCGATCTGCTGATGAAGATCGCCGGCGGCGGGGCGACGAGCCGGCTTTACAGGCGGCTGGTGGTGGAGGAGCGCCTCGCCTCGAGCGCTGGCGGCTACTACGGCGGCTCCGGGCTCGACTCGGGCAAGATCGGCATCTACGCGGTGCCGGCCGACGGCGTCACCCTCGACCGGCTCGAGGCCGCCATTGACGCCGTGCTGGCCGAGATCCGCGACAAGGGCGTGACCGAGGCCGAGCTCGACCGCGCCAAGCGCATCTATACCGCCGAGTACATCTACGAGAGCGACAGCCAGTCGACGCTGGCACGGCGCTACGGATGGGCGCTCACCTCCGGGCGCACCGTCGCCGACGTGGAAGCCTGGCCCGAGCGCATCGCCAAGGTTACCCGCGAGGAGGTCAAGAACGCGGCGGAGACCTACTTCGACATTCGCCACTCG
>DATLZB010000107.1:0-5506 GCA_035574175.1 Hyphomicrobiaceae bacterium
GGCGGTGCCGCTGTTCAGTTGGGGTGCCATCGACGACAAGGGCAACCTGGTGCGCGACCCCAACTTTCCGGACCTGCCCCATATCGGGGAGGCCTACGAGATCGTGCACGGCAAGAAGCCGTCCGGCGTCGAGTGGGAGGCATTCAAGGCGCTGCTGTTCGCGGGCTTCCAGGGCCAAAAGCTGCTCGTGCTCCCTGAGGGCACGCCGAAGGAGATCGTCGAAGCCTATCGGGCGGCGGTGCGTCAACTGCTCAAGGACCCCGAGTATCTTGCCAAGCGCGACGAGATCATCGGCGAGTATGAGCAGGTCACCGATCAGGCGGGAGAGGAGCTTTACAAGAACGCCACCACCATATCCGCGGAGGCGAAGGCCTGGGTGCGTGACTTCCTCATCAAAAACTACCAAGTGAAGTTCGAGTAGCGAGCGGCGGCGGCCTGCCGCGGGTGGCCGGGCGGAGCTGGCCCGGCCACTTGCGTTTCGTGCAGGCCAACGACCGTTTGCGCTACCGATCCACGGGCAAGCGTCATGTTGGACACCCTGTTGACCGCCCTCACCGACCTCATGTCGGTGCAGCACCTGAGCTTCATGATGCTTGGCATCCTGGTGGGGCTCGTCATCGGGGTGCTGCCGGCCTTGGGCGGCATCGCCGGCATGTCGCTGCTCATCCCGTTCATTTATGGCATGGACAAGGTCTCGGCGCTTGCCATGCTGATCGGCCTCGTCGCAACCGTGCCGACGGGGGATACCTACACCTCGGTGCTGATCGGGGTGCCGGGGGCGGCCGGCAGCCAAGCCACCATCCTCGACGGTTTCCCGCTGGCCAAGCGCGGACAGGCGGCCCGCGCCTTGAGCGCCGCTTTTACCGGCTCTGCGCTCGGCGGCATCTTCGGTGCGTTCGTGCTCACCGCGTTCGTTCTTGTCGCCAAGCCGGTCATTCTTGCCTTTGGCGCCGGCGAACTGTTCATGTTGGGTATTCTCGGCCTTTCCGTGGTGGGCGTGCTGGCCGGTAAGAGCGTTGCCCGCGGCATCGCATCAGCGGGCTTGGGTCTCATTGCTGGCGCGGTGGGGGCGGCACCAGCCACCGGCGAGTTTCGGCTCGACCTCGGCGTCGAGTACCTGAGCGACGGCATCCCGCTTGTCATCATCGGGCTTGGCATGTTCGCCCTGCCCGAACTGACCGACCTGATGCGGCGCAACCGGCCGATCGCCTCGGAGACCTCGCTGGGCAGCGGGTGGCTCCAGGGCGTCAAGGATACCTTCGTTCACTGGTTCCTCGTACTGCGATGCTCGGTGATTGGCACCATCTGCGGCGCCATACCGGGCGTGGGTGGCGGTGTGGTCGACTGGATCGCTTACGGCCATGCCGTGCAGTCGGCCAAGGACAAGTCCGAGTTTGGCAAGGGTGACATCCGCGGCGTGCTCGCCGCGGAGACGTCCAACAACTCGCTGCAGGGGGGCGCGTTGCTGCCGACCATCCTGTTCGGCATCCCGGGATCAGGCAGCACGGCCATCTTCCTCGGCGGCATGGTTCTGCTCGGCATCCAGCCAGGGCCGTCGATGGTCACCACCGATCTGCATCTTACCTATACCATCGCCTGGACGCTGACGCTGGCGAGCGCGATCGGCGCAGCGCTGTGCTTCCTATTGGCCTACCCGATCTCGCGGTTGACCTATGTACCCTTCAATCTGCTGGCGCCGGCCGTCATCAGTACGGTCTGCTTTGCGGCGTTCCAGGTCCGCCAGTCACTTGCCGACCTCGTTTTGCTGTTTGTGCTTGGTCTCTTCGGCCTCTTCATGCGCCGCTTCGGCTGGCCGCGGGCAGCCTTTCTGGTCGGATTCGTTCTCTCGCCGCAGATCGAGAACTACCTCTACCAGGCCGTGCAGTTCTACGACTGGAACTTCGTGACGCGGCCGGGAGTCCTGATCATTGCCGCGCTCTCCGTCGTCTCCCTGTGGGCAGCCACGCGGGGGCGCATCTCCGAAACCGGGGAAATGACGGGCGCCGGTCAGAAGAAGGGTGTACCTGCTGGCTCTGCCACCCTGAGCGAGCGCGCGCCGCAGATTGCCTTCGCCCTGCTCGTGCTCGCCATCTTCGCCTATGCCCTCATCACCTGCTCGCAACTGAACTTCCTTGGCGCGGTGTTCCCCACGACAACCGCGGCGGTGATGCTGGTTTTCAGTGCCTATCTGCTGGTGGCGCTGGTATTCGGCAGTCCTCGCTCCTCGCCGAGCTTCGACCAGGAACTGGAAGGGGAGTACGTCGGCGACCCGGCCGTCGGCAGCGTCTGGACTCCGGTGTTGTGGTTCGCTCTGCTGTTCGGGCTTGCCGGCCTGTTCGGATTCATCGTCGCCATGGCCCTGTTCGTCCCGGCCTTTCTGCTGGCCCGCACCTCGATCGGCCTTTTGCGCGCGCTCATATACGGCGCGCTCGCCGTCGGTCTCATGATCTTCGCCGGCTATATGCTCGTACTTGATTTCCCACGCGGCCTGCTGCAGTCCTTGGTCGAGCTACCCTGGCCCTTGAGGTGATCCATGCCCCAGCGCGCCATTCCCTGCATCTTCATGCGCGGGGGGACCTCGCGCGGCCCCTACTTCCGCTTGGCGGACCTGCCCGCCGACCGCGCCACCCGCGACCGCGTGCTGCTCGCCGCCATGGGCTCTCCGGATGTACGCCAGATCGACGGGCTCGGCGGTGCCGATCCGCTGACCAGCAAGGTGGCGATGGTCGGCCCCTCCAAACGCAAGGGCATCGACGTGGACTATCACTTCGCCCAGGTACTGATCGACAAGGCCATCGTCGACACTTCACCCCCCTGTGGCAACATGCTCTCGGGCGTCGCGCCGTTCGCCATCGAGCGCGGCATGGTTAGGGCTGTCGACCCGGTGACGCTGGTGCGCATCTACGACGTCAACACCGATACCGAGATCGAGGCGACGGTGCAGACGCCGGGCGGCCGGGTCGAATACGCGGGAGACACAGCAATTGACGGGGTGCCGGGAACCGCGGCGCCGATCAACCTCGACCTGCTCAATGCCGTCGGTTCGAAGACCGGCAAGCTGCTGCCCACGGGCCAGGTGCGCGACGTCATCGACGGTATTGAGGTGACGATGATCGACGTAGCCATGCCGATGGTGATTGCACGAGCCGACGCGTTCGGATTGACGGGCTACGAAGGCCGCGAGCATTTCGCCGCCGACAAAGGTTTCTTCGCACGGATGGAGCCGCTGCGCCGGAAGGCCGGCTTGATGATGGGTCTCGGCGACGTCAGCAACAAGGTTATCCCGAAGTTCGGCATTCTCGCCGCCCCACGCCACGGGGGCACGATCACCTCCCGCTATTTCGTGCCCGACAAGCTCCACCAGGCGCACGCCGTAACCGGAGGGGCGTGCGTGGCCGCCTGCTGCGTACTGCCCGGCTCGGTGGCGGACGGCCTCGCTCGCATCAAGGGCACGGATACGGAGACCATCGTCATCGAGCATCCCTCCGGCATCCTCGAAATCCGTCTCGTCCTGAGCGGTCGCGGCACCGGCATGAAGGTCGAGCGCGCCGGCATCGTGAGGACCGCGCGCAAGATCATGGCGGGGGAAGTATTCGTACCGGAGAGCGTGTGGCCACTGGAGAAGACGGAGCCAACGCTGGCCTCAGCGGCGTAAGACGAACTGCGACGGCGCGCCGGAGCGAACTGTCGTTTCCGGTTGCCTCAGACCGGCACGCAGGTTTCGCCGCGCCACCTCGTCAAGAAACATACAGTTCTCGAGAAAGTCGTCGAGCGCCTGCACATAGCGCCGCGTATCGGCTCGCACCTCCGCGAGCTTCTGCAGCCGCTGAAGCTCGTCCACGATGGCCGTCCTTTGCTCGAGCAGATGATTGAATTGCGCATCGCAGCCGGCGATCGGAGACGGGTAGCTGTGGATCTCCTCGCTCGTGCGCCTTCTGAGGGCTTCGAGTACAGCCTGCGCCCCTTGTCGCACCTCGTCAATCTTATCAAGCTCGATGTCCATGCGTTCTCCCTCCGCACGTGCCGGATTTGCCGTGCCGGCCTCCGCACCTTTATCACGGTTCTCGCTCCCCGTGCCTGAGTTAGCAATTGCACTTTGAGGAGACTGCCGTGGCCGCATCATCGCCCGTCGATCCGGTTGGCCTTGCCCGTTTCGTCGCCGCCGCGTTTCGCGCGCACGGCATGCCCGAGGCGGACGCAGGCCTCGTCGCCGACACCCTGGTCCAGGCCGACCTCTGGGGCCATCAGTCCCATGGAGTGCTAAGAACCCCGTGGTATGTCGCGCGTCTGAAATCGGGTGCCATGCGGGCGGTGACCGAACCAAAGCCAATTGCCGAGGTTGGCGCGATCCTAGTGATCGACGGCTGCGACGGCGTAGGGCAGGTGCTTGCCGCCGCCGCCATGCGTGAGGCCGTCTTCCGCGCGCAGCGGCATGGCATCGGAGCCGTGTCGGTGCGCAACTCCAATCACTTCGGCACGGCCATGTACTTCACGCTGCTGGCCGCACGGGCGGGCTGCATCGGCTTCTGCTCGACCAACGGCAGCCCGGCCATGGCCCCGTGGGGCGGCCGGGTCAAAGCCGTCGGCAACAATCCCTGGTCGATTGCGGCGCCGGCCGGCCGATATGCCCCAATGGTACTCGACATCGCCAACACGAACGTGGCCCGCGGCAAGATCTACCTCGCCAGAAACCGCGGCGAGCCGATTCCGCTCGGTTGGGCAATCGACGCCGCGGGCCGGCCGACGACGGACCCCAGCGCAGCCATCGCCGGCAACATTCTCCCCATCGGCGGCCACAAGGGATATGCGATCTCGGTGATGATGGATGTGCTGTCGGGCGTGCTCGCCGGCTCGCGTTTCATGACCGGCGTGCATGGGCCCTACGAGCCGGACCGCAAGAGCGGCTGCGGCCACCTCTTCATCGCAATCAACATCGCCGCCTTTCGTCCACTCGAGGCGTTCGAGGCCGACGTGGAGCGCATGATTGCCCAACTCAAGTCCGTCGAGCCGGCCGAAGGAGCCGAAGAGATCTATTATCCGGGCGAGATCGAGGCGTTGCAGGATGCACGCAACCGGCGCGACGGCCTTCGGCTCGCACCGGAAACGATGACCGAACTCAGGAAGCTCGCCCAAGCGCTTGGACTTCAGGCAGCGCTGCCTGGAACCGTGTGACCCGTCCAAACCCGGTAACAGCAACGCCGAGAGCGGCGGTGACCAAACTCACCACCGGACCTTTGGCGCCCGCCGCTCAGGTGCGCGTCAGATCGATTCCTTCAGCTCCTTTGCAGGGCGGAAGGCAACCTTCTTACTGGCCTTGATCTTGATCGCTTCGCCGGTCGCGGGGTTGCGGCCCATCCGCGCCGGTCGCTTGCGCACCTGGAGAATGCCGAGCCCGCCGATACGGATCCGCTCGCCCTTCTTCAGATGCTTGGTGATCATCTCGACCAAGCTCTCGAGCACTTCGCCCGTCTGCTTGCGCGGCAGCTGATGTGCCTCGGCGAGCGCA
>DATLZB010000108.1:0-19109 GCA_035574175.1 Hyphomicrobiaceae bacterium
ACTGTGGCCTGTCGGGGCGTAGGCTGCCGCCTTCGGGCGCAAGCGCCGAAAAAAGGCGATCAGCCGTACAGCACCACGAACAGGCCGGCAGCGGTGACGCTCATGCCCATGAACAGGATCACTGTGCTGCGCAGAACCTCGGCCATCGTCGGCTCCATCACGTACAAACCCATGCTAGCTGAGAGCCATGAACAGGCCGTGAGCAGCAAATTTAGGTTCGGTTCACGTGCGTACCAGAATGTCGCCGGACCGCTGAGGGCCCGAACGATGGCTAGACTAGCGTGGGCTCCTCGAAGTTTTCAGTTTCGGAAGGAACAACCGGAGGCGCCGCCGGCTTTTCCACGAAGACCCCGGCGCCGAGTTCGTCATCGAGGGCCGGGGTGAAGATGCCGTCCGAGGCCCCGCTCCAGATTTGCTGATGCAAGGCGTGTACCTTGAGGGCGGTTTCAAGGTCGAAGTCGTCGCCGGCGACGATGCCGAGATGGGTGCGCAGCCGCGCCACCTTGGCACCCTTTGAGCCGAACCGCAGGCGCTCCAGGCTGCGCCGCACCTCCGGAACGGCGGTTGCCCCATCGCGCCGGGCGCGAGACGCCAGCAGCGCCTCCAGGCCGGTCAGCAGCATATAATGGTAGCGGCCCGGGCGGCCTGACCCGCTCGTCTGACCGGCGGCGCGGCGGAACTTGGCCCAGGGCCCGTTGTGCGTGCCGTTGTTGGCGGCGGTACCCACCACGACCTGGCAGCCGAACGAGCTGTACCAGGAGGTGCCCATGCTGGAGGTGGGGTGGATGTTGTCGCCGGGCTTGGCCGGATCGACCATGTCGGTGCGCTCGTAGCACAGATTGTTTTTCGACCGACGCACCACGACCTGGCGGTGCGTGCCGTCGTCGTGGCGCAGCAGGAAGCAGCCCGGCCAGCCCTCGGGGTTGGACGGGGTGGCGTGCTTGCCAACGATGTAGCGATAAAAGCCGCTCGGCAGGATGTTGGCGGCGGCGCGGCCCTCGTAATAGGCGGTCATCGCGCTGGCATTGGGAACGGTCGAGCCGGGGAACACGGCGATGCGACCCGTGGCACGTTCCCAAACCCCGATCACGCACCGGGTGGAAACGTGATCGGGCCGCTGATCGATCAGTTCGACCTCGGCGGTCAGGACGTCCGGCGCATCGACGATCCCGCAGCCGCGCAGTCCGAACAGAATGGGCGTGGATCCGGCCTCCTCGACCGGGAAGGCATTGAGCTCGGCCAGCCAAGCGAGGTCGTCCGCCCTGAGCGAGAAACGGATGCCCTTAGGCAGGGTGTTGGCCAAATGCGCATAGTCGGGTGCATTCCTGTCTTCGGCCCAGCGCACACCTGGGGCGGCGCGGCGCGTCTCCGCCGCGAAGTCCTGCAGCCGGCGCTCTTCGGCCGGGTCCAGCGCTTCCTGGTCATCGACGATGCCCGTCGCCACGAAACCGTAAACGGGCTCGGCCGGCGCGCGGCGCGCAAGCGGCGCGCTCGCTGTCGCAGCCGATGGCATGCCACGCGATTCGATTGGCTGCTCCAACTCGGCAAGCACCATCGGCACGAGCCCTTCCTCAAACAGCCGGGCCTCGTTCTCGCGGCGGCGATTCATCTCGGCCTCGATGGCCGTACCCTGCCAGATCCGCTTCATGTCGCGGATGAGGCCCGGTATGCGATCGATGTCGCCCGCGCCGAGCGCAAGCTTGATGGCGCGCATCTCGCGATAGCGATCGAGAGCGTCGCCCGGTGCCTGTTCACGCCCGTAGCTCGGGCCGCGATTGAAGGTGAGCGATACGAGCGCGCCGAAGCAGTCGTCCGACAAGTTTTCCGAGCCCGGCAACGCATCGGAGGTCAGCGCCGCGTAGCGGGGGAGCGTAACCTTCCGGAACACGGTCTCGCTCGGCTCCCAGGGTATGCTTACGCCGGCATCGATCAGGCTCCTCAGCAGTGCCTTGATCCGATCGACTCTTTGCTGGCGGTCGGGTTCGACCGCGCGCAGGCCGACCGCCTCTGCCAGCATGCCCATGTGAGGGGAAGGCAGCAGCCCGCTCCAGTCGGCAGCGAAGGCTTCCCGCGACGGCTGATAACCGAGATCGTAGCCAAACCCGATGGTGAGGCCAGAGCTGCCGGCCGGCCACACCGGCCGTGCCTTGTAGACCCGCTCGTAATAATCGCGCCCCCCGGTCTCATGACGCACAATCAGTGCATAGGCCTTGGGCGACACACGGCCGGCGAGCGCTGCAAGCTCTTCGGCCGCGATCTGTGGCGGCAGTGCACGCTTGGGCTCCTCCGCCAGCACCGTTTCGGCCTCGCGGTCGGCAAGCGCCAGAGCGATCGGGTCCGGGGGGACTGCCGATTTCGTGCGTGCGGCGGAAAACAGCCGCGAAAGCCAACCTGCCATAGGTGCGTCTCCCTCAATCGACAAGCGGGCTCCCCAGGCCACTCGCCCGATCCCTTAGCACGGGCCGGGGGTTTCCGCAGTCGCTACTGCAAAGGGGGACGCCGCGTTGCAGCCCAATCGGGCCCGCCCGCCCGATCCCAGCCCCGATTGTGCGGCGCCGCAGATTGGGGTCGCCGTGTGCGGTGCAGTATGGCGCGGTAAGCATCTGGCGCGGACGCACATCGACGACCTTGACTGCCTCAGCCATCCCCTTAAATACGAGGCAAATTTTCGCCCAGGATTCTGTTGGCCGTCATTGTGGATCAGAGCGTGAGCACGAAGAGCCGCAAATCAGCCGCAAAGTCCAAGCGCAAGAGCCAAAGCAAGAACAATGCGCGCAGCGCACCCGCCTCGACCATCGTGGTGCCGGAGGACTATCGCCCGAGCGATGACGAGCCGTTCATGAACGAGCGGCATCGCATCTATTTCCGGGGCAAACTGCTGGCATGGAAGGAGGAAATCCTGCGTCAGACCCGCGAGACGCTGCAGGGCATGACCAGTGAGCCGACCCAGCATGCCGACCTCGCCGACCGGGCCACCTCGGAGACCGATAGGGCGCTCGAACTCAGGGCGCGAGACCGGCAGCGCAAGTTGATCGCCAAGATCGACGCGGCGCTGGCCCGCATCGAGGATGGGACCTACGGTTATTGCGAGGAGACGGGAGAGCCGATCGGCTTGAAGCGTCTGGATGCGCGGCCGATCGCGACGCTGAGCGTGGAGGCGCAGGAGCGTCACGAGCGCCGCGAGCGCGTCTATCGCGAAGACTGAGGTTCAGCGGTCAGCGCAGGTGGCAGTGCGACGGGCCCGGCGGCGGCGCCGAAGTCGGCCGCCCGCAGGCCCTTCAGGATCGCAAAGGCCAGTTCCGTCCTGACCGAACCTCCCTTCTTCACGTCCCCGACGAAGACGTTGAGCGACAGGGTCGCCGTTTCGACGGCAGATGAATCGAAGGCGACGAACGGGGCGGGGAAGCGGAGCACGGCCGGATGCTGGTGGGCGGCGTTCAGCATGATCTCGCCAACCCGCTCAAGGTCGCTCGTAAGCTTTACGACAATCGGTATCTTGAGTCGGCCGACGGCGTCTCTCAGCGTCCAGTTCTTGACGCGGCCGGAGATCAGTTCGGCATTCGGAATGATGACACTCGAACGGTCGAAGGTCTCGATCTCGGTTGAGCGCACGCTGATCCGCCTGACGATGCCCTCCTCATTGCCGACCACGATCCAGTCGCCCACCTTGACCGGGCGCTCGATGAGCAGAATGAGACCACAAACGAAGTTGTTGACGACCGATTGCAGGCCGAAGCCGATGCCGACCGAAAGGGCACCGGCCACAATCGCGAGGTTGGTGATATCAAGGCCCGCATAGGAGACGGCGACGAGCGCGGCGACGGCGGTCCCAGCGTAGCCGGCCACCTGCTCGATCGAGTGACTTATGCCGGGATCGATTCGGGCGGGCTGGAGCACCGCGCTGTTGAGCCAGCGCTGAAACAAGCGTGTGGCCGCGAGCAGTGCCAGGAACAGCGCGACGCCTATCAGGATCCGGGCGAGAGAGATGCGGAACTGCCCGATCTCGAAGCCGAACAAGAGCGCGGTGAGCCAGTCGCGGATATCGGCCCCAGCGAACCCCCACTGCAGCAGGATAATCGGCACCGCGAGCAGGATGAGGGTGAGCGTCAGGGCGATCTCGGCCAGCTTGGCGAGCGTCTGGCGACGGGCCGCATCGAGGCCGAAGCGCGCCTCGAGCATTTCTCCTACCGACAGCCGGGTTTCGGCCGGATCGCGCGTGAAGGCGCGAATGGCGAGGTAGAGCAGTCCCGCAACCACCACCACGACCGCAGTCATCACGAACTGCTGTGCGATGAACCGCCCAAGGGCAACGTAGCCGGTGAGAGTGCAGGCAATGATGCCTATCGGCACCAACCACATCGGGCCCTTGAGCCACACCGGATGATGGAGCGGGGGGCGGGCGCCTTCCCTGGCCGTGAACGGGGTGAGCAGCAGCGCCATCAGCAGGACGGCGACCATCAGATTGGCGATGATGGTCTGCACCACCGTGATGGCCAGCGGAATGAACAGCCATCGGCTCATCTCGGCGAGGGCGATGTCGGCGGCGAAGACAGCAGTGATTGCGGTCAACACCCTGAAGATCGAGCGGGCACCCCGGTCGGAAAGGGGAACAAGCCGCCACTCCGGCTCATCGGGGGCGAGCACGGATGAGATGATCGCCGCAATGGCTGCGAAGATGACGGTCGACTTCAGCGCGGCGGATGCAACTCGGTCGCCGGGAAAATACAACAGGTCCATGGCGTCGAGGCCGCCATAGAGTAGGAGGACAGAGAAGATCGGCGTGACGGCACGCACCGGCGCCACCCAGGCAACGGCTGCCGCTCGCTCGAAAAACGTCGGCGGTCCGGCCCACCTCTTCTGGCGCCGGTTGGCTGCGAGCTTCAGGAAGGTGAAGCGCAGGGCGAGCCACAAGAGGGCGGTAAGCACCACAAGACCCGCAAGCTCGGCGCTCTTGGGGTAGGCCCAGCCCCACCAGTCCGCAGCAAGGAAGGCGAGCTGCTGGCCGACGTTGGGTGCGGCGTTTAGCAGATCGCGCCACACCGAGGGCAGAAGTGGACTTGGCAGGCGTTGCAGCAGGTTGCGCGCGAACAGCGCATGTCGCAGGTCGGTGATGCGCTCGATCAACTGGCGGGCGCGAACCCAGGTGAGTTCGGTCGTCCTGATCGCCGCATCGATGTTGGAGGCAAGCGCGGCCAAGCGGGCGCGTTCAGCCGAGATGGCCGGGGCTTCGGGAGGGGCGTCCTTGCCGGGCGCGGGCCCGAGCTTGTCGATCTGGGTTCTGACGCTTTTGAGCTCCGGCCGCAGCGCTTCGGCGATCTGTGTGCTTTCGGAGAGGATGGCCTCAACCTCGCCGCGCAGGCGACCCAGTTCTTCATCGCGGTCCTTGGCCTGCGCAACCGCCTTTTCGGTCTGGTCGATGGCCTGCGACAGCTTGCGGATCGCTGCCTCGACCTCCGGATCAAGCGCAGTCTGCACGGCCTGCGGCTGGGCCTGGGCCGCGGAGAGAGCGCAGAACAGCCCAACGGCGATAACAAGGAGCTGAAGACTTCGTTTCACCTGAGCGCGCCAATCGCTGCGTCGGGGAAATTTAGATCGGCAGCACGACTACACCGGCCAAAATGGGCAGCGAAGCGGCGCCGTAGGTCGGCCAAGCTCCGGTACGGCGAGCGTCCGCCAAGACCGCAACCGGTTCTGCAAGGCTTGCCTAAATCTCCCTAGGAGTCTCCGGCCTGCCCGACCGCGCGCGGCGTGCGGGGGTAGACCGGGGTCGGTCCCTCCACGACCTCAGCCGGCTCCCGAATCGGGGCCTGCCCAATGCCGGTTTCGATCACCACGTCGACCGGCCCGCCGGTCATGATCAGGTGCTCCACATCATCGCGCCGGATGAGAACGAGGCGGCGTCGGCCGTCGACGTTGGCCTGGTCGACCACAGCAAGACGCCGTTCCGGCCGCGGCCCGAAGAAGCGCTTAGTTACGCCGGTCAGGCTCGCGGACATCGAGCCGGTGGCGAGATAGCCTTGCAGGAACAGCACGCCAAGATAGATGAGGCCGCCGATGAGGGCGAGAACGACGAGCCCGTAGATGAGAAACGCCACATATTCCATGATCAATTCGCCGCGGTTCTCCGCGCTCCCCAGTTGGCGGCCCGCTGCAGCGGACCGCTCACTTCGCCGCTCCCGCAGCCTTGCCCCGTGCAAAGCGGCCAGACCTATAGCGCATTTACACGCCATTTTAACCCTGGTGATCGATTTGTTGAGAGCGACGCCTGGGCCACGGTGAACGCGGCTCCCTTCCGCAAGGCGTCAGCGGACGGTGGGCGGGTCTCTGCCTGCGCCATAAGACGGGGTCTAGTGCCATGCGTACCGTGCCTTCTGGTTCGGCGCGAGCCGGGCGTTCGAAGAATCGTGTAGACCCCGGCAGCATGAGCAAAACCGAGCCCCCGCAGGCGCTGGGTGCCGCCCGGGACGCCAAGGCGGTCATGCTGGGCGGAGGCGCCTTCCAGGCCATGCTGGCGCTGGTCGGCGCCGGCGGCGTGGCCGTGCTTGCGCTCATGTCGTCAAAGGCCGCCGAACCGCTGGGCCTCACCCTGCTCGCCGTTCTCGCCAGCATCGGCGTGTTCTTCCTGTTCGGACTCGCCGCGCAGCATATCCGCTTCTTTCAACCAAGTTCCGCTGCCGACGTGCTCCAGGCCATGGTCGAGGCCAGCGACACGGGGCTGCAGATCACGGACGAGAGCGGCCGGGTGCTGCATGTGAACCGGGCATTCCGCGAGCTGGTCGGCAGCAATGACCTCGGCGAGCCCAATACGCTCGAGGCGGTGTTCGCCGGCGAAACTGAGGGGGCGGAGGCGCTGTTTCGCCTGACACGGGCGAGCGAGCGGGGGGAGCAGCATAGCGAGAACCTGGTGCTGGGCGGGGAAAACGCGCGCACGCCACCACGCTGCTTCCGCCTTGCGGTGAAGCCGATCGAAGTGCCGGGCGCGGCCACCGAATGGGGCCGGCTGACCCTCTGGCAGCTCGCCGACGTCACCGAGGAGCGCGTACGCGAGGCGCAGGCGCTGGCAGCGGTCGAAGCGCGCCTGTGGCATTACGACGAGCTGCCCATCGGGCTGCTGGTGGCGGGCGGGGACGGCCGCATCAGCTACGTCAACGACCGACTCGCCGAGTGGCTTGACCTCGCACCCGATGCTTGCGCGCGCGGCTTCAATCTCAGCGATCTCGTCTCCGACGACGGGGCGGCGCTGCTCGCCTCCCTCACGAGCGGTCCGCAGGATGAGGCGCGGCGCATCGACCTTGATCTCATCAGCGACGACGGGCGGCGGTGGCCGGCGACGTTGCTGGTCGTGGCACGGGGCGGGGCACTCATCATCGCCGTGCTCGAGCGGGCCGAGGAGGAACGTAGCGGGCGCGCGGCGCGCTCGGCCGAGGTGCGCTTCTCGCGCTTCTTCCAGTCGGCGCCATTCGGCATCGCCATGGTCGACAGCAACGGACGGATCGTCAGCGCCAATGCCGCGTTCGCGCGGCTCTTGCTTGATGGCGCCGCGCAGCGGGGAGCCAACGTCATCGAGCTGTTGGCGCGCGGTGCCGGCGACATCCGCAAGAACGTCGAGCGGGCGTTGGCGGCTGCACTCGAGGGCAAGGCCAACATCCCGCCGTTCGACATCGAGGTCGAGGCCAAGGATCGCGTGTTCACGCGCCAAGTGTACATGACCTCGCTGGTGCGCCCGGGTGCGGCCGGGGAAGCTGCCATCCTCTACGTGATCGACGTCACCGATCAGAAAGCGCTCGAACTCAAGGTGGCGCAGGGCCAGAAAATGGAAGCGGTGGGCACGCTCGCCGGCGGCATTGCGCACGACTTCAATAACGTGCTGACCGCGATCATCGGTTTCTCCGACCTGCTGCTGCAGACGCATAAGCCTGCCGACCCGGCCTTCAAAAACATCGTCAGCATCAAATCGTCCGCCAATCGGGCGGCCGGGCTCGTCAGCCAGTTGCTCGCCTTCTCGCGTCGGCAGACGCTGCAGCCCAAGGTGCTCCAGCTCGGCGATGTGCTGACCGATCTCTCGGTGCTGCTCAACCGCCTGCTCGGGGAAAAGATCGAGCTCAAGATCGTATCGGGGCGCGACCTGTGGCTGGTCAAAGCCGACCGCACGCAGCTCGAGCAGGTGATGATCAATCTCGCGGTGAATGCTCGCGACGCGATGCTGCCCAAGGGCGGCAGGCTCACCATCCGCACGCGCAACGTGGCCGAACGGGAGAGCCAGAAACTCGAGGGCGAGGGCGTGACCCGCGGCGAGTACGTGCTGATCGAAGTCGAGGATACCGGCGCCGGCATGACGGCAGAGGTGATGGCCAAAGTGTTCGAGCCGTTCTTCACCACCAAGGCGGTCGGCAAGGGCACCGGGCTCGGTCTTGCCACCGTCTACGGCATCGTCAAGCAGACCGGCGGCTACATCATCCCGGCAAGCGTGCCGGGCGAGGGCACCACCTTCCGCGTCTATCTGCCCCGCCACCTGGCGGAGGGCGACGACGACGTGCCCGACGCAAAACCGCACAAGCCGGAACCCCCGCGCGATCTTACCGGCACCGGCCGGGTGCTGCTGGTCGAGGACGAGGAGGCGGTCCGGCGCTTCGCCGTGCAGGCGCTGCGCAGCAAGGGTTATGACGTGCTGGAGGCCTCCGACGGCATCGAGGCGCTCGAGGTGATGAAGGCCAATGCCAACCGCGTCGACATCGTGGTGAGCGACGTGATCATGCCGGAGATGGACGGCCCGACGCTGCTCAAGGAGCTGCGCAAGATCAACCCGAAGCTCAAGTTCATCTTCGTGTCAGGCTATCCGGACGAGGCCTTCAAGAACAACCTCGATCCCGACTCGGAGTACGCCTTCCTGCCCAAGCCCTATTCGTTGGCGCAGATCGCGGCCGCAGTGAAAGAGCAACTCGGGCGGTGAAAGTTGAAACGCTGCAATTGCTTGTGGAACTTTTTCCACAGGCCGTCTCGGCCTAGAACAAAGTGCGTACAAACGGCGTCCGCCGCGTCCCTCTGTCGGCGCCGCATGCGGCCGCTTGAGGGCTTAGGCTGGCGACTAGAGCAGCCGAACGGATGGACATGTGAGAACAAATCAGGTACATATGGGGATAATTGCCGATCCGCAACACATGCCATAGGGTGAATCAGATGCACAAGCCGGAGCTCCGGGTGATCGAGGGGGACGCAATGGACAAGACCAAGGCGCTCGAGCACGCGCTGGCCCAGATCGAGAAGCTGCACGGCAAGGGCTCGATCATGCGGCTTGGCGCCAACGACCGCCTGACCGAGGTTGAGGCCATCTCTACCGGCTCGCTTGGGCTCGACATTGCGCTCGGTATCGGCGGGCTCCCGCGCGGGCGGGTGGTCGAAATCTACGGACCGGAGTCCTCGGGCAAGACCACGCTTGCCCTCCACGTCGTGGCGGAAGCCCAGAAGAAGGGCGGGATTTGCGGGTTCATCGATGCCGAGCACGCGCTCGACCCGGTCTATGCCAGGAAGCTCGGCGTCAAGGTCGAGGACCTTTTGATTTCCCAGCCCGACAGCGGCGAGCAGGCGCTCGAGATCGCCGATACGCTGGTGCGCTCCGGCGCCATCGACGTGCTCGTCGTCGACTCGGTGGCGGCGCTGACGCCCAAGGCGGAGCTCGAAGGCGAGATGGGCGATGCGCTTCCCGGCCTGCAGGCGCGCCTGATGAGCCAGGCTTTGCGCAAGCTTACCGCCTCCATCTCCAAGTCCGGCTGCATGGTCATCTTCATCAATCAGATCCGCATGAAGATCGGCATCATGTTCGGCAACCCGGAGACCACCACCGGCGGCAACGCGCTCAAGTTCTACGCCTCCGTGCGCCTCGACATCCGCCGCATCGGTCAGATCAAGGAGCGCGACGAGGTGGTCGGCAATCAGACCCGCGTCAAGGTAGTCAAGAACAAGGTGGCCCCGCCCTTCAAGCAGGTCGAGTTCGACATCATGTACGGGGAGGGCGTGTCAAAGATGGGGGAACTCGTCGATCTCGGCGTCAAGGCCAACATCATCGAGAAGTCCGGCGCCTGGCTCTCTTTCGACGGCCAGCGCATCGGCCAGGGACGCGAGAACACCAAGGCGTTCCTAAAAGAGCATCCGGAGATCGCCGCCAAGATCGAGAAGGCCATCCGCCAGAACGCCGGCCTGATCGTCGAGGGCATGCTGACGACGGCGGAGGGCCCGGAGGGATCGCAGGAAGAGGCTGCGGACGAGCTCGAGGAAGATGCGCCGATAGCGCACAAGGGCGGTCGCGCCAAGCGTTAGCCAGGTCGGGCATGCGTGCGGCTTTTGGCGGTGGCGCGGGTAGGGCGTCGCCGCGCGCGGGCGGCGAGAGCGGCCGCCTCCATGCGATAGGCTTCGAGCAGGCCGGCGTGGCGCGCGAGATCGTAGGTCCAATCGCCGGCGAGGCCCCGGCGGCGCTCAAGCCGCAGCGCGCGCCGGAGCATGGCAACGAGCCTCGCGTGGTCGTCATACGAGCGAACGGCAATGTCCTCGGCGAGCACCGGAAGCAGGCGCGGCAGGTCACGCCGACGCTCATAGCGTGACCGCGTGGGCGGCAGGCCCCTGACGTGGGCGCCATAACGCCCGCTATCCAATCTTGAGGTGCGCTTTGGCTTCAGCATCCGCCTGGCCTCGGCTCGGTTGCGGCGACGCGAAGGCTCGCACGCCAGCGGCGTGCGGGGATTTCTCCTTCTGCGGGACGGGTTGTTAACCTAGCGCCGGGTTATCCCCGTCGTTCACCGTACCCGTACAACCGAGCCCGGCTCGGCAGACGAGCGAACCTATAGTCGGATCGAACCGCCGGCAGCGAGGTTTTGTCCGAGAGCTCACTGGAGCGGGTACCATGAACGCAAGGCCCTATCTTCACACCGGCGCTGCCGCGCACGCTCCGATCTCCCCGCGCCCGGAACTGCGCGGCCTTGCAGCGATGGAACTGCACACTCTGCTCGATCTCATGGTGGCGGGCGTGTTCGGCGTCGAATCAGACCTCCTGCGCCTGCCGACGCGGGGGCGGGCGAGGGTGGCGCTCGCCCGCCAAGTCGCCATGTATCTGGCTCACGTCGCCTGTGGTCTCAGTCTGACCGCGGTCGGTGAGCTTTTCGAGCGCGATCGGACCACCGTGGCCTACGCTTGCGGCGTGGTGGAGAGGCGACGCGACGAGCCGAGCTTCGACGGCGCGATTGAACTCCTCGAATGCATCGTTCGGGTGCTGGTCGGCGCCAAGGCGTTGACCGGAGCCCTGCGGGAGGGCCTGCACGGGCGGTTCGAAACACCGGATAAGCGAGGAGGCGGCGGCAGCAAGCGCTAGTCTGGCATTCGCACATCCACTTTCATCACCGCAACGGGTTCGGTTGGTTGGGCATGGAAGACACCGCTTCCGGCATCGACGAAGCATTGCTCGGCAAGCTTGCCGTCATGGCACGCCATGGGACCTCCGTGCGCCGACGTGGTGAGGTGGCCGAAATCGTCCCGGTTAAGCGACCGCAGAAAACGCTTTTACTGAGCCGCCACGACCTGGCGCGTGCCTTGCACAAGGGATGGATTGTCCCGGCTGGTCCGGAGGGGCTACAGCTCACCAAGCGCGGCCTGATGCTTGTGCGGCGAGTGAGGAGCCTACTCCGGCCGGCGGCGGCACCATCCGATCCCTCGCATCCCTTTGCGTCTGGTGCAGTCAGATCGCGTCCGAACATCAACCGCGACGAGAGTCCGCTCGCCTGGCTCCGTCGCCGCACCGACAAACGTGGACGCCCTCTCATCTCCGCGGCCGAATACGATGCCGGGGAGCGGCTGCGGACCGACTTCTGGCTCGCACACATGACCCCGCGCGTGACCGCTTCATGGAGCCGGACCGCGCCTGCCGCGCGCCGCCGCCGGGGCCCGCCAGCCAATTGCGACGTTCTCGACCACGTCGTCGCCGCGCGCCAGCGGGTGAGGCGGGCTCTGGCTGCCGTCGGCCCCGAGCTTGCCGGCGTACTCATCGATGTTTGCTGCCACCTTCAGGGCCTGGAGCAGGTCGAACGAACTGCCGGCTGGCCGCAGCGGGCCGGCAAGGTCGTCCTGCAGATCGCGCTGCAGCGGCTCGCGCGCCATTACGGCATCGCTGCTCCCACCGCGGGCCGCATCCGCCACTGGGGCGCGCCCGACTACCGGCCGTCGCTCCAGATCGCGGACACCGGCGAGGATGGCGAGCCCGATCCGAGCCTCAGTGGAGGCGGCTGAGTTCGGCGCTGGCTGCCTTGGCGGCGTCGGCGCGAATACGCTCGATCATGGCGACGACCCCGTTCGAACGTTGCGGTGTGAGGTGCTCCCGCAGTCCGAGCGCCGTGAAGGCGGCGTTGATGTCGAGAGAGAGGATCTCTTCCGGGCTCTTGCCGTCGACGATCGCAAACAAGATGGCGATCAAGCCGCGCACGATATGGGCGTCGCTGTCACCATGGAAGACAAGGCGCTTAGAGCCACCGTTTGACGCTACCAACTCGGAGGCGATCCACACCTGGCTGGCGCAGCCGCGCACCTTGTTGGCGTCGGTCCTCAGCGCTTCGTCGAGCGGCGGCAGATCGCGCCCCAGCTCGATGATGTAGCGGTAGCGGTCCTCCCACTCGTCGAGCAGAGCAAAGTCGGTGCGGATCGTATCGAGCGACATACCTGCCATGGTCGTGAATGCAGCCGGGGGCAGGTCGTGGCCTGCCCCTTTCAGTTAGGCGGCGCAGGTATTGTCGCGCAAGGGCCTTGGGTGACCAAGGACCGATTTTGTCGGCCGCGCCGGCTTTAGTACGTGTCGCGCACGTTGGGGCCGCGCCACTGCGGCGCCAAATCCGCATTGCTGAGTGTGCCCCGCTCGCGGTCGGGCTCGAAGCCGACGTGGCCCACGCCCGTTCCCGCTTGCTGTGCACTGGCCATCCTTTCTCGGATCATACGGGTGGCAAGGTCGATGCCGAACTCGGCCTTGCGCACGAACGTGGCCCACAGCTGCGAGGCCTCCGCGCAGGTGTTCGGATTGCGGTCGCAGAACGTGACGGCGCGCTCGAACGCAGCCGTCGCGGTGCGGATGACCTGCTCCTGGCGCTGGCTGTCCGTGGGCAGCAGCAGCACGATGATGGCAAGCCAAAATAGGATCCTGAACAGCGACATGTTCGCAGTCCCCCGATTGAGGCTGTCGTCGAAGGTGGGCGACACTAACAGGGGGGATTTAAGGTCCGGCCAATCGGGACCACCGAACTTTGCTTCAAATGCCGTTTATCGCCGACTTGGGCGTGCGCGAGGCTAAGCGCTCACCCCTTCGGTTCGCGCCTTAAGGCTTCCTTAACGTTGAGGTTCCGATAATGCCGAACTGGCGAAAGGCCGGAGCGGACCGGCGCCGAGCGTGGAGTTGGCATGACGCCTCGACGGGCGCGAGTGTATGCCTCGGTATTCGTGGTGTTTGTCGGCAGCGTCGCAGCCAACGTGCTGCTCTTGCAACCGCGCGCGCTGCCGCACGGCGAACAGTCGAGCAGTGGTGCCCCGACGCGCCTTGCGGCCGCGGCAAGTGCCAAGGCCCCGGCCGGACCGGACAGGGAAGCGAGCCCGGCCACCATCAGGGCCATTCAGCGAGAGCTCAAGGCCGCAGGCTACTATGAGGGCCCGTCCGACGGGCTGGCTAATCTTTCGACCCATGCCGCCATCATGGCGTATGAGAGCGACCAGCAGCTCGAGCTTACCGGCCTGCCTTCCGATGCGCTGTTGAAGATGCTGATCCTCGGCACAGGCCGAGCCCGTGTGGCCGGCGAGAACCGGTCGGCCGCCGTGCGGGGCACGCCTGCCGAGCAGCTCACACGCCTCGTGCAGCAGCAACTGATCGCGCACGGATACAGCATTAGCGCGGTCGACGGCCGTCTGGGCGACGATACCCGGCGGGCGATTGCCGCTTTCGAAGCCGACCAGCGTCTGAAACCGTCGGGGCGAATCTCTGCCCCGCTGCTGGCGAAGCTGCAGGGTTCTGCGCCGACCGGTCGGGTCGCCTCCGGTCGCTGAGCTTTACTTGGTGGCCAGCGCCTTGCGGACCAGCGTCACGGTCTCGTCCGGCGTTCGAGAGACGCGCTCGACGAGCACGGCAACCTGCTCTCCGGTGAGAGGATCGACCTCGATCTTGGCCTTTGCCGCCTCGTCGAGATAGGCCGGGTCCTTCATGGTGGCGTCGAATGCCCGCCGAAGCGCGGCGACCCGCTCTTGCGGCACGTTGGGCGGCAAGAAGAAGGGGCGGCCGTATTCAAGCCGGGCAAGCGACAGCTCGAGCGCCTGCCGCTCGGCCGGCGACTTGGCCTGATCGAGGATGCTCGGGATCCCGGCAAGCTCGGGATGCGGCGAGAGCCCCCACTGCACGATGACGTTCACCTTCTTGTCCTTGAGCCAGTCCGAGCCGATCGCCTTGAGGGTGGACCAGTTGGTGGCGGCGATCCCGTGCACCTCCCCGCGCTCCATGGCGAGGTGGATTTTGGGCGTACTCTCGTAACCGGTCACCACCTTGAACTTGAAACCGAACAGCGCATTGGCGAGCACCGCGTAGTCGTACTGGGTCGAACCGGGGGCCTGCGCTCCGACCACGGTTTCCTTGTCGCGGAGATCGGCGAGCTTTTGGGCGGGAGCTGTGTGCCACAGGTAGGTGACCTGAGTTTCCTTATTCGTTGACCCTAGCCAGATGAGCTTGGTCGGATCGAAGCGGGCACCTTCCGGCGTCAGCAGGGGCGCTGTCGGCAGGCCGTTGAACGGCGCACCGATGACGGTGCCGTCGAACGGACCGTTGGCATAGAGCTGATTGGTCATCGTCATGCTGCCGGCGCCCGGCTGGTTCTGCACGACGACATTGGGATTGCCCGGGATGTGCGCGCCGATGTGGCGCGCCAGCAGGCGCGCGTTGAGGTCGTAGCCGGAGCCGACCGCCACGCCCACCACGATTCTGACGGTGTTGCCCTTGTAGAAATCGGCAACGCTCTGCTGAGCGAGCGCGGGCGCTGCGAGCAAGCAGACAACGCTCGCCACCACGATCCCTGCTTTTCTCATCATTTCCTCCCGATTTGCCTCCGGCTGGCCGCCTCAAGGGCGCGGCGACTGGTGCGATCAGTGTAACCCCGGCTGCAAACCTGTCCACTCGCCGCCGTCTGCGGCGGGCCCCCGACGTACTCGACCGGTGACAAATGATGCCGCTCCATTATCTTGAGGGCGCCGCAATTTTGAGCAGAAGCGAGGTCTTCCGACCGCCGGTTGCGGACGATGCCGTCGCCCGCTGCCAACTGCCAACTGCGTTGAGGGTCCGCCGATGACCAATCCGTTTGCCCGGTTCGTGGTGTTGCCGGTGTTGTGGCTGGCGCAGGCCCTGATCCTGCTCGTCATCGAGCTCGTGGCAGCTATGCTGGTGTACATCTATCTCAACCTCTTTCACCTGGAGACGTTCGGCGCACTGGTCCGCCTCGCGCGCGACGTGCTCGACATTTTCCGCGAGCAGTTCGAATACTGGCTGCCGACTGCGGCCAATCCGGCCTATGCGACGTTGCTCGGCGAGCTCGGCCCCAAGTCCATCCTGCTGCTGCTCATCGGTTTGGTCGTCGCTACCGTGATTCGGTCCTTGGCAAGAGCGTTGCGCGCCTCACCCCTGGGGGCGCACCGGCCCTCGCGGGCGTGAACGGCGTGCGGGTTTCCTCAGAGACCTGGGTTCGCTCCTATCTGCGCCGATGCCAGGCCGCCGGCATTCCGGCCGTCATTGCCCGGCACGGAGACGATCGGGCCGGGGCCATTTTCCTGAAGGTCAACCGCCTCGACGGCACCGTCCACCTGTTCGGACCCGCCCCTGCGGGGCTGGTAGCGCTCCAGGGCGAGCGCCGCTTCGCGGCCTGCTTTGTCGCCGGTGCCGTGCCGGAGCCTGAAGCCGATGCCTATCTCAGCCGCCAGGTCGAGTTCGACAGCGATTTGTGGGTGATCGAGATCGAGGACCGGCAGGGGCGCCACCTGCTCGAGGCTGAAATCATGCCGCAGGGTAGAGACGACCTCCGGTAAGTATGGTCTGCCTACGACTCGGGGGGCTGAGGCGCGCATCATTTAACCAATCGTTAACCAATTGCGTCGCCCACTCTCCGGCGTTGGGGGCGAGTCGAGCGTCCGCATCGCATGCCGCCCGCCCAAGCTGTGGCGAGGACGGCGGAGGGGAGCGCGAGGGACACCATGGCAACCATCTTGCTGTTCAAGACAGAGGACCGCCTGCCTGGCAGCGACGTACGCGTGCTGGCCGAGATCGGGGACCGGCAGGGCGCAGAGATCGTGATCTTTCCGGGCGTAAGGTACGAGCGCGCGGCGGAAGTGGCGGCGACGGCCGTTCCTCCGAGGCGTGAGACGCCCCGCGACAGGCTCGAGATCATCGAGTGAGCGCGCGTCTCAGTACGGTTGCTGTCGGCAGGTCGACCGGCGCAGGCCCTGCTCGATTTCGGCCGCGAACGCTCGTCCCTTGAGAGGCGCACGAAGCACTGCCAAGCCAGCGCGCGTGGGCGCGTGGAGTTGCGTCAGGCTGGTATTGACCTCGCGGCGCTCCGGCACGTACCCAAGAAAATTGTCGCCCGGAGGAAGCACCAACACGCGCACGTCCACCGTTCTGCCGGCGGCCGCCGGCACTGCATAGAAGCTTTCCCCACTCGCGGAATAGAGCGAGAGCGTCCACCCCACGTCCTGGAGGATCACACTGACCACGACGGGCCCGGCTGCCGTGTCGAACCGGCAAATGGCATACCGCACATCGGGCGCTTGATAGGGCAGCACCTGCGCACCGGCTCGGGTCGGGGGAAAAATCACGAAGGTATTGGCAGGCAGGCTGCGGCTGAGACGTGTGTAGGCATCGCCGACGGCGAGATGCGGCATCAAAAAGGTGGTTAAGATGTGCACTATTGCCGCCGCCAGCAGCATTGCGAGCAGATAAGGCCAGCGTGCCAGCAGCAGGCGAAGGTGCCTCATCTGCAGGAGATCCTCTTAATGGCCGGCAGCGGTCCCCGCCTGACCTGGATAGAGGGATCCCCTGGGGCGGGCGCGCCGCGCGGCTCGATTAAAGTCAGCAACAAGTTGAGCCGGCCTGCGCCGCCGACGGGCAGCCAGTTGCCGGGGCGAGCATCGCGCGCCAGCACGATATAGAAGCCCCCATCCGCATTGGGCGCGTAGGTCTCGCTGGTGAATGCGTAGCGGTCGGCCGGATTGGGAATGAGCAGACCGGCGGCGTCGTAAACGGCGACACTCCACCAACTCGCGGCGAGCGGCGGAGAGTCCAGCAGATACTCGCAGCTTGAGTGCAGACGCTGTCCGTCCTCGTCGTAGCGGGCTTCGTAGGTGGCAGCGATGGAGGCGCTGAGCGGCAGGCTGCCGCGGCGGGCAAAATGGGCGCGCGTGTAGGGATCGACGCTGTCCGTGGCCGCGTTGGTCCACGCCGTCCAAGGCCCTTGCCGGACGGTCGTCAGAGCGGTGCCGACCTCGGTCATGTACCAGCTCGACCCGATCCCGAGCAGCAGCGCCACGCCTATGAAGAGACCGATGTTTGCGGTGTGGGCGATCCACGCCCCGACCTCGACGCGAAGGCGGTCGAGGCGGTAGAGCAGCACCGGTGGTAAGGCCGGAAGTGCCATATCAGGGCAGATCGAGCAGCTGGCTGCGCAAGTCCCTGAGCGTTGCCCGCTCGGGGCGCCGTTCGGGCTCGGCCGTCGGCGTCGGTTGCGTTTGGGAGCCGCTGGCGCCCGGCCGCTCGCCCGCTGCTGCATTGGCCTTGCGCATGGCCTCGGCTACCCGCTTCAGGATCGCGCGAGTAGAATCCGGCATGATGCTGGTTGATCTGACCGGCGTCTGCACCGCCGCTGGGTTACGCCGCTTGAGTTCGGCCAAGCGCTGCTGCTCGGCGACCTGCACCGGGTGGAGAGGCAGCCCGGGGATTTGGGGGATGTCCATGCTGGTGTGGGCCGCCGACATGAACGCTTGCCAGATGGGGGCGGCGAGACCGCCGCCGGTGTTGCCGTTGGCCTGCGGGCGGTTGTCGTCGTTGCCGAGCCAGACGCCGGCCACGTAGCGGCCGGTGAAACCGATGAACCAAACGTCGTTTGGCCCCGAGCTGGTGCCTGTCTTGCCGGCGCTGTAGGTAAAATCTAGGGCCGCCCTGGTTCCGGTCCCCTCCGTCACTACGCGCGCCAGCATCTGGTTCATCTGCTCGGCGACGCGCCGGGAGACGAGCTGCGGCGGCTCGGGCTCGTCGCGTTCACGGCTGTAGACGAGCTCTCCTTTGGAATTGAAGGCTTCCAATATGGCGTAGGGTCTGGCACGCCGGCCGCCGTTGGCGAAGGTGGCAACCCCCCCGGTGTGCTCGAGCGGCGTGATGCCAGTGTCGCCCAGCGCCATCGAACAGCTTCGGCGAATCCCTTTAATTCCGAGCCGCTGTGTCATCTCGATCACGCGCTCGCGACCGACCGCGAACGAAAGTTCCGCCGCCGTTGTATTGATGGACTTGGCAAGCGCCATCCAGAGCGGCATGCGCGCGCCGGTGCCATGACCGCCGCCGTAGTTTTGCGGATGCCAGTTACCGCACGAGCGCGACGCATCGCGGACGATCGTTTCCGGCGTATAGCCGTTCTCGAGAGCGGTCGCATAGACGTAGATCTTGAACGAAGAGCCGGGCTGTCGCTTGGCCTGGGTGGCGCGGTTGAACTGGCTTTCGCCGTAGTCCGGGCCTCCCACCAAAGCGCGCACCGCTCCATCCGTCTCCATGGCGACGAAGGCGCCCGAGTTGAACCGCATGCTCCGTCCCTTCTGCCGGATGGCCGAAACCAGCGCCTCCTCGGCGATCTCCTGCAGCCTCGGGTCGATGGTGGTGCGCGCGGTGAGCACATAGTGGCCGCGGCCGTCCATCACGCGCTGGATCTCCTCATAGGCCCAGTCGAGGAACCAATCCGGGCTCGAGGTCGGCGGATGCTCCACGAACCTCGCTGGGTTGAGGCGGGCGGCATGCACCTGGCCCTCAGTGTAGAATCCGGCTTCGACCAGGTTGGTCAGCACCTCGTTGGCTCTGA
>DATLZB010000109.1:0-71086 GCA_035574175.1 Hyphomicrobiaceae bacterium
TCATGGCGGAAACTGGCGCATGTTTTCCAGGGGCCGGCGGACCAAGGCGCGTTTTCCCCAACCTGTGGGGTGGTGGCAGCTTGTCCGGCGTAATCGGTGGACCTACCACAATCGAGCCGGTGCAAGCACGGGGGCGGCGGCGGTGATCCTGACGATCAGCCTCTTTCTGGCGTTGACCATATTCGTTGCCGCCTTCGTGCTGGCGCCTCGGCTCGGCGCGCGTGGTCTGCTGCTCGATGGTAGACCCGACCGGCCCTGCCCGTTCGGTTGCAGCATGGCTTGGCTCGCCGTGCGCACGCGGGATACGGCGCGCGTGGCCGAGGTGCTGAGGCTGGAGGTGCTCGAAGCCGCCAACTGGCGTACGGGCATCGGCACGGTTTACGACGACCGCCTCGGACCTGCCCACGTGTTCCTGTCGCCCCCGGTCGGGGGATGGACCTTTGTCGTGGGGCTGTCGCTGCCACATCCGGTTGCTCGCAGCCTGGTCGACAAGTGCACTCCAATGCTGCTCGATCTCGCATCGGCCTTCCCGGAGGCGCAATACTACTTCAGCTACCCGCCGCTCGACCTCTATGCCTGGGCCCGCGCCACAAACGGCCGGCTCGAGCGCGCCTTTGCCATCGGGGACGAGGGGGTGATCTGGAACAAGGGCAAGTCCACCCGGGAGGAGCGCGCCATGGGGCTCAAGCTGTTCGAAGTACGTGGTGTGCATGGGCGGTCGGGAGATGCGGGCGGGCAGATCATTCTGCATCCGACAGAGAGCCACGTGTTAGCGCTGGCAGGCCGCTGGAGCCTCGATCCGACCCGACTCGGCGCGGGCCGCGGCGAGTTCTCGGCCGGCTACATCTGTGCAAGTCCGGCGCACTGGCGCGCGGAGCGGCTGCGCAAAAGCGCCTAATACGATCAGGCCGCGCGCAATAGGCAGGACGATTCAGGGCGGAGTGGGCCGCAACGGCGGAACATGGACGTAGTCCGCCCGGCACAACCTCTGCGGGTTTTCGTTGGCACCGCAGCGGCGCGGGGCACCTTCCCGCGTAAAGCAGAAACGCACGTCCCTCAGGCGGGGCCCGGGTCCGCCGCAGGACACAGCGATCATATCGCGTGCGAGCGTGGGGTTGGCGGAGAGGAACTGTGCGATGACGTCGGCCGTGCTCATCACTTGGTCGGCGTCCGGTTCGAGGAAGCGCGGCGGCACCTTGATGCTCTCAGCCAACTTGCGGGCCAGACCAAAGTAGTGGGCCGGATCGAGGCCCGAGCATGTGCCGTGTCGGCGGTACTCGTGGATGACAAGCTTCGGATTGGGCATGAGGTCGCGCATGCCTTCGATCACCGCCCGAGGAACCCAGGTGTCCGACCCCGTGGCGCATGACAGAGGGTAGCCCTGCTCGTACTGCGGCCACAGCCCGTGCAGCACGAAGGCATAGGGCTTGCCGGCGTTGCGGCGGCACTGGGGATCGGCGCCGGGCGTGGCAAGGCCAGCGCAGTAGGACGGGCTCCAGGACAGCACCAGGCTGTAGTAGTCGAACCGACCTGGCTCGTCTTCCTCCTGTGCGCGTTCCGCCGCCCCATCCTGCTCGGCAACGTTCAACGCAGCGAGGACGGCAAGCGCCAGCAGGACCGTGACGGCGAGCGCGGTCCCCGTCCGCCCGGTCATCGCCCAGCCCTTCAGGAGGTCTCGGCCAGCCGAGCCAGGATACGGGCCCAACTGCGCGCCCCCTTGGTGAAGCTCGTGACGTTGTACTTCTCGTTGGGCGAATGGATGCGGTCGTCATCGAGGCCGAAGCCGACGAGCAGGCTATCCATGCCGAGCGCTTCCTTGAACGAAGTGACGATGGGAATCGATGCGCCGCAACCCATCATCACGGCAGGCCGGCCCCACTCCTCCTCCAGGGCGGTGCGGGCGGCGGCCATATGAGGCGCGTCTGTTTCAAACGAGATCGCCGCGCTGCCGACGCCGCGGCCGGTCGCGAAGGATACCCGCGCATCCGTCGGCGTCCGCTCGCGCACGAACGCCTGCAGGTTCTTCAGTATCCTTTCGGGATCCTGGCCGGCCACCAGGCGGCAGGTGATCTTCACAGAGGCCTTGGAGGGGATAACCGTCTTGGAGCCCACGCCCTGGTAGCCGCCGGTAATGCCGTTGAACTCGAGCGTCGGGCGCGCCCAGAGCTGCTCGAGGATGCTGAAACCGGCTTCGCCGGCTGGCGTGCTCAGTCCGACATCCTGCAAGTACTGCTGGCCGCGAAAGTGCAGACCGTGCCACTGTGAGAGCTGCCTTGGCGTCGGCGGAACAATGCCATCGTAGAAGCCCGGGACGGTGACGCGGCCGTGCTCGTCGTGCATAGCGGCGATGATGCGGGCGAGGGCGCGGATCGGGTTGAGGGCGGGGCCGCCGTACAGGCCGGAGTGCAGGTCGCGGTTCGGGCCTTCAACGGTAACCTCGGTGCCCAACAGCCCGCGAAGCATGGTGGTGATAGCCGGCGTGTCCCTGTCCCACTGGCCCGTGTCGCAAACCAGCGCCAGGTCGCAGCGAAGCTCGCTGGAAGCCTCGGCCATGAAGCCAGGGAGGCTCGGGGAGCCGCACTCCTCCTCGCCTTCGATGAGTACGCTCACCCGAATAGGAAGCCGGCCGGCGACCGTGCGCCAGGCGCGGACCGCTTCCAGGAAGGTCATGAGCTGGCCCTTATTGTCTTGGGCACCGCGGGCAACGATTACCTCGCCGTTGGCCCCGTCGCTGGCGATGCGCGGCTCGAACGGCGGCGTCGTCCACAGCTCGAGCGGGTCGGGCGGCTGCACGTCGTAGTGGCCGTAGAAGAGGACGTGCGGGCCCCCTTCGGCCGGCGCAGACGGGTCGTGGCCGACCACCATCGGGTGACCCTTGGTCGGCCGGACCGAGGCCGTGAAGCCGAGGTCGCGCAAGGTCTGGGCACACCATTCGGCGGCCGCCTTGCACCGCTCCTTGTAGGCTGGATCGGTCGAAACGCTGTCGATGCGTAAGAGTTCGAACAGCCGCGCAATAGCGGCTTCACGCGAGCGGTCGAGAGTTTTGAGCACGTCCGGCAGGTGGTGCATCATCGGCAGGGCTTCCGGGTTGCCAGGAACGGGCGCAGAGTGCGCGAAGGACGGCTCCGCGTCAAAGTGCAACCGCGGCTCAAGCGGCAGCCATGTGTTTACGACCCATGGTGAGGGCTTGTATGTCACGATTTCGGCCCCATCAGGCGCGGTCAGGATGAGGAGTTGCGGACCATGAAACAGACGGCAAATGCGTCCGCCAAGGGTCATAAGCGGGTGTACCGGTTCGGCGCCGGGAAAGCGGACGGCAACGCCGAGATGCGGGATCTGCTCGGCGGCAAGGGCGCCAATCTCGCAGAGATGGCGAGCCTCGGGCTGCCCGTGCCACCGGGTTTCACCATCACCAGCGAGGTTTGCACTGCCTACTACGAGAATGGGCGCAAGCTTCCCGAGGAGCTCAAGGAGGAGGTCCTGAGCGCGCTCGCTGAGGTCGGCAGGGCGGTCGGCGCGCGGTTCGGCGATGAAAGCAATCCGTTGCTCGTTTCGGTGCGCTCGGGCGCACGCGCCTCGATGCCGGGCATGATGGATACGATCCTCAACCTCGGGCTCAACGACAGGACGGTCGAAGGGCTCGCCCGCCGCTCCGGCAACCGGCGGTTCGCCTACGACAGTTATCGCCGATTCATCCAGATGTATGCAGCCGTCGTGCTCGGCATCGGCCACGGCGAGTTCGAGGATGTGCTCGAGAACCGCAAGAATCTCGCGGGCTACCAACGCGATACCGAGATCCAGGCGGAAGACTGGCAGGAGATCATCGCCGAGTACAAGCAGATCGTCGAGCGCGAGCGGGGCACGCCCTTCCCTCAGGACATCCACGAGCAGCTGTGGGGCGCCATCGGTGCCGTGTTCGGCTCCTGGCAGAACCCGCATGCCGTCACCTACCGGCGCCTGCACGACATTCCCGACGACTGGGGTACGGCGGTGAACGTGCAGGCCATGGTGTTCGGCAACATGGGCGAGACCTCGGCGACGGGTGTTGCCTTCACGCGTAACCCGTCGACCGGAGCGAAAGAAATCTATGGGGAGTTCCTGCCCAACGCCCAGGGCGAGGACGTGGTCGCCGGCATCCGCACGCCGCACTGCCTCACCGAGCGGGCGCGCGAACTGGCCGGGCAGGAGGCGCCTTCACTCGAGCGGCTGCTGCCGGAGGCCTTCAAGGAACTCCAGCACATTCTCGCCAAGCTCGAGGCGCGCTACCGCGACATGCAGGACGTCGAGTTCACTATCCAGGACGGTAAGCTGTGGATGCTGCAGACGCGCTCGGGAAAGCGGACAATCGAGGCGGCAATCAAGATCGCGGTCGACCTCGCCGAGGAAGGCGTCATCTCTCGCGAGGAGGCGGTCATGCGCATCGAGCCGGCTGCACTCGACAAGCTGCTGCACCCGACCATCGATCCCGACGCGGAGAAAAAGCTGATCGCCAAGGGGCTCGCAGCCTCGCCCGGAGCCGCGGCAGGCGAGATCGTGTTCGATCCCGATGAGGCCGAACAGCTCAAGGCCAACGGACGTGAGGTGATCCTGGTGCGAGTCGAGACCAGTCCGGAGGACATTCACGGCATGCACGCGGCAGCCGGCATCCTCACAGCGCGCGGCGGTATGACGAGCCACGCAGCAGTAGTGGCGCGGGGCATGGGCCGGCCCTGCGTGTGCGGCGCCGGTGCGCTCCGGATCGACGCTGCAGCCCAGACGATGACGGCCAATGGCGAGGTGCTCAAGAAGGGCGATATCATCACCATCGACGGCGCCACCGGCGAGGTGATGAAGGGCCGGGTCAAGATGCGCCAGCCCAAGCTCTCCGGCGATTTCGCCAAGCTTATGGGCTGGGCCGACAAAGCGCGTCGCCTCGGCGTGCGCGCCAACGCGGACACGCCGCGGGACGCGCGGCAGGCGCGCGAGTTCGGTGCGGAGGGCATCGGGCTCTGCCGCACCGAGCATATGTTCTTTGAGGCCGACCGCATCCTTGCCGTGCGCGAGATGATCTGCGCCGAGACCGAGGTGGAGCGGCGCGCCGCGCTCGCCAAGATACTGCCCATGCAGCGCCGCGATTTCGAAGAGTTGTTCGAGATTATGGCCGGGCAGCCGGTGACGATCCGGCTGCTCGATCCGCCGTTGCACGAGTTCCTGCCCCACCACGACGAGGAGGCCGAGGCGGTCGCCGAGGCACTCGGTCTGCCGCTCAAGCGGCTCAAGGAACGGGTGGCCGAACTCGCCGAGTTCAACCCGATGCTCGGCTTTCGCGGCTGCCGACTTGCTATCCGCTTTCCCGAGATCACGGAAATGCAGGCGCGCGCCATCTTCGAAGCGGCGGTGAACGCAGCGAAAAAGACGGGAAAGCCAGTCACGCCTGAGGTGATGGTCCCGCTTATCGCCTACCGGCGAGAGTTCGACATTCTGCGCACGATCATCGTCAAAGTGGCACGGGCCGTCGAAAAGGAGACCGGCGCGCGGCTCGACTTCCAGGTGGGCACCATGATCGAGCTGCCGCGCGCCTGCCTCAAGGCCGACGAGATCGCGGCCGGAGAAGCCGGGGCGGAATTCTTCTCGTTCGGCACCAACGATCTGACGCAGACCGCGATCGGGCTATCGCGCGACGATGCGGCGCCCATTCTCGCCGACTACGCGCGCGCCCACATCTTCGAGGTCGATCCGTTCGTGTCGATCGACCGGGACGGGGTGGGCGAGCTCGTGCGCATCGCTACCGAGCGCGGACGTCGAGCGCGCAGGCAGCTGAAGGTCGGCATCTGTGGCGAACACGGCGGCGACCCCGCCTCGGTGCTGTTCTGTCACGAGGTGGGGCTCGATTACGTATCCTGCTCGCCCTTCCGCGTGCCGGTAGCCCGGCTCGCGGCGGCCCAGGCGGCGATCGCCGGAAAGGTCGCCGGCAAGGACGGCTGAGCGGGAACTCCGCCGCAGGATCGCCGCAATTCCCGGAGCGCCGCGTTCAATGTGACGCCCACAATCCGCGAACGTTTGGAACCGAGTCGGTGCGAGCAGCGTTCGTAGGTTGGCTGTGCATGCTCCTTGCCCCTCTTGCACGGCCCCAAGGGCATCTCCTCCCCCTCCCGGAGATGCCCTTTTTCGTGGCCGGAACCATCGGGCGGCCCCGGCGTTCACGGGGCAGGGCCAGCCTTGCGCCAGGCCGGTCCGAGATCAGGCTAGGGGACTGGTTACATGACGTTGGACGATGCAGCCCGATGGAGGGCGCTGGCTGCGGAGGCGCGATCCATTGCGGTTGAGATGAGTGATGCCGAGGCGCGACGCATCATGCTATGGATAGCGAGGCGCTACGAAGTCCTCGCCCAGTACGCCGAGGCGCGCGCGACGACGCCGGCAAAGAAGTGAGTACACGACCGGGACCCAACGCGGAGCCCGCATGCGAAAGGCGCATGGAACTCTGCCACCCGCCCTCGTGTTCATCGCTCATGAACCAACGCTCGATACGAGACAACGCCGAGCACTGGCGCCAGCGCGCCCGGGAGTCGCGGGCCATCGCTGAGCGATTGGAGGAGGCGGTCGCGAAGGAGACGATGCTGCAGATCGCCGACGCCTACGAACAGCTTGCGCAGCTCGCCGAGAAGCGCCAGTCGTCCAAGAGCTGAGCCCGTTGCCGGGGCGGGTGTGCGCAACAGGGGCACTGGAGGTATGGCCAACGCCACCATTGCGACGCGCGGCGCGGCGCCGGAAGATGCCGAACACCTCGCCCAGTTCGTCAACGCGGCGAGCGACGGGCTCTCGTATTATCTGTGGGAGCGCACAGCGGGCCCGGGCGAGACGGCGTGGTGCGTCGGGCGGCGCCGGGCGCGTCGCGAAGAGGGCAGCTTCTCCTACCGCAACGCCGTGATTGCGGAGATCAGCGGCAGCGTCGCGGGCTGCCTCATCGGGTATCCGCTGCCCGACGAGCCTCAACCGATCGATGCCGAGATGCCCGCCATGTTCGTTCCGCTGCAAGAGCTCGAAAACCGTGCCTGCGGCACGTGGTACGTCAATGTGCTCGCCACCTATCCCGCCTTTCGCCGGCGGGGCGTCGCCCGTCATCTCCTGGCGCTGGCCGAGACCGCGGCGAAGCGAGCGGGCCGACGCGGGCTCAGCATCATCGTCGCCGATACGAACGCACCGGCACGACGGCTCTATGAGTTCTACGGCTTCCGGCAGGAGGCCGATTGGGCGATGGTCAAGGAGGGATGGCAAGGCCCCGGAACGCGCTGGTTGCTGCTGGTGAAGCCATTGGGCGGCTGATGAGCTAGGAGGTCCGGCTCGCGGCCTACTTATAAGGCTCGAAGGTTTCGGCGGGATGGGGCTGGAAATGGGCCGGCGGCCCGCATTCGTAGACAAACTCCCATTGCGGTGTGATCAGGACGTAGCCGTTGAGGAGGCGGCAGGTGCGGCCCGTGCGCGCGAAATACTCCTGCAACGGATAGAAGTAGTTCGAGCCCGGTGAGCGGGAGCCTTCGAAGTCCGCCAGGTTGAACGGTAAATGGTCGATGAGATGCGCGCTGGCCGCCACCTCACGGTCGGGGGAGATGGCTACACGCTGCAGGTCGGGGCGGTCGTAAATGCGGAAGGTCACCTCCCCGGAGACCAGGTGATAGGGGGGGACCACCGAATAGACCGCATTGAAGTTGTTTTCGGTGGCGCACGCGCCGGCAGCGACGGCGGCCAGCACTGCGCCAGCCCGCGACATCGCCGGCAATGCGCGGAACGGGTCCATGCCCTAGGTTTGCCGAGCGAGCTTGCGCGAGGCTGGCGATAAAGCGGCTGCGGCGGGCAGCGTACCATGCATGGACAAAGTCCGCTCCGCGAACTAATGCTCGGTGCGATATCGGCAACAGGCGGCTGGCCGCGCGGCGGCCACCCTTCGCGAGGTCAACATTGCAGTCGGCAATCTCAGAGCTCTCCTCAGGTTGGCTCTCTTCGATCGAGGAGGTGATCGAGGACGCCAGACAAGGGCGCATGTTCATCTTGGTCGACGATGAGTCGCGTGAGAACGAGGGCGACCTTGTGATCCCTGCCGAGAAGGCGACGCCCGAGGCCGTCAACTTCATGGCCAAGCACGGGCGCGGGCTGATCTGCCTTGCGCTCACGGCGGAGCGGGTGGCGGAGCTCGACCTGCACCCGATGTCGCCGCGCAACCAGACGCGCCACCAGACGGCGTTTACCGTCTCCATCGAGGCCCGTGAGGGCGTCACCACGGGCATCTCGGCGGCCGATCGCGCCCGCACCATCGCGGTCGCCATCGATCCCACCAAGGGCAAGCACGACATCGTGTCGCCCGGACACGTGTTCCCGCTCGTCGCGCAACCGGGGGGCGTGCTGGTGCGGGCCGGCCATACGGAGGCGGCGGTCGATGTTGCACGGTTGGCCGGGCTCTACCCGGCCGGTGTCGTCTGCGAGATCATGAACGACGACGGCAGCATGGCGCGCATGCCGGATCTGGTGCGCTTCGCCCAGCTGCACGGGCTCAAGATCGCCACCATCGGCGATCTTATTGCCTATCGCCGGCGCACCGAGAAGCTGGTCGAGGTGGTGGCCGAGTCGACGCTGTCCAGCCGCTTCGGCGGCGAGTTCAAGGTGCGGATCTACGCCACCAAGGTCGGCTACACGGAACATATCGCGCTGGTGCGCGGCGACATCTCGGGCGAGGAGCCTGTGCTCGTGCGCATGCACCAGCTCGACATCCTCGCCGACGCGCTCGGCGACAATCGCGTGGGCCAGTCGTTCGGTGGCGAGGCACGTGCCCGGGGGCACGAGCTCGAGGCTTCGATGCGGTTGATCGCCGAGCGCAACCGCGGCGTCATCGTCGTCATCCGCGACCCCTCGCCGACGAGCGTGAGCCGCTCGGTGCAGGAGCGGGAGGGAAGGGCCAGGCAGAAGCCCATCGCGGAGCTGCGCCAGTACGGCATCGGCGCCCAGATCCTGCTCGATATCGGCGTCAGAAAGATGATCCTGCTGTCCAACACGCAGCGCACCATCGTCGGACTTGACGGATACGGCCTGACGCTCGTCGGGCAGCAGCCAGTTCCGAGACCGGCCGACCCTAGATGAGCACCAGCCACGATCGGGGACAGACAACTGAATGTACGATGGGAAAGAGCGCGAGGTGCGCGTATCGATCGGTGGAGTCGAGATCGCGTTCGAACGGCGGGGAAAGGGTAGTCCGCTGCTGCTGCTCTATGGCGAGGAGGCCCTGGAGCTCGAGGCTCCCGCAGTCGAGGAACTAGCGCGGGGCTACGAGCTGATCATTCCCTCGCCGCCGGGGTTCGGCACCTCGGAGCGGCCGGATTGGATCACCAGCCCGGACGACATCGCCTACCTCTACCTCGATCTCGCCGAGCGGCTCGGGCTGAACAAAGTGCCGGTCGTGGCCTTTTCCTTCGGGGGCTGGATCGCGGCTGAGATGGCGACAAAGGACTGCTCCTTCATCTCGAAGCTGGTTCTGGTCTCTCCCTACGGCATCAAGGTCGGCGGGCCGTTCGACCGCGATATCCAGGACATCTGGCTCTTACACCCCGACAAGGTCATGGGCCTCAAGTGGTTCGACAAAGCCAAGGGCAAGCGGGACTACGCCTCCATGCCCGATGACAAACTCATCATTATCGCTCGCAACAACGAGAGCTTCGCCCGCTTCGCCTGGGAGCCCTACATGCATAACCCGAAGCTCAAGCATCGTCTTGGGCGCATCAAGGCGCCGACGCTGCTGGTGTGGGGCGAGAACGACGGGATCGTCACGACCGACTATGGGCGAGCCTATCAGGCGCTGATTCCCGGTGCGCGTCTTGCCGTCATTGCCGAGGCCGGCCACTACCCTCACATCGAGCAGCCGGAGGCCTTCATGCGGCAGGTCAAAAGCTTTCTCGGCTAGTACAGCGGGCACAAGGAGCCGACCCCAAATGGAAGCCTGGCACTTCACCGAAATGCCCTATCCGTATCTGCCGCCGCTCGACACGCTTTCCACCATGCGCGTATCGCTACCAAGCCGACACTTTGATCCGAAGGTCGGGGCCGATCTCTACAACCGGTATTTCGACGAGCACATCATCGCCTCCGAGCTTGGCCTCAACATGCTGCTCAACGAGCACCATCAGACGGCGACCTGTCTCGACGTGGCGGCTCCCTTGAGCGCTGCCATCCTGGCACGGCAGACCAGCAAGGGGCGCATCTGCATCCTCGGCAATCCGATCGCCAACCGCGGCGATCCGATCCGTATCGCCGAAGAGATGGCGATGATCGATTGCTTGTCGCGGGGGCGCCTCGATGTCGGCTTCGTGCGCGGCGTGCCCTACGAGATCTTCGCGGCCAACACCAACCCGACACAGACGGTGGAGCGGCTGTGGGAGGGCATCGACCTCATCGTCAAGGCGTGGACCACGACCGACGGACCGTTCAACTTCGAGGGGCGCTTCACACACAAGCGTGCCGTCAACCTGTGGCCGCGCCCCTATCAGGTGCCACACCCGGCGATCTGGATCACGGGCTCAAGCGACCTCGACAACATCAAGAAGGCGGCGGCGCGCGGTTATGTATTCGCCACCTTCCTGCAACCTTATGAAAAGGTGCGCTGGATGTTCGAAGGCTACCGCAGCGCCTTCGTCGATTGCGGACTGCCGGGTGGCGGCGGGACGGCCTACATGCCGCTCGTCTACACGGGGGATACGACGGCCGAGGCGGAAGCCGGCGCGCGCGAGCTGATGTGGTACCTCAATGCCAAGTCCGAGCCGCAGTTCCGCAATCCGCCGGGCTACGTGCCGGTCGCCACCAACGTGCTGGCGCTCAAGGGCAAGTTCTCCGGCCGCACCGAGGCCATGCGCGCCCAGAACCTCGACTTTCTGAAAGAGCAGGGGGTGCTGATCTACGGCACGCCCGACGATGTGGCCCGGCAGATCAAGCGCTTCTACGATTTGGTCGGCGGCTTCGATCACATCCTGATGATGCAGCAAGCGGGCTTTCTCGATCACAAGCGGACGGTAAAAAGCATGACGCTGTTTGCCAGGGAGGTCTATCCGCAGATCCGCGGGCTGCCGCGCACCAGGCCGGTTGAGGTAAAAAGGGCGGCGGAGGCATGAGGGAAGGAAGCTTCGTTGCGATCGACGGCATCCGGACCCACTACCTCGAGGCGGGCCGCGAGCATCGAGGCAAGCGGCCGAGCCTGCTCTTGCTTCACTCGGCGGAATACGGCGGCGCGGCGGAGTTCAGCTGGGAGTACAACCTGGAGGCGCTCGGCTGCCACCACCATGTGCTGGCGCCCGATCATCTTGGCTTTGGCCTCACCGACAAGGTGTTCGACTTCTGCGGCCAGTTCAACCGCCGCATTTCCCACATCCGCCGCTTCCTTGAGGTGATGGAAACCGGCCCGGTCAACGTCATCGCCAGCTCCATGTCGGGCGGCATGGCGCTTGCCGTCGCGGCCCGCAAAGCGTCAGACTGGCCGATCGTCAAGCTCGTCGTCTCATCCGGGGGAGGCGAGGCGCCCGACAACGCGGCGCGGAAGATCCTCAACAGTTACGACGGCACGCGCGAGCACATGCGCCGAATCCTGGGCGTGATGTTCCTTGACAAGAAGTGGGCGCACGATGGGGCTTACGTGGAGCGGCGCTGGGAGATGTCGCGGTTGCCGGGGGCCTGGGAGGCGACCACGGCAGCCCGGTTCAAGGCGCCGTTCCGAGAGGCCGGCGCCACCAAGGAGCGTGACGTCATCGACTACGCCGCCATCCGCGTGCCGGTGCTGGTGTTCGCCGGTCGCCACGATCCGTTGCGCAAGCCCGGTCACTGGCAGGATTTCGTGCCGCGAATACCGAACGCTCAGCTCCACATCTTCGAACGAGCGGCCCACATGGGCCACATCGAGTGTGCAGAGGAGTTCAACGCACGGGTGCTCGCGTTCCTGGGTGAATAGGCAAGCTCCGCTCCTGCGGCGGGACGCCCTCTCCAAGCGCGTTCAGGCGGACGGAGGATACAGCCCGGCAATCAGGCTCGCTATGCCCGCTGCTCGGCGGCCCCACTCTCGGCGAGCAGCGCCCCGAGCTCGCTGAGCGAGACGACCGCGGCGTACTTGGTCAGGTCGAACAGGTTGGTCGCATGGGCAAATGCCGACCGGTCAAAGCAGCAGTCGTCGACGACAAGGGTGTTGAAGCCGTGCGAGGCGGCATCGACGGCGGTCGCCCGCACGCAGCCCGAGGTGGAAACGCCGCAGACGACGACAGTGTCGATCCCTTGCCGCACGAGGTAGGCCAAGAGCGGGGTCTGGAAGAAAGCGCTCGCCTTGGTCTTCTCCAGCACCCACTCGCCGTCGCGCGGCGCGATTGCCGCGGGAAACTCGCTGAAGCGGGCAGCGTTCCTTGGAACGCCGCGCTTCGACCTCGTCGATTTGCCGGTGAACGGCACATCCTTCAGATCGCTGCGCGTGAAGACGACTGGCAGGCGGCGGTCGCGGAAGAGCCCGATCAAGGCGGCAATGCGCGGCATCGTTTCCCACGAGACCGGGCCGCAGGCCGGCTGGAATTCGGCAATGGCCTCATCCAGGGTCAGACCTTCAGAGCCGGTGAAGCCGTAGGTGACGTCGACGACGATCAGGGCCGGCCGTGCGCCAAGGCTCGCGCCATCGGCAAAGCCGATCTTCTCATATAGGGCCAGCTCCGACCGCGGGATCAGCTTCATCCATTCCTTCATGAGGTCTCCTCGAGCGGCTCCGTGCGGCTACGGCGGGCTCCGGCCGGCATTTTGCCACCCGGCTCTGGCAGCACGGCCGCATCCGCGGCGTAGCAGCCGTTCTGATAGAGTAGCGGGGCGACGTCACTGCGCATGCGCACGTCGACGACACGACCAATGAAGATCGTGTGCGACCCATACTCGACCATCTTGTCCTTGATGCAGAATACGTTGGCCTGGGCATCGGCGAGATAGGGCGCGGACGCGGCGTCCATCCGCCAGTCGCCGCAAGCAAAGCGGTCGGCGCTCGAGAGCGGGCTCGCAAAGAGCCGCGAGGTTTGCAAATTGTCCACGTGCAGCAGGTTCACACAGAACCGCTCGCCCGCCACGAGATGATTGTGAAGGCGGCTGTCTCGGTTAATGCACACCAGCATCGAGGGCGGGTCCATGCTCACCGATGTGACGGCCGTCGCCGTGGTGCCGTGCCGTTCTCCGTTGCTCCACACGGTCACGATGCTGACGGTGCTGGCGAAGCGGCGCATGGCGTCGCGGAACGCGCTCGCTACCGCTCGCGCCTGCCCATCCATCGCAGCTCCCTTTCGGAATGACGAGATGAGCGATCCTAACGCGCTCGCAGGGTGAGATCAAAGCCGCGGCCGGCGACAAGGAGGCCGTTGACAGCAGGGGGCAGTGGTCGCCATGAATGGCGCCGGTCGGCCCACGGCCAGCGCAACTGGAGGAGCCTGATGACGTTTGCCCGCGTTCGCAAGACTAAGACCGCCGCCACCATTGGTGTTGTCGCGCTCGTGACAGGGGTCACGTCGATCGATCCGGCTGAAGCCCAGTCTGCGGAGGAGTTCTACAAGGGCAAGACCATCGAGCTCGTCATCGGCTATTCTCCGGGCGGCGGTTACGACACCTATGCCCGTCTGATCGCGCGCCATCTCGGCAACCACATTCCCGGGAAGCCGTCGATCGTGCCGAAGAACATGCCGGGCGCGGGCAGCCGCGCTGCGGCGCAGTATGTCTACAACGTTGCACCCAAGGACGGCACCGTGCTCGCCACCGTCGACCAGTCGATGGCGGTGCAGCAGGCGATGGGTGATCCGTCGATCAAGTTCGATACCAACAAGTTCATCTACATCGGCAATCCGGCTTCTGAGAACAATACCATCGTGACTTGGCACACGAGTGGCATCAAGACCATCGAGGACGCCAAGAAGCAGGAGGTGCCGATGGGCTCGACGGGGTCCAACACTTCCTCGCAGTATGTTCTCGCGCTCAACGCGCTCGCCGGCACCAAATTCAAGGTGATCGCCGGCTATCCGGGCGGTAACGACATCAATCTCGCCATGGAGAAGGGCGAGGTGGCCGGGCGTGGCAGCAACTCGTGGGGATCGTGGAAGGCGACGCGGCCGCAGTGGCTCGCGGAAAAGAAGATCAACATCCTGGCTCAGGTCGGCCTCAAGAAGACGGCCGACCTGCCCGATGTGCCGCTGCTCATGGATCTGGTGTCGAGCGAGGAGGACCGAGCGGCCATGCGCCTGCTGTCGTCGCCGACCACGATCGGGCGGCCGATCTTTACGACGCCCGGCGTGCCAGAGGAGCGGGTGAAGGCGCTGCGCGCCGCCTTCGACCAGATGATCAAGGACCCGGCTTTTCTCGAGGAGGCCAACAAGCTCAAGCTCGATATCGACCCGGTTTCGGGCGAGGAGCTGCAGCGCATCGTCGCCGACATCGTCGCCACGCCGAAGCCCATCGCGGAGCGGCTGCTCAAGGCCATCGGCGGATTCGAGAAGCCTTAGGCCGTCCGCGAGGCCTTTTGAGCTTAGGTCTCGTCGACCACGCCGTTGCGCAAGGTGCCGATCTCCGGCACCTCGATCTCGAGCACGTCGCCGGGCTTCAGCCACTTCGGCGGGTCGGAATGGCTGCCTGCGCCGGTGGGCGTGCCGGTCAGGATGTGATCGCCGGGCTTCAAGGTGGTGAACGTGGAGATGTAGTTGATGAGCCAAGCGAAGCCCCACATCAACCGGTCGGTGGTGTCGTCCTGGCGCAGCTCGCCGTTGACGCGGCAGGTCAGGTGCAGCGGCTTCCTCGGATCGAGCTGATCCGACGTCACGATCCACGGCCCCAGGCTGCCAGAGGCGTCAAAGTTCTTGCCCTGCGTGATGTTGAGGCTGCCGTGGCGCACCCAGTCGCGCAACGTGCCCTCGTTGGCAAGGGTCAGTCCAGCGATGAAGTCAAAGGCGCGCTCCTGGGGAATGTGGCGGCCTTGCTTGCCGATCACGATCACCACCTCGGCCTCGTAATCGAGCTTCTCGGAAACCTTGGGCCGGACCAGGGGCTGGCCGTGGCCGACGAAGGTGCCCGGAAAGCGCACGAAAAGATTGGGGTACTTGGAGGCTTGCCGGTTGTCCTTGTACTCGGCGTTGCGGTCCGGGTAGTTGATACCCACGCAAAGGAACTTTTCGGGCGCCGGAATGGGTGGCAGCAACTGAACTTGGTCGAGCTGGTAGTCCCGGTTACCGGCGGCGGCCGCCTTGGCCTCGCCCAGCGCTCCGGCGCGCAACAGATCGAGCAGGCTCGGATACTGCGGAAGCTTGCGGCCGAGGTCGATGATGCCGCCATCGGCGACAGCTCCGTAGCTGGTTCGGTCGTTGGCTTTGAAGGTCGCAAGACGCATGTTTTTTTCCTCAGATTAGCCCGGCGCGGGCGAGCACCGCGTCGAGGCGCTTCTCAAGTTCGGGCGTGGCCGGCACCAACGGGAGGCGATGCTCGTTGGCAGGGATCAGACCAAGCCTCCTCATCATGTACTTCACCGGGATCGGGTTGGTGTCGAAGAATACGGCCCGATTGATCTCTTGCAACTTCTGGTGAAGGGTGCGGCCGGCAGCAAGATCGCCGCGCCAGACCGCTTCGCAAAGGTCGGCGAGCGCGCGGGGCGCCAGGTTGCCCACGGCGTTCATTAGCCCGCAGGCGCCGACCATCATCATGGGAAACGACAGTTCCTCTAGGCCCACGAAAATCCTGAAGTCCTTTCCGATCGCCGTCAGGCAATCGCCCACGAAGGCGAGATCGGGAGCTGCGTGCTTCATGCCAATCAAGGTGCGCGACTTCTCATGCAGCTCCTTGAGCGTGTCAATGCTGACCGATACCGCAGTGCGTGCGGGGATGTGGTAGATCATCCAAGGCGTAGGCAGATCCCGAACCGCTGCGAGGAAGTACGCCACGAGGCCGCGCTGGGGCGGGCGGGTGTAATAGGGGGTGACGATCAACAGCGCATCGGCGCCTGCAGCGCAAGCATGCTCGCTGAGGGCGCGCGTTTCGGGAAGCGATTGCGAACCGGTGGCCGCGATCACAGGCAGGCGTCCTCTTGCGACCTCGACGGCGAGGCTGATCAGGCGGTTGCGTTCCTCCAGCGTGAGGGCGGCCGGCTCGGCGCTGGTGCCGTTAACGAGAATGCCGTGGGAGCCGGCGCTTACCTGCAGCTCGATCAAGCGGGCATAAGTGTCGTAGTCGACCGCGCCGTTGCGGAAGGGCGTGATGAGTGGCGGGATCGAACCTTTGATGCGATCGAGGGGCTGGGGCATGGAGTCGGATCAGGCGCTACAGCTAAAACTGCCTCGGGATCTCAATCATGCATCAGGCCAGCGCCGGAACGGTGTCATGCGAATGGTACCGCCTCCTGGGATCGAACCAGGGACCCCCAGATCCACAATCTGGTGCTCTAACCAGCTGAGCTAAGGCGGCACGCACGCGACCCCCCGAGCCTCAAGAGCCTCCATCGCGTGCCCGCGTCAAGCCTAAATAATGCCAGGCGGCGACCAAGCCAAGCGGGCGACGCCGCAAGCCGGCCATAACAGCGCAGCGGGAGCCCGCGAAACGCGTCGCTCAGCGCCTCGGTTGGGCACGTTGGGCCGCTTCCGCCATCAGCCGCCCGAGCTCCTGAGCCTGCTGGGCGTAGACGCTCATCTGGCGCTGAGCGTGGCGGCTCTGGATCTCGAAGTACTCCTTCATGTCGCGCGCCTTGGCGAGCTCGGCCGCCATGCGAAACCCGGCTTCGACGTTCTCCTCGGCAAACTTCATGGCCCGCGCCTGGACTTCTAGCGCGCCCTCCGTCATCGCGCCCGACGACTTGGCGACCATGTCCTGGACCTGGCGCACCATGTCCATGAACTGGGCGTAGGCGGCGCGGGCCTGCTCGAGATTGCGCTCGGCGAGCTGGCGCAGGGCGTCAGGGATCTCCATCTGCGGGTTGTCGGCCATTGGGGGTCTCCTTGCTGCACGGCGAGCATCGCTCTCGTGCAATCTAATGCGGAACCCGCCGCCCCCACCAGAGCGAAAAAGCTTGTGCCCGACGGCAGCAGGCCTCGTGGACGCGAGCTGGTACACAAGCTAACAGAAGGGCGATGAACGATTCGATCCACCTTGCAGCTACAGCCGCCGACAGTGCAGTTTCGGGGCCGGACAGCCTACCGACGCCGGACATCGCCAAGCTCATCCACGAGCTTAAAACTCCGCTTGCGGCCATCGCGGCTCTGGCCGAAATCATGCGCGACGAGCGACTCGGGCCGCTGCCGGACAGGCGCTACCGCGGCTATGCGGCCGACATCCACGAGAGTGCAATACATGCCATCGGCGTTCTCACCAGCCTGCTCGAGCCAGCACCAGGGCAGAACGCTCGGGCGCCCATGGTGTTTGCCGAGGTCGATGTTGCAGCCATCGTGGCCAGCTCGGTTTCAACATTTTCTCCGCTTGCGGAGCGGGGCGGCGTTAGGCTGCGGCTCCATTCGCGGCCGCGATTGCCACATCTCATCGCCGACCGCAGGTCGCTCAAGCAGATCCTTCTCAACCTGATCGCCAATGCCGTGAGGTTCACGCCGCCCGGCGGGGAGGTGGAGCTGAGCACGCGCTATGAATGCAACACCGCGCTCTGCATAAAGGTGGCCGATAACGGCGACGGCATGAGCGAGGCGGAGCTGCAGCGCGCGCTCAGCGCAGGGCCGAAGAAGGCCGGCAGACCCCATCGCGCCCGCAGCGGGCTTGGGCTGGAGCTGGTGCGGGCGCTGGCGGCGGCAAACGGCGGGGTGCTTGAGATCGAGAGCGCGCGCGGTCAGGGGACCTGCGCGACGGTTCGTTTCGGGCCGGATCGGATCGTTCCGGTCTGATCACTGACGCAAGCGCGACAGGAACGGCGCCAGGATGTCGGAATAGTCGTCGGTCCATCCCCGCATACGGCCGGGGGTGAGCGGCGTGGCTCCGGGCAGCGCACTGAACTCCTTGATCATCTCGGGACTCTTGGAAAACACGCCGACGGTCGAAGTGGTCGAAGCGTAGCTGCCGTCCGCCTCATCGTCCGAAACCAGCACGCCATGCAGCTCAGGCACCAGCGGTTGATTGGCACCCAACACCGAGTCGAGGTCGAGATAGCGGTTGGAGATGTGCAGCACCACAACGCCTTCGGGCTTCAGCTTGTTTGCGTACATCCTCATGGCGTCGGCGGTCAGCATGTGGACCGGGATGGCATCGGAGGAAAACGCATCGACGATGATGAGGTCGTAGCTCCCAGGGGGTTCCTTGGCCAGGGTTAGCCGCGCATCGCCGATGACGATGTCTGGGTTGGGCTGGCAGTTGGCGATGAAGCTGAAGTTGCGCGGGTTGGAGGATATCTCGACGATGGTCGGATCGATCTCAAAGATGCGCCAGCGCTCGCCTTCCTTGGCGTAGCAGACGAGGGAGCCGGTACCGAGCCCGACGATGCCGTAGCGGCCCTTCTCGCCCTTGGCTTCGAGGCGGCTGCGGACGATCTCGACCGATTTCGCCATCGGGCTCTTGGGGTGGTAGTAGGTGGTCGGCGTCGTGTTGAGCACGGGTTGTCCGGAAGGGTCCCTGACGCGCTGGGCGCCATGCAACGTGGTGCCGTGTGTCAACACGTGGAACTGGCCGTCGTTGGATTCGGACACCCGATAGACGCCGAAGTAGCTGCGCTGGGCATCACCGCGCTTGACCGAGGACGGTAGGGCGACCACAGCGAGACACATGAGCAGGCCAGCAACGAGCTGGCGGGCCGGATAGCGCCAGACCAGGGCAACGACGATGGCGAACGCGAGCGCCAGCGCCGCCGCCGCGCCATAGTCGTTGAAGGTCCAGCCGTTGCGCTGGCCGATCGCCGGCACCCAGTACAAGGCGAGCAGGCCCAGCGCTACCAGCACCCAGAAGCGCAGCAGCTCGGTCCTGTCTGCTACCTTGTTCGCCAAGGTGGCGGGCGTTGCGGCGTTGAGCGCACGGCCGACGACGGCGGCCGTCGATTGGACATAGCCAATGATGTTGACGCCTGGCCGGCAGGCGAGTGTCAGCGCCAGCAGGATGGGGTACTCCAGTACCTCCGAGAAAAGCTTGGGCGCAATGAGCGCTGCGAACAGCCCCCCGAGCACGCCGCCCAGCGACATGAAGAGATAGAACTGGGTGAGAAATCGGGCGGCCGGCCGCGCCTCATACAGTGTGCGGTGGGCGACCAAACCCGAGAGGAAGAACGCCGCGACGCCGGTGGCGGCGGTCGTGATCCACGTGTCGTGGCGGGTCTGGGAAAGCTGCAGGAGCGCGATCACCACAGCGGCGAGTTGGCCCCACAACAGCCAGGCGCGCGGTGCCATCGATCCGTACAGGTAGACCCAGACGAAGGCTGCCGTGATGCCGCCGGCCGCCACCAGAAGGACAGGGGTGGGCAGGTAGACATGCAGGAAGACGGCGCCGAACCAGCGTAGGAACAGGAAGGCGGCTACGGCAACGGTGATCGCCAGCGGCGCCAGCACGATCGGCCGGTCGCGGAACACGAACACGAAGGTCAGCAGATAGAGCGAGAGCGGCAGCACCCAGATGAGGGGAGCGGAAGCGACGTCGGTCGCGATATGGGTGGTGTAGGCGACGAGGAGCGCAGACGGTACCAGCGCCAAGCCGATCCAGACCAGCCGGTCGCGCCAAGTAGGAGGCGCAGAATCGGTGGCGTCCGGTTCTAGAGCGGCGGCCGGTTCGTTGTCGGTGGCGCCCAGCTGGTAAAGCGTAAAGAAGCATACCGCGATGGCAGCGGCGAGGACTATGAAACCGACCGTCCAGATCTGGCTTAGTGCGGTCAGCCCGAACGCCGGCTCGAGCACAAAGGGATAGCCGAGCAGGGCGATAAAGCTGCCGAGATTGCTGGCCGCATACAGGAAGTAGGGGTCACGGCCCTGCGGGTGACCGGTGCGCGCGAACCACGCCTGCAGCAGAGGGGCGTTGGCAGAGATCGCTAGAAACGGCAGCCCGATGGCGACCGTGAACAGCCCGAGCTGCCAGAGATAGGGATCGCCAGGCGGCGGCTCGCGCCAGCCGGCGGGCAGGCCGATCGGCAGCGTCAGCATGGCGAGCGCAAACACGCCCAGGTGCACGAAACCGGCATAGCGCGTCGCCAGGTGGCGGTTGATGTAGTGGGCGTAGCAGTAGCCGGCGAGCAGGGCGCCCTGAAAGAAGCACAGCGCAACGGCCCACACCGACGGCGCTCCACCCAGAATCGGCAGCACCATCTTGGCAAACATGGGCTGGATCAGGAACAGAAGCAGGGCGGAGATGAAGGTCGTGATCGTGAAGATCCAGACCACAAGGGGGGCCGATGCCGTGAGCAGCTTGGCCGCTCCCGAAGTGAGCGCGAGGTCCTTGACCGTGCGCGGGGCGCTCTGCGAGGGCGCCGCATCGTTGTTCATTTCGACTCCTGTAAGGACGGCATCGGCCCTGTTATTCAACGCCTAGATGCTCTGCCGGGTGTGCGGCGTCAATAGCAGCTTGCGCCCATCGTGCCACCATCCTGCGCGTGGCCCGGTTCGCATGTCGGGAGCGCACGGTGCTCAGATCTCGACCGCAGCACCGATCTTCGGTACCACCACCCCGGTCTTTCCCATCTCCGAGACGAAGCTCTCGGCGGTCTGGTCGATGATTGGGAAGGTGCCGTAGTGACAAGGAATGATGGTCTTGAATTTGAAGAACTTCTTACAGGCGAAGGCGGCCGAGCGGGCGCCCATGGTGAAGCGGTCGCCGATCGGGACGATGCCGATCTCGGGCCGATGGAACTCCCCGATCAGCGCCATGCCGGCGAACATCTCGGTGTCGCCCATGTGATAGAGCGTCGGTCCCTGCTGCGGCTTGATCACAATGCCGCAGGGATTGCCAAAATAGATGCCGTTCGAGGACGAGGAGTGATGGGCGATGGTCAGCGTGAGGTCGAAGTCGGCGGACCTGACGGTGCCGCCGGTGTTCATCGGCTCGAGCTTCTCCACGCCCTTCTGACCAAGGTGCATGGCAAGCTCGAACACGGCAAACAGGGTCGCGCCGCGCAGCCGGCAAATCTCGGCGGCGTCGCCTACGTGATCGTCATGGCCGTGCGACAGGGCGACGTGGGTGACGCCTTTGGTGACCTCATTCCAGTCGAGCCCGGACCGCTCGAACGATGGGTTGCCCTTGAGGAACGGGTCGATCAGGATGACACTGCTGCCGGTCTCGATGCGGAAGCAGGAGTGGCCGAGCCAAGTGATCTTCATGCCAACGTTCTCCCTAGAAGGCTGCCTTGTGTGTGGCTTTAGCATGGCGGCAATGAACCGGTACTGCAACGCGTGATGGGCTGGAACAGGGTGCTGCAGGGTGGTGGCGAAACGTTGGACGACGTAGGGGAGTTCGCCAAACGGTTGCCTCCCAAAGGGCGGCTCGTCGGCCTCGATCTCGGTACTCGGACGATCGGGCTTGCGCTGTCCGATGTGGGGCGCACCGTCGCATCCCCGCTCGAGACCATCCGGCGCACCAACTTATCAGCGGGCGCGGCGCGGCTCATCGCGCTCGCGGAGAAGCACGCGGTGGCCGGCTTGGTGCTCGGCCTGCCGCTCCATCTCGACGGGCGGGAGGGACGGCGGGTACAGGCGACGCGGGCGTTCGCGGCCAATCTCAACAAAGTCTTAAGCTTGCCCATCCTGCTTTGGGACGAGCGGCTGTCGACGGCGGCGGCCGAGCGAGCGCTGATCGATGCCGATGCCAGCCGCCGGCGCCGGGCGGAGGTCATCGACAAGGTGGCGGCAGCGATCATCCTGCAAGGCGCACTCGACCGGCTCAACCGGCTCGGCTAGGCCCAGGCCGGGCGCGGTTGCGCGTAGATAGGCTGCGGGCTATCACACCGCTCGTGACGGGGATCGCGGAGCGCATCAGGATGGAGATCGACGAAGCCACGGTGCGGCGCATCGCTCGCCTGGCCCGCATCGAGATCACCGATGCCGAGGCGAAGGGGCTCGTCGGCGAGCTGTCCGGCATTCTCGACTGGGTTGCCCAACTCAATGAGGTCGACACCAGCGCGGTGGAACCAATGACGCGAGTCGTGCCGATCAAGCTCAAGCAGCGCGCGGACGAGGTAACCGACGGCGGCATTGCCGACGACATCGTGCGCAATGCGCCAATAGCCGAGGATCACCTGTTCGTCGTGCCCAAGGTGGTGGAGTAGGCCCACCATGGCGGTGACCGTGGCGATCGAGACGCCGCTGCGGGACGATGTGCGCCAGCTCATCGCCGAGCTCAACCAGGTCTTGTTGGCGTTGACCCCACCGGAATTCTGTTTCCACATGACGGTGGAAGAGGTGGCGCAGCCGGACACGACGGTGTTCGTGGCCAGGGATGGCGGCACCGCGGTTGCCTGCGGGGCGCTGCGCCGCCATGCCAACCGCATTGGCGAGGTCAAGCGCATGTACACAAGGCCGTCGCATCAGGGCCGCGGTATCGGCAAGGGGATCCTGGCCAAGATCGAGGGCCTGGCGCGGGCGGAGGGCCTTCGGCAGCTGGTGATAGAAACCGGCACCCGTCATTTCGCCGCCAAACGCATCTACGAGAAAGCCGGTTTTACCGTCTGCGGCGCGGTGCTCGACTATCCTCAATCGCCCTACTCGGTCTTCTACGAGAAGACGATCGCCGCCGAAGGCGCGCCTGCGTCATGACCGATCTCGCCAGGCTGACCCTCGCAGAGGCGCGCGACAAGCTCCGCAGCAAGGAGGCGTCCGCGGCCGAACTGACCTGGGCGCTCATTCAGCGCATCGAGGAGGCCAATCCCCGGCTCAACGCCTTCGTGCTGCCGACGCCGGAGCTCGCTATGGCGCAGGCGCGCGCCAGCGACGGGCGCATCGCCAAAGGTGAGGCCCGACCGCTCGAGGGGATTGCGCTCGGCATCAAGGACCTGTTCTGTACGCGCGGCGTGCGCACCACGGCGTGCTCTCGGATTCTCGGCAACTTCACGCCGACCTACGAATCAACGGTGACGCAGAACCTGCTCGATGCCGGGGCGGTGATGCTCGGCAAGCTCAATTGCGACGAGTTCGCGATGGGCTCTTCCAACGAGACGAGCTGCTTTGGACCCGTCGTCAATCCGTGGCGGCGGAAGGGCTCGGACGCCGGCCTCGTGCCGGGTGGCTCCTCGGGCGGATCGGCAGCGGCGGTGGCGGCCGATCTCTGCCTTGGGGCGACGGCGACGGACACCGGTGGCTCGATCCGCCAGCCGGCGGCGCTGACCGGCACGGTAGGCTTGAAGCCCACCTACGGGCGTTGCTCACGGTGGGGTATCGTCGCCTTCGCCTCCTCGCTCGATCAGGCCGGGCCGATCGCCAAGACGGTGCGCGATGCCGCCATCCTGTTGCGGCACATGGCCGGGCACGACCCCAAGGACTCCACCTCGGTCGACGTGCCGGTGCCCGATTACGAGGCGGAGCTCGGCAAGAGCCTCAAGGGGCTGCGCGTCGGGGTGCCCAAGGAGTACCGGGTCGAGGGCATGTCGAAGGAGGTGGAGGAACTGTGGAGCTCGGGAATCGCCTGGCTCAAGGCGGCAGGCGCCAGCATCCGCGACATCTCCATGCCACACACAAAGTACGCGTTACCGGCCTACTACATCGTGGCGCCAGCCGAAGCCTCCTCCAATCTCGCGCGCTACGACGGGGTGCGTTACGGCCTGCGGGTGGCGCACGGAGATCTCACGCGGATGTACGAGGCGACGCGGGCGGCGGGCTTTGGCAAGGAGGTGCGACGGCGCGTGCTGATCGGCACCTACGTGCTGTCGGCGGGCTACTATGACGCTTACTATCTCAAGGCGCAGAAGGTGAGGACGCTCATCAAGCGCGATTTCGACGAGGCGTGGGCCAAAGTGGACGTGGTGCTGACGCCGACCACGCCGACGCCGGCATTCGCGCAGGGCGAAAAGAGCGGCGATCCCGTCGCCATGTACCTGGAAGACATTTTCACGGTGACGGTGAACATGGCGGGACTGCCCGGCATTTCGGTGCCGGCAGGGCTTTCCGCGCAAGGCACGCCGCTGGGCCTCCAGCTCATCGGCAAGCCGTTCGACGAGCCGACGCTGTTCCGCGCCGCCCACGTCATCGAGGAGGCGGCGGGCCGCTTTACGGTGCCCGAGCGCTGGTGGGAGCGGGCGGCCTGATACCGGCGTCGGGAAGAATCAAAAGGGGCAGCAGTCATGGTCGAGCGGCGGAACATCTCCTCGGGCAGCCCCTACGAGCCGATCGTCGGATTCTCCCGCGCGGTTCGCATCGGCAATATCGTCGCCGTGGGCGGTACGGCACCCATCGGACCCGACGGCAAAACGGTCGGCATCGGCGACCCGGCGGCACAAGCCAGGCGCTGCTTCGAAATCACCCGGCTGGCACTCGAGCAGGCGGGCGCCAGCCTCGGCGACGTGATACGCACCCGCTTTCTGCTCACCGACATCGCCCACTGGGAGGCGGTGGCAAAAGTGCATGGGGAGATCTTCTCCGCCATCCGTCCAGCGACCACAATGGTGCAGGTGGCACGCTTCATCGATCCCGACTGGCTGGTCGAGACCGAGGTCGATGCCGTGCTGGCAACGGGTGCGTGATAGACAGGCAAGCGGAGTGAAACGCTATGGCTGCTCGACCGCCGCAGGAGTGCCGCGACATGAGTGAGGTGCGAACCGAAATCGACCGCATCGACCGCGCCCTGGTCGATCTCATCGCCGAACGCTTCGGCTACGTGGAGCGCGCCTGGCAGATCAAGCTCGCCAATAACGAGGAGGCGAACGTGCCCTGGCGCAACCAGGAGGTGATCGACAGGGTGCGCGCGCGGGCGGCCGAGCGCGGGGTGCCGCCCGATCTCGTCGAGGCCCTGTGGCGGCAGATGATCGGCTGGTTCATCCAGTACGAGGAGGAAAAGCTGCGCGACAAGCTCGAGGCCAGGGCGAAGAAGTAGGCGGGAGGCTGCTCACGCGCGAGGCAGGTCGCCTGCCGCTTGGCCGGCGGGCTTGCGCAGGCCGGCGAGGACGCCGTGTCTCGGCGCGAGCAGGAATGCGATGAGGAACACGGCCGCCTGCAGCAGCACGATACAGGGGCCGGTGGCGCCGTCGATGTGGAAGCTCAGCAGCGTGCCGAGCACGCTCGAGCCAATGGCGACGGCAGAGGCGATGACGAGCATGCGTTCGAAGCGGTCGGTCAGCAGGTAGGCGATGGCGCCCGGCGCCACTAGCATGGCAACCACCAGGATAATACCCACCGCCTTCAACGAAGCGACGATGCTGAGCGCCAGCAACACGAGCAGCGTATAGTGGATGGCGCGCACAGGGAGACCCACGGCGCGGGCGTGTTGGGGATCGAAGCAGTAGAGCAAGAGGTCTCGGCGCTTCAGCAGTACGACCAGCAGCGTGCCGCCGGCGACGATGCCCACCTCGACGAGGTCGGCGGCCGTGACGCCAAGCATGTTGCCGAACAGGATGTGGAGGAGGTGCTGGTCGGTCTCGATCTTGGTGAACATGACGAGCCCCAGACCGAACATGCCGGAGAACACGACGCCCATGACGGTGTCCTCCTTCACGCGGCTGTTCTCCTTGAAGAATCCGGTGAGCAGAGCGCAGGCTAGGCCGCCGGCGAAGGCGCCGGCGGCGAGCGGCAGACCGGCGATGTAGGCGAGCACGATGCCGGGGAGCACTGCGTGCGAGACGGCATCGCCCATCAGCGACCAGCCCTTAAGCACGAGGTAGCAGGAGAGCACGGCGCAGACGGCGCCGACCAGTATGGAGACGACGAGAGCGCGCTGCATGAAGCCGTAGCTCAAGGGGAGCGCCACGAAATCCCACAGCACGCTCATGACGTCACCTCACGCGTGGTCGTTGCCCGCCGGCGCGCGGCCAGCATGCCGTGCTTTGGCGCGGACAGAAACGCGGCGACGAATAGGGCCGTCTGCAGCGAGACGATGACGCCGCCGGTGGCGCCGTCGAGAAAGAAACTCAAATAGGCACCGGCAAAGCTGGTCACCGACCCGATGGCGACGCTCAGGGCAAGCAGCCGGCCGAAGCGGTCGGTGAGCAGGTAGGCGGTGGCGCCGGGGGTCACCACCATGGCGATGACGAGGCAGGCGCCGACGGTCTGTAGGGCCGCCACCGTGCAAGCGGCCAGGAGGGTGAAGAACAGGACCTTCAGTGCGGTCGGATCGAGGCCCACGATGCGGGCGTGGCTCTCGTCGAAGAACACCACCATCAGGTCGCGCCACTTCAAGAGCAGGATGGCGAGCGAGACGGCGGCGATGACGACGACCTGCACAGCATCCTCGTCGGCAATGCCTAAAATGTTGCCGAGCACGATCGTCTGTACGTTGACCGAGGTCGGGTAGAGCGAGATCATAAGCAGGCCGGCGGCGAAGAAGGAGGTGAAGACGATGCCGATGACGGCGTCCTCTCTGAGCCGTGAGCGCTGGCGGACGATGGCCATGCCCAAGGCCGCCATCATGCCGGCAAAGAAGGCACCGAGCGCATAGGGCAGACCTAAAAGGTAGGCGCCGGCGACGCCAGGCACGATGGAGTGGCCGAGCGCATCGCCCATCAGCGACCAACCCTTGAGCATCAGGTAGGCGGAAAGAAAGGCGCAGGTGGCCCCGACCAGGGCGCTCACCCACATGGCCTTGATCATGTAGTTGTACTCGAAGGGGACGAGCAGCTCGCTCACCGCTTGTCCTCCTTGCGGGTGCCGCCGAGCGGCTCGCCAGCCTTGCGGCGGTCGCCGTAGAAGACGACGGGGCGTTCGTCGTCGGTCAGCACGGTGACGCCGCGCTGGTCGTCGTCCTGGTGCAGCTCAGCGCCCTCGAGGCGGAAATGGCGCAGCACGCCGCCGAAAGCGCGCTCCAGGTTGGCTTGCGTAAAGGTGGTCGCGGTCGGACCGGCGGCGAGCACCTTGCGGTTCACCAGCACGACCTGATCGCAAAAGTCGGGCACGCTGCCGAGGTTGTGGGTGGAGACCAGCATCAGGCGCCCCAAATCGCGCAGCTCGCGGAGCAGGTCAACAATGACCGTCTCCGTTTTCACGTCGACACCGGTGAACGGCTCGTCGAGCAGGATAAGCCGCCCCTCCTGAGCGAGGGCGCGGGCGAGGAAAACCCGCTTCTTCTGGCCGCCCGAGAGCTCGCCGATCTGGCGGGTGCGGAAGGCGCTCATGCCGACACGCTCGAGCGCTTCGTCCACCTTGCGGCGATCCTCGGCGGAGGCGATGCGCAGGAAGCCCATGCGACCGTAGCGGCCCATCATCACCACGTCCTCGACGAGCACGGGAAAGTTCCAGTCCACGTCCTCGCTCTGGGGCACGTAGGCGACGGCGGCAAGCCGCATGGCTTCGCGTGCGGGAAGACCACAGATCTTGACCTCGCCCCGGCGCGGCGTAACGAAGCCCATGATCGCCTTAAACAGCGTGGACTTGCCGGAGCCGTTGATGCCGACCAGCCCGCAGATGCTGCCTGGGCCCAGCTCGAAGGAGGCATCGGTGAGCGCGGTCGTCCCGTTGGGATAGGTGACGGTCACGCCCTGCACCGAGAGCGAGGCGACGAGGCCTCCGGTATCGGCCGGTTTGGCGAATGCCGGGGAGTGGTCGAGCATCACTTGCCGAAGCCCTTGGCGATGGTGTCCACGGTAACCTCCAGCAGCTTCAGGTAGGACGGCACGGGGCCGCGCTCGTCGCTTAGCGAGTCGACGTAAAGCACGCCGCCGTAGCGGGCGCCGGTCTCGCGCGCAACCTGACGGGCCGGCTTGTCGGAGACCGTGCTTTCGCTGAAAACCACGGGGATCTTGTTCTTACGCACCTGGTCGATGACGTGGCGCACCTGCTGGGGCGTGCCCTGCTCGTCGGCGTTGATCGGCCAGAGGTAAAGCTCGCGCAGCCCATAGTCGCGGGCAAGATAGCTGAAGGCGCCCTCGCTCGTCACCAACCAGCGTTGACCCTCGGGGATGGCAGAGAGGCGCGTGCGCAACGGCTCGTCGATGGCCTTGATCCTGGCAGCGTAGGCGGCGGCGTTCTCGTTGTAGGCGGCGGCGTTGGCGGGGTCGTACTTGGTGAGCGCCCGGCGGATGTTATCGACATAGATCAGTGCATTCGATGGCGACATCCACGCGTGGGGATTGGGCTTGCCGGTGTAGGGGCCCTCGGTGATGCCGATGGGGGTGACGCCCTCGGTGACAACGACGCTCGGCACCTCCTTTACGTTGTCAAAGAAGCGCTCGAACCAGCGCTCGAGGTTCATGCCGTTCCAGATCACGAGGTCGGTGGATTGCGCCTTCACCACGTCGAGCGGCGTCGGCTGGTAGTCGTGGATCTCGGCGCCCGGCTTGGTGATCGATTCGACGATCGCCGCCGTGCCGGCGACGTTCTGGGCGATGTCCTGGATAACGGTGAAAGTGGTGACGACCCGGAACGGTTTCCTGGGCGGGCCGGAGACGGCCTCAGCCAGTGCCGAGGCGCCCGTTGCGGCCCACAACAAACCGCCTGTACTCAACGCTGCAAAGCGCCGCCGATCGATCATGACCCCTGCTCCTAGCACGGTTCGAAAGCCGCCTGTTTATTGCAAATAGTTTGCAACTGCAATGGGCTGAGGTCGCGTCAGTTCGGGCGAGGATTGCCGCGGCCAGGCCGGTGCGATAACCAACTCGCGGGCGCGAGGAGCGATTTGCATGCAGGACAAGGCGAGATCGGCCACTGAACACAACCTCATCAAGGGGGCGACGGGTGATTGGGAGGTGGTGGTCGGCATGGAGGTGCATGCCCAGGTCAATTCCCGGGCGAAGCTCTTCTCCGGCGCCTCGACCGCGTTCGGGGCGGAGCCCAACGCGCAGGTTTCGCTCGTCGATGCAGCGATGCCGGGCATGCTGCCGGTGATCAACGGCGAGTGCGTGGCACAGGCGGTGCGCACCGGTCTCGGCCTCAGGGCCAAGATCAATCTGGTCAGCGTGTTCGACCGCAAGAACTACTTCTATCCCGACCTTCCGCAGGGCTACCAGATCAGCCAGTACAAGCAGCCGATCGTCGGCGAGGGCGAGGTCGAGGCGGAGGCGGACGGGGAGACGTTCAGGGTCGGCATCGAGCGGCTGCACCTCGAACAGGACGCCGGCAAGTCCATCCACGACCGGCATCCGGATCATTCCTACGTGGATTTGAACCGTGCCGGCGTGGCGCTGATGGAGATCGTGTCGAAGCCGGACATCCGCTCGGCCAGGCAGGCGCAAGCGTTCATTTCCAAGCTCAGAACCATCCTGCGCTATCTCGGCACTTCGGACGGCGACATGGAGAAGGGCAACCTGCGCGCCGACGTAAACGTGTCGGTGCGGCGGGCTGGCGAGAGCAAACTTGGTACGCGCTGCGAGATCAAGAATTTGAACTCGGTCCGATTCATCGGCCAAGCGATCGAGGCGGAGGCGCGCCGCCAAATCGACATCCTTGAGGAGGGGGGGGTGATCGAGCAGGAGACGCGGCTGTTCGACCCGGCCAAGGGCGAGACCCGCTCGATGCGTACCAAGGAGGAGGCGCATGACTACCGCTACTTTCCCGATCCGGACCTGTTGCCGCTCGAGCTGACGCAAGAGTACGTGGACGGCCTGAAGCACGATCTGCCCGAGCTGCCTGACGCCAAGAAGGCGCGGTTCATGAAGGAATACGGGCTCTCCGCCTACGACGCCGGCGTGCTGGTCGCCGAGCGCGAGAGCGCGGATTATTTTGAAGCGGTCGCCAAGGGCCGCGACGGCAAGCTTTCCGCCAACTGGGTCATCAACGAGCTGTTCGGCCGTCTCAACAAGGAAGGCAAGGATATCTCGGCCTCGCCGGTGTCGGCGGGGCAGCTCGGCGCCATCCTCGACCTGATCGAATCGGGCGCCATCTCCGGCAAGATCGCCAAGGAGCTGTTCGAGATCGTATGGGCGGAGGGCGGCGATCCGGCACAAATCGTCGAAGAGCGCGGCATGAAGCAGGTCACCGACACAGGCGCAATCGAGGCCGCCGTCGATTCCGTGATCGCCGCCAATCCCGACAAAGTCGCGCAGGCCAAAGCCAAGCCCGCCGCGCTCGGCTGGTTCGTCGGTCAGGTGATGAAAGCGACCGGCGGCAAGGCCAACCCGCAGGCGGTCAACGAGCTGCTCAGGAAGAAGATCGGGCTCCAGCCCTGACGGAGCGTCTTCCGCGGCACGGGCCGGGGACTGCTCTACAGCCGCATCGTCCGCGACTTGCGACGGAGGATCTTGCATGGTGGATGCGCAGTCGGTGGACAGGCCTGCCAACCCGGGCATCGCCCAGTTCTTCGCCGCGATACCGGCGGCTGTTCTGACCATCCGATTGACGGCTGGTTCGTCGGGCAGGTGAACGTGCCTCGCGCCGTGGGTTCCGGAAAGCCTATCCCGCCTCGCAGCCTTCGGGTGCTGCGCCAGCTTGCTCGTTTCCGGACTGCTTGGGCCCTCCAAGTTGGTCCGGGCTCGGGGGCGCGCTCAATCGCTGCCCGGCAGAATGGCGGTGACGCCGCCGTCGACGAAGAGCTCCGAGCCGGTGATGAAATCGGCGTCGTCGGAGGCCAGGAACAAGAGCGCGCGGGCGACGTCCTCGGGCACGCCGGGCCGGTTCATGCGCAGGTTGCGGACCGGCCGGTCGGGGTTGAACGTGTCCTTGCCGACGGGCGAGCCGATCTTGTTCGGCACGAGGGTCATGACGCGGATGTTGTGGGGGGCGAGCTGGATCGCCATGGAGCGGGTGAGGTTGCGCACGCCGCCCTTGGCGGCGGTGTAGGCGATGGCGCGGGGCCGGCCGAAGTAGCCCGACGTCGAGCCGACATTGACGATGACGCCGCCCGAGCCCTGCGCGACCATCGCTTTCGCCACGTGCTTGCCCATCAGGAACGGGCCGGTGAGCGTGACGGCGATGACGCGGTCCCACTCCTGCTTGGTGATATCCAGGATGTGCTTGTTGTCGGAGATCGCCACGTTGTTGATCAGGATGTCGATGCGGCCGAAGGCGGCGCTCACGTCCCGGATGAGCGCCTCGACCTGCGCCTCCTCGGACACGTCGGCAACGAAGGGGCGGGCCGTGCCGCCCGCGGAGCTGATTACGGCAGCGACCCTCTCGGCGCGGTCCTCGTCGAGATCGACGACGGCGACCTTGGCGCCTTCGCGCGCGAACAGCCTGGCGGTTGCTTCACCGATGTTGCGGCCCGCCCCAGTGACGATGGCCGCCTTGCCTGCAAGCCTCATGATGCCTCCGACGACATTCCGGCCAGGCGGAGCTCGGTGCGGCGGGCTTTGGTGGCAGCCTCGTCGAGCCGCCAACGGCCATCCTCGTTGCGCACTATCACACCGTACTGATCGCGCGCAGCCTCGGCAGAAACGTAGCCCTCGCGCACGTCGTTAAGCACGCGCTCGGCCTCGCGCTCGAGCGGGTCGCCGAACCCGCCGCCGCCGGGTGTTTCCAGGCGGAAGACGTCGCCGGCTTTGAGCGGGTAATCGGCATAGCGCGTCGGCAGGCGCTTCTCGTCGGGCGTGCCGGGATTGATGCGGATGTCGCCGGTGCGGCCGGGCTTACCGCCGTTGGCGCCGTTGGCCGGAATAACGTGCTTGGCGGAGCGGATCGAGAAGCGCGCCTCGGCGAGGTTCAAATACTCGCGGCGGATGCCTAATCCCCCGCGGAAGGTGCCCGGGCCTCCTGAGTCTCGGATCAGTTCGAAACGCAGCACGCGGGTCGGGAACTCGCTTTCGATGATCTCGACCGGGGCGATCTTGGCGTTCGACTGGTTGACGTTGGTGCCGGAGGCCCCGTCCTTCACGGCCCGCGCCCCGGCGCCGCCGCCGATGATCTCGTACTGCACGTAGCCCTTGCCGGTGTAGGTGCTGCGCCCGCCGATGATGATGGAGCGGCTGGCGCAACCGTCGGCGCGGGTGCGCGCCGGCACCAGGTGGCCGACAGCGTCGAAAATGGCATCGACGACAGCGTGTACGGTCGGATTGTAAGTGTTGACCGGGGCCGGGTAGATGGGATCGAGAACGCTGCCCCGCCGCGTGGTGATGTCGATGGCCGCGAGCAGGCCGCTCGTCACAAATATGTGGGGGTCGACGAGCGAGATCAGGCAGTAGGCGCAGGCCGCTTGTACCAGGGGCGGGCGGATGTTGGCCGGCCCGCGCGTCTGGTCTGCCGAGCCCGAAAAGTCGAAGCGGATGCGGTCGCCCTGCTTGTCGACCACGACGTGGACGCGCACGGGCTTGTTCAGCTCGATGCCGTCGTCGTCAATGAAGCGCTCGGACTGGTAGCGTCCGTCGGGCCATTCGGCGATGGCCGCACGCAGCTTGCTCTCGGAGGTGGCGAGGAGTTCGTCTGCGGCAGCCTTGAAGTTAGCGACACCGTACTTGGCAACCAGCTCGCCCAGGCGCCGCTCGCCTAGGCGCGCAGCGCCGAGCTGACCGCGGATGTCGCCCAGCACCAGCTCCGGGGTGCGGCTGTTGGCGGCGATGATGCGCTCAACGTCGCCGATAGGCGTGAAGGCGCGCTGGTAGCGGACGGGGGGAAGCTGCAGGCCCTCGTTGAATACCTCTCGCGCCTGGCCGGAGCAACTTCCCGGCACCGGGCCGCCGATGTCGCCCTTGTGCGCGATGCTGGCGCAGAAGCCCAAATGCGTGCCTTCGTAGAACACCGGCGTGAAGACAGCCATGTCGGGCGCGTGCGGGCTGCCACCCAGATAGGGGTCATTGATGAGGAAGGCGTCGCCCTCGGCGATGTCACCTGAATAGATTTTGAGGATCGCGGCGCAGCAGGCCGGAAAAGCGCCGATGTGCAATGGTAGCACGACGTGCTGGGCGATCACCTTGCCGGAGGCGTCGAGCAGTGCGCAGGAGGCGTCCTGGGATTCGCGGATGATGGTGGAGAAGCCGGTGCGGAACAGCGAGTTCTGCATCTCGCGCACGATGCCGCTCAGGCTGGCGCGGATCACCTCGAGCTCGACGGCGCCGATCGTCATTGCCTCTCGGCCTCGCTGATGATGAGATTCTTGAAGGCATCGACCGAGACCACCTGCCCCGGGTTGACGACGGTGGTGCAGTCGAGCTGCTCGACGATGGCGGGACCGGCGAAGCTCAATCCAACGTCGAGCTGCTCGCGGCGATACACCGGGCACTCGATCGGCCGACCTGCGAACCGCACCTGCCGCCGCTCGCGCACGGCATCCTCGAGTTTCATCCCTGCGGGCGCAAAGCGCTCCATCTCGACCGGCGCGACGAGACCCGTCGAGCGGACGCGATAGGTGACGATCTCAACCAGTTCCTCGGGCGCAGCGTGGCCGAACTGAAGCCTGTGTTCGGCATCGAAGGCGCGGCGAAGGGCATCGAGATCAGCGGCGCTGCGCAAGGGTGGGCAGGGAATGGTCAACTCGTAGCCCTGGCCGGCATAGCGCAGGTCGAGGGCGCGGGCGAGGCGGATACGGTCCTTCGCAAAGCCCTCATCCTTAAGCTCGGCAACGGCCTGCCGCTCCAGGTCGACGAACACTTCATCGAGACCGGCCGGAGTGGCGGCGGTGAACGGCGTCAGCTTCGAGCGCACATAGTCGTGGCGGACATCCGACATCAAGAGGCCGAGGGCAGAGAACACGCCGGGATAAAGCGGCACGATGACTCCGGCCATCCGCAAGCTGCGGGCGATGTCGCCGGCGTGGATGGGGCCGGCACCGCCGAAGGCGAGCAGCATGAACTCGCGCAGGTCGTGGCCGCGGATGGTGGAGATGGCCTTGATCGCCTCCTCCATCTTGACGTTGATGATGCGGATGATGCCTTCGGCGGCGTCCAGAGCGTCGAGCCCGAGGGGGCGGGCGACGGCGGTCTCGATGGCGGCGAGCGCTGCCTTGCGGTCGAGCCGCATCTGCCCGCCCAGGAAACCGTCCTCGCTCAGGAAGCCCAGCGCCAGGTTGCAGTCGGTGATGGTCGGCAACGTGCCGCCGCGGCCGTAGCAGGCGGGCCCCGGCACGGCGCCGGCGCTTTCAGGCCCTACCTTAAGCGCGCCGAAGCGGTCAATGCGCGCGATGGTGCCGCCGCCAGCGCTCACCGTATTGATGTCCATCATCGGCACGGCGAGGTCGCGGCCCTCGATCTTGCCCAGGTTGGCGACAATGGGTTCGCCTTGCGCAATCAGCGCCACGTCACAGGAGGTGCCGCCCATGTCGAAGGTGATGATGTTGGCGATACCCGTGGCGCGGGCAAGCGCCACGCCCGCGGTCACACCGCCCGCCGGGCCCGACAGCACGGTGGTCACGGCCTTCTTTGCGGTTGCCTCGAACGTCGCCGTGCCACCGTTCGACTGCATGATGTATTTCTGGCGAGTGGTCAAACCGGCTGCAGCCAGCCGCTCGCCGAGGCGCTCGATATAGCGGGCGAGGATCGGCTGGAGGTAGGCGTTGATGACGGTCGTGCTCAGCCGGTAGTACTCGCGAATCTGCGGCACGACCTCCGAGGACAGCGACACGTTGCAGCCGGGCATCTCCTCGGCGACGATATCGCGTACGCGCCTTTCGTGCTCGGGGCGCAGGAAGGAGAAGAGCAGGCACACGGCCATCGATTCGATCGAGCGGGAAGCAAGCTCGCGGAGCGTTTCGCGAAGGGCAGCCTCGTCGAGCGGCAGCAGCACCTCGCCGTCGAAGGCCACGCGCTCGCGCACCTCGCCGGTACGGCTTTGCGGCACGATGAGCGGCGGCTTCTCGTACATCACGTCGAAGATGGCGGGGCCGTGGGGGCGCGCTTGCTCGGCCACCTCGTAGATGCCGCGGAAGCCTTCGGTCACCAGCAGCCCAGTGCGGGCGCCCTTGCCCTCAAGCAGGGCATTGGTGCCGACCGTGGTGCCGTGGCAGAAGTGGCCGATGGCGGCCGGCTTCACGCCGCGCGAGATCAGGTGCTCGATGCCATGCAGGATGGCGCGGGATGGATCGTCGGGGGTGGAAGCGAGCTTTAGGATCGAGATCTTGCCGCTGGCTTCGTCAAGGAACACGAAATCGGAAAAGGTGCCGCCGGTGTCGACGGTTACGCGGTGTGCCCCCATGCCTTGCGCGACCTCCCAACCCGAGCCCTTGCGGCGGTAGTGGCGGAGGACGACAGAGGTGTCAAGGCGGCGGCCGATGCGCTGCCGCCACCGGGAGCAGGGGTCGCGACTGGACGTCGACGCTGTCCGGTGTCAGAGAAGAGCGGGCGGCCCTGGAGGTTTGCCGAGCTGGATGACATGCGCGGGCTGCACGACATCGGCGGACTCCCGGCAGGGCCCGGAGAGGCGCACGCGCGTGAGCATGAGGTCACCTCCGGGAGAAGCAGATGGAGGCGCTGCGCAGGTTGATCGGCGCCAAGCGGATCGTCGGCGCGCACGAGAACCGGCGCAAGGAGCTCGGGCAGCGGCGCGCCGTGCTCGCCGAGTCGGTACCGAGATCGGCAACGATGTCGAGGTGCGCGTGCACGATTCGACGGCGGAGATGCGCTATCTGGTGATCCCCCGCCGGCCGGAGGGAGGGATGAGCTTTCCGGGGCCGAACTCGCTTGGCTCGTCACCCGCGACGCCAAGACCGGGGCCGCCCAAGCCAAGCTTCCCTTGTAGGACGCGGGTGCTCGGATGGACCTACGCCCCTCCGGCCCGCGTGCGGTCCGCAACTTAGCGCGGTAGGCTGATGTGAGATATCGGTTTACACGCCGTATCTATTTGACGTAGGCTGAGGGATCGGACGGCTTGGCCGGTCGGACAATCCACGGGGGAGCTTCGGCTGGACCCGACCGAAGCCAGGCCCATTCCGCGCCCAAGAGGCGCGGCCTTGACGCCTGGATCCGGTCTCTAGGCAGGCGCCGCGGGGGCTTTACGCTGCTCGGTAGGTCTGCGCTGGAGACGATCCAGGCGCCAGGAGGTTCGCGGAGTTCGCCCGATGCGGCGTTGGCTACCCCGCTGCAACGCGCGCGTCTGGTGAACGCAGGGGCCCGCCCGCCCCTACCCCCCGATCGGTCCACCGATCGGGGGGCTTTCGTCAGTGCGGTTTGCCCGCGAGACTTCGCCGCTTGTCAGCGGCCGCGTTTTTCATCAGCCTTTGGCCCGAATGGGGCGCGCATGCGCTCAGCACCCAATCGGATCGGACGATGCGCTATCTCGTGACCGGCACCGCCGGCTTCATCGGCTACCACCTCGCCAAGCGGCTGCTCGACGAGGGCCACGAGGTGGTCGGCATCGACGGCTTCACGCCCTACTATGACGTGGCGCTCAAGGAACGGCGCCACGCCATGCTGGCAGCCCGCAACGGGTTCAAGGGGCACCGCGCGATGCTCGAGGATGCGGCCGCACTGGCGCGGATTTGGTCGGAGGAGACCATCGACGTCGTCGTTCACCTCGCGGCGCAGGCCGGCGTGCGCTACAGTCTGGAGAACCCGCGCTCCTATGTGGATGCCAACGTGGTCGGCACCTTCAATGTGCTCGAACTGGTGCGCCAGCGCCCGGTGCGGCACTTGATGGTGGCGTCGACGAGCTCCGTTTACGGCGCAAATGCGTCGCTGCCGTTCCGGGAGACCGACCGCGTCGCCCATCCGCTCACGCTCTACGCTGCTACCAAGCAGGCGGGCGAGGTCATGGCTCACTGCTACAGCCATCTGTGGGGTGTGCCCACCACGGCCTTCCGCTTCTTCACCGTGTATGGGCCCTGGGGGCGGCCGGACATGGCCCTGTTCAAGTTCACCAAGGGGATTCTCGAGGGCACGCCGATCGACGTCTACAACCACGGCCGGATGGAACGCGACTTCACCTATATCGACGACTTGGTCGAGGCGATCTACCGCCTGGCGCAACTGCCGCCGTCTCCTCCCGGCGATCGCGGTGGAGCCGAGGAGGACCCCTCGCTGTCGCCGGTGGCTGCCTACCGATTGGTGAACATCGGCGGCGGCCGCCCGGTGGGTCTCATGGACTTTATCGAAGCGGTGGAACGGGCCGTTGGAAGAGCGAGCCTGCGCAACTACATGGAGATGCAGGCCGGCGATATCGAGCGCACGAGCGCGAGTGCGGAGATCCTGGAGCGGCTCATCGGCTTCAGGCCGGCAACGCCCATCTCAGAAGGGGTCAAGGCGTTCGTCGATTGGTATCGCCAGTACTACGGCGCCTAAATACGGAGCGTTTCCGGCGGCTGAGGCGAGCGGGCCGGAGAGGTCGCGAGCGAGGTCCTGCCCATGTCGGTAATCAGCCGCATCAACACGCAGCAGGCGCGGTACAATCCGGAGGCCGTGTTCGATGGCCCGGAACAGCTCCTCGAGGAGGTGGCCCTCACCCGGGGGCAGAAACTCGCTGCGCTCGAGCAGTGGGCGAAAAGCATCGCGCTCAGGCTCGATGCCACGGCCGAGGGCATGCCGCCCAGCGGCCGCGAGTCCGATGAGGCCGAGCTGCTGCGCCGCGTGCGCCTGGCCGAGGACAAGCTGCTCGCCCAGTCCTCCGCTTTAAGTTAGACGGCGGCGCGATGCAGGGCGGGCTCGGATGCAGGGCTCGAGCGGACGGCTGTTGGTGCCGGCCGCCAGCGTCCTTCGGGCAGCGGGCGCCCGGCGCGCACGTCCCATTGGTAGAGATAAACCCAGGCGGTCAGCTCGCGCCCGTCGCACAGCTGAACCGTGCGGCGGGCGCGCACGTACTCGGTCAGGGTCGGTGCGGCTGGGTGGATGCCTTCGTAGGCATCGAGCCAATCGAGCGAACGGGTGGCGTCGTTCAGAGCGTAAACCTCGCCGTGAACGATCGAGCGGGTGTCGTGGCAGTCACGCAAGCCCGGCCACTTGCCGAAATCGTAGAGCCGGCCGGCAATGGTCGCCGGTCCGAGATTGACGGCTTCTTTCGCCAGCCGGGCGCCCATGGGATGAGCGGCCGTCGACATCAGCGTGCCATACACAAACAGGTACTCGGGCATGGTCGTGCTCAAACCCTCGCCGATCGAAATTCTGACGCGCCGCAATAGTTACCACAACCTTAACGTGTAATCTACTGTAAACGACAACCTACATTGGAGCATGCGGTCGCACGTAGGCCCGGGTCTGCGTCACTCGGTCAGCCAGCGGCCGTTGTTGAGCAGCCGTGCCGCGTTCGGACGGCGGGCATAGAGGTAGACCCAAGCGGTTAGCTTGCGGCCATCGGCGAGGCGAACGGGCCGGGTGGCGCGGCGGTATTCGCCCCTATTCTGCTCGCCCCGGGCGATACCCTCGTAGCGATCGAGCCAACGCAGCGTGGCGGCAGGATTGCGCAGCGCGAAAACCTCACCGTGGACAAGGTGGGCGGCGCTTGCGCTCGCCAGCAGACCCGGGTAGCGGCCGAGGTCGTAAAGACGGCCGGGGGTGGTGGCACGGCCCAGGCTCTTGGCCTCACGCTGGAGGCGCCGGCGCTGGGCGCAACCGAGCGGTCCGGAGGCAACCGACATCAGCGTGCCGTACACAAAAAGGTGACCGGTAAACATGGCAATCTTCACCGATTCACGCACCGTCCGCGACCGATGATCACCGGCATTTGCCTCGCCCGTGAACGCTTATTGCACCATATCCTGCTGGAACCCGCCCGCTGGAGGATGCGCCATGCTGTCTCGCACTCTGCTCGGCCTCGCGGCGTTGGCGGCCGCAGCCCTTGCCGCCGCCGCAACGCTTCGCCCGACACTGGCGGCCGAGCCGCCGATCTATACAGGCCTGGTCACCGGCGTGGCGGTGGGCGGCTACGATCCGGTCGCCTACTTCACGGAGGGCAAACCGGTCAAAGGGCGAGAACAGCTGACGCTCGAGCACGAGGGCGTCACGTGGCGCTTCGCCAGCGAGGCCAACCGCGAGGCATTCAAGGCGGACCCCGCCAAGTTCGCGCCCCAGTACGGCGGCTATTGCGCATGGGCCGTATCGCGCGGCTATACGGCCAAGGGCGATCCCAACGCCTGGACTGTGGTCGATGGCAAGCTCTATCTCAACTACAACCTGTCGGTGAAGCGGGACTGGGAGAAGGACATCCCCGGCAACATCAAGAAGGGCGATGCCAACTGGCCGAAGGTGCTCGGGAAGTAACGGGTCCAGAGGCCGACCGTGTGGGCGTCAGCCGGCGATCCTGGAGAAGTCGGCGACGTTCAAGGTGGCGGCGCGGATCTCGGACAAGAGATGCAGGCGGTTCACGCGCAGCTTCGCATTGTCCGTGTTCACCGTCACCTTGTCAAAAAAGGCATCGACGGGACGGCGCAGCTCGGCCAGCGCCCGCATGGCACCGGCGAAGTTCTCCACCTCGATCGCCTTGCGGGTGTCCTCCTTGACCTTCTCGATGGCCGCATCGAGCGCCAGCTCCTCCGGCGCCTCGAGCAGCCCGGGGTCGGCCTCGCCGGCATAGCTTCGCTTATCCCTCTTCTCCTCGTCGCGAATGATGTTGACGGCGCGCTTGACCCCGATCAGCAGGCTGGCGCCGTCGTCGGTCTTCAGGAACTCGGAAAGCGCTTCCACGCGCTTGACGATCAGTGCCAGGTCGTCCTGGCCGCCCAGCGAGAACACCGCGTCGATGAGGTCGTGGCGCGCCCCCTTCTCGCGCAGATGCACCTTGAGGCGGTCGGCGAAGAAGGAAAGGAGGTCGAGCACGCGTCCGTAGACGATCAGGCTGTTGAACCTCCGGTCGGACGTATCCGCCTCGAGTTCGCGGTCGGTTCCCTCGAGCGAATGCTCGAGCCGCATCAGGTGTGCTTGCATAGTGGGTACTAGCGGCAACCGCAGATCATTCTCCAGAACGATGCGGATGACGCCGAGCGCCGCCCGCCGAAGCTGATAGGGATCGCCCGAGCCGGTCGGCTTCTCGCCGATGGCCCAGAAGCCCACCAGCGTGTCGAGCTTGTCGGCGAGCGCCACCGCGATCGCCACCGCGTCGCCCTCGGAGGCGAGCGGCACGGTATCGTTGGGCCCACGCGGCTTGTAGTGCAGCTCGATGGCGCGGGCGATCTCGGGCTTGGTGCCGGCGGCTTGCGCGTAGTAGCGGCCCATCGTTCCCTGCAGCTCGGGGAACTCGCCGACCATGCCGGAGACGAGATCGGCCTTGCAGAGCTGGGCGGCACGCCGCGCGTCGGCCGGATCGGCGTCGACGGCGCCCGCAATCTGAAAGGCGAGCTCGGCAATGCGCTCAACGCGCTCCTTCTGGGTGCCGAGTTTCTCGTGAAAGGTGATGCCGTCGAGGGCGGAGGCCATTTCATCGAGCGGACGCTTCAGATCCTGTTCCCAGAAAAAGCGGGCGTCGGCGAGGCGGGCGTCGATCACCTTCTCGTTGCCGGCGACGATCCGTGCGCCGCCGTCAGGAGGCGACAGGTTGGAGACGAGCAGGAAGCGGTTGGCAAGCTTTGCCGTGCGCGGGTGGCGCAGCGAGAAGCACTTCTGGTGGTTCTTCATGGCGGTGATGAGACACTCGGCAGGCACCTTCAGGTAGTCCTCGTCAAAGTGGCCCATCAGCACGGTCGGCCACTCGGTCAAGCCCGCGTTCTCGGCGAGCAGGGCCTCGTCGGCGACCAGCTCGAGCTTGTGCTTGCCGGCCAGCGCCAGCGCCTGCTCGCGGATCATCTCGGCCCGTTCGGAGGCCGGCAGCAGCACCTTCCGTGCCCTGAGCTTCTTGCCGTAGTCGGCGAAGCCCGACACGTCGAACGGCTCATTGCCGTCGAAGCGGTGGCCGCGCGTGGTGTTGCCGCTCTTGATGCCGGCGACCTCGAACGGCACGACCTTGCCGTCGAGCAGGCAGACGATCGAGTGCAGCGGGCGCACCCAGGTGAAGCTGTGGCTCGCCCAGCGCATCGATTTCGGCCACGGGAATCTGGCGAGCACCTCTGGCACGACGGCGGCGATGATCTCCGCCGCCCTGCGGCCGGGCTTGTCGATTTTCGCGACGTAATAGTCGCCCTTCTTCGGGTCGGGAACGACGGTGGCCTCGCCGATCGACTTGAGCCCCGCGCCTTTCAGGAAGCCCTGGATCGCGGCTTCGGGAGCGCCGACGCGCGGACCCTTGCGCTCCTCGGACATGGCGGGCGATTTGTCCGGCACGCCGTCGATCACCAGGGCGAGCCGGCGCGGCGTGGAGAAGGCATGGGCCTCGCCGACTGCGAGGCCCTGTGCCTTCAGTCCGTCGACGATGAGCCGCTTCAAGTCTTCGGCCGCGCGGGCCTGCATGCGTGCCGGGATCTCTTCAGAGAACAGCTCGAGCAGCAGCTCAGCCATGGCATGTCCTCTTTGCCAAGCCTGCCGAGCAGGCCTGCCAGACAATCCGAACACGCCCTCTCCAGCCGCGTTCGCGGAAGCCGCGCCGGCGGCCATCCGGGATCTTGCCGAGTGCGGCAAGATCGAGCCCGGGAACATCCCGCCGCGCGGCCGGTTGAAGCGACGTTAGCCGGGAACCCAGCCGCACAGGGGGCGCACACACTGCCAACATCAGGCGCGGCCTCCTTCGGTGGCAAGCCAAGCCGCGCAGCAGGCCTTGGCCAGCTCGCGCACGCGCAGGATGTAGCTCTGTCGCTCGGTCACCGAGATCACGCCCCGCGCATCCAAGAGGTTGAAGATGTGGGAAGCCTTGATGCACTGGTCATAGGCCGGCAGCGCCAGCAGGTGCCGCTCGCCGGCACGGCCCTTCTCCAACAGTGCCTTGCACTCCTGCTCCGCGTCGCGGAAGTGGGCGAACAGCAAGTCGGTGTCGGCGAACTCGAAATTATAGCGGGAGTATTCCTGCTCGGCCTGCAGGAACACGTCGCCGTAGGTAAGCCTCCTGTCATCCTGGCGGCCGTTGAAATTCAGATCGAACACGCGGCTCACGCCCTGCACGTACATGGCGAGCCGTTCCAGCCCGTAGGTGATCTCGGCGGAAACCGGATTGCAGTCGAAGCCGCCCACCTGCTGGAAATAGGTGAACTGCGTCACCTCCATGCCGTTGCACCACACCTCCCAACCCAGTCCCCACGCCCCCAGCGTGGGACTCTCCCAGTCGTCCTCGACGAAGCGGATATCGTTCAGAGAGGTATCGATGCCGATGGCATCGAGGCTTGCGAGGTAGACGTCGAGAATGTCAGGCGGCGAGGGCTTCATGATCACCTGGAGCTGGTAGTAGTGCTGCAGGCGATTGGGGTTCTCGCCGTAGCGGCCGTCCTTGGGCCGGCGCGAGGGCTGCACGTAGACCGCATTCCAGGGCTTGGGTCCGAGCGCTCTCAGTGTGGTCGCCGGATGGAAGGTGCCGGCGCCCACCTCCATGTCGTAGGGCTGGAGGATGACGCAGCCCTGCTCACCCCAGAACCGCTCGAGGGTCAGAATCAGATCCTGGAAGGATTGGGTCGGCCGCAGGCCCGCGGCGACAGCACTCACGCGAGGCTTGGCGGTCTTCTTTTGCATCGAGCGGCACTGGGTTGAGGGATCGGCCGCGCACTATACGCAAATCAGGCCTTGCGTCATCAGGGATTGCGCTTTCATGCCGGCGCTCAGCGCTTGGCCGGCCGATAGACGCGTGCGTCCTCGTCCCACTCGAGCGGGCCCAGATCGCGCGGGCCGCGGGAGCTTTGCCTAAACCGCTCGCGGTCAGCGGCCAGCGACCGCTCCCATTCCCGTGCGAGCCAGCGATATCCGAGGTAGAGCCCGGCTCCCATCAGGCCAAGAAGGAGAAGCTGTGGCATCGATCGCCTCCGGAGCGACTCACAAACCGTAGCGTGCCCACAAGGCGCGCGCCTCGAGGGCCGAAACCAGATCATCGGCCAGGGCAAGGGCGATCCCTTCCGCCGGCGGACCATGGCCAATACTCGGCAGACGGCGCAGGCGCGCCAGCCAGCCCGCGCTTGCGATGGGAATGGCCCGCAAAACCACCTTCGGCCCGTGCAGCTCACGCATCTTGGATCTGACGTCGGCGACGCCGTCGATCAGCCCCAAGTCGAGGGCCTTGGCCGCCGACCAGAAGGCTCCCGAGAACAATTCGGCATCGGGCGCCTTGAGCCGGCCGGCGCGGCGATCCTTGACGATGCCGATAAACACGTCGTGCACATCACGCTGGATGGCTTTAAGCCGCTCGATCTCCTCCGGTCGCTCGGGAAGGAAGGGATCGAGCGCGCCCTTGTGGTCGCCGGCGGTGTAGACGCGCCGCTCGATGCCCAGACGGTCGATCGCCTTGTGCAGGCCAAAACTCGCCGAAATGACGCCGATCGAGCCGACAATGGAGGCGGCGTCGGCGTAAATCTCATCGCCGGCCAGCGCCAGGTAGTAGCCGCCGGAAGCGGCCACGTCCTCACAGAACACGATGATGCGCTTGTTCTTCTCCTCGGCGAGCTGGCGCAGGCGCTTGAAGAGCAGGCTCGACTGCACGGCGGAGCCGCCGGGCGAATTGACGGCAACCGCGACGGTGGGAAGGCGCGAGGCGGAAAACGCGCGCTCCATGGCCTGCGCCGCGGAAGAAAGGGTCAGTCCCGGACGCAGAGGGGTGGCAAGACCGATCGGCCCGGAAAAGCGGAGCACCGGTACGACCGGGTGGCGGGAGAATGGCCACATCTTGAGAATTGCCCTTTGCTGATGCGGGCGACGCGCTCCGGAACCGATGCGTTTCGCCAGCGCAACACATAGTTGAGGAGGGCGGTCACCGCCAGCCCCTGACGCAATGCGTAAGCGGCGCGCCGTCCCGGAGCACGGCGTCGATGTCGGGAAGGAAGCCATGGCCTGCGCCATGCAGCACGAGGCCGGAAAGGAGGCGCAGGGGCGCGCGGCTGCCCTTGCGGCCGCCGACGAGGATGCGCCGGGCCGGGTCGCCGGCACGCGGGTGGATCGGCAGCACGCTGAGGTCACCGAAGCGGCGGCCAAGCGCGAGGAGCACGTCCCCCAGGGCATCGGCCCGGTGGATCAACGTCACCGCTCCTTCGGGGGCCGCCATGCGGGCAAGGAAGCGCGCCCAGCGCTCGAGGCCGCCTGCCGCCATGACGTATGCGCCGGCCTTGGCCCGATCGGCGGGTGAGCTGGCGCGCCCCTCTTCCAGATAGGGAGGGTTGGCCAGCACACAGTCGAAGGAACGCGCTTCAAGTCCTTGCGAGGCGAGGTCCGCGGCGGGAGCAAAGAGGTCGGCGGCAATCACGCGAACACGGGATGAAAGGCCGTTGCGGGCAACGTTCTTGCGGGCAAGCTCGACAAGGTCAGCGTGGAATTCGACCAGCACCACCTCGGCGCCCGGCACGCGAGCGGCGAGGGCGAGGCCGGCCGCACCGACGCCGGCGCCGGCGTCGAGCACTCGCACGCGGACTGGCCCCGCAGCGGGAACGGCGGCGGCGAGCAGCATGGCATCGAGCCCGGCGCGGTAGCCGGCCTTGGGTTGCAAAAGGCGCAGGCGGCCGCCGAGGAACGCATCGTCCGTGACATCGGCTTGCGCCACAGGGTCAGCTCTCGTCATCGCCGATGATCCAGGACTTGAGGCCTGCTTCCACCAGCACGGACCGTGCCTGGTGCCAGTACTCCTCGGGCACGAGGACCCGGCGTGGGAAAACGCCGACCGAGCCTTCCAGCACGCTCATGTTCGCGTCGGCGATCAGCGGCTCGAAACCGGCGTCGTCGAGCAGGGCCTCGACGAGGCTCAGCACGACGACATCGTTGGTCCGCATGATCTCACGCATGGCGCGATCAGATCGCACACATGCGGCATGCGGCAAAGTGCCGTGAATAGCGCCTGGCGCGGTTTCAATATATCATGATGAACCCGAAACCGGTCGAGGAACAGCCGCAGTGGCAGTGGTGCTCCAGCTCGAACAGCCGCGCGAGGATGCGAAATTGTCACTGGCCCCGCTGCTGGCTCTCGTCGCCGACGACATGGATGAGGTAAACCGCATCATCCTCGATAAGGCGGTATCCGATGTCGACCTCATTCCGCGGCTGGCTCATCATCTGATCGATTCCGGCGGCAAGCGGCTGCGGCCGATGCTCACCATCGCGGCAGCCAAGCTCAGCGGCTATCGCGGCACCGGCCACATCCGGCTCGCGGCATCCGTGGAGTTCATGCACACCGCCACGTTGCTTCACGACGATGTGGTCGATGAGAGCCGGTTTCGGCGCGGCAAGGAGGCGGCGCGGCTTGTGTGGGGCAACCAGGCCAGCGTGCTGGTCGGTGACTTCCTGCTCGGGCAGGCGTTCCGGATGATGGTGGAGGTCGGCTCGCTTCCCGCACTCAAGATCCTTTCCAACGCATCCGCGGTGATCGCGGAGGGTGAGGTGATGCAACTGGTGGCCGCCAAGAACCTCGCCACCACGGAAGATGAGTACCTCACCATCATCGAAGCCAAGACCGCCGCGCTGTTTGCGGCCGCGTGCGAGGTGGGCGCGGCAATCGCCAGCCGGCCGGCCGAGGAGCAGGCGGCACTCGGCGCCTACGGCAAGGCGCTCGGCATCGCGTTCCAGCTCGTCGACGATGCCCTCGACTACAGCGGCGACAGCGCCCGGCTCGGCAAATCGGTGGGCGACGACTTCCGCGAAGGCAAGGTCACACTACCCGTCATTCTGTCCTACCGGCGCGGCAGCGAGCATGAGCGCAAGTTCTGGAAGCGCACGATCTCGGAAGGCGAGGTGCGGGAGGACGATCTCACCACGGCGATCGCCCTGATGCGCAAGCACAAGGCCATCGAGGCCACGCTCGAGCAGGCGCGTCGCTACGGGGCAACGGCACGCGAAGCTCTCGCGCCGTTCCGCGACAGTGCGCCAAAGCAGGCGATGCTCGACCTCGTCACCTTTTGCGTTGCCCGCGCGAACTGAGGCGTGCCTTGCGGCGCGCTGGCTCGGGTCAGCCGAGCGTCGCGGTGCGTACCCACCAGGCGGGATTGGCGGCGGCAAGGGTGCGGGCAGCTTCGGCCGCCGCCGCGCCATCCGGGTAGATGCCAAAGCAGGTCGGGCCGCTGCCGCTCATGCGCGCAAGCAGGCATTGGCGCGTCGCGCGAAGAGCCGCAAGCACGTCGGCGACAACAGGCAGCAAGCGGATGGCCGCAGCTTCGAGGTCGTTGCCGTTGCGTCGGAGATAGTCCAAAAGCAGCGCAGGGGAAGGCGGCCGCCAGGTCGGGCGCGGCTCGCGGCGGACCGGTCCGGCATCGAGGACCTCGAACACGGCGCGGGTCGGCAGTGGCACGCCCGGGTTGAGGAGGGCGACGGCGAGAGGGGGCAGGCCGGCGACCGGTTCGAGGCATTGGCCGATGCCGCGGGCGAGCGCCGTGCGGCCTTCAAGACACACCGGCACGTCGGCGCCGAGGTCGGCGGCGACAGCGGGCCAGTCGATGCGATGAGCAAGGCCCGGATTGGCGCGGCGCACGCAGCGCAGGAGCGCGGCGGCATCGGCCGAGCCGCCACCGAGCCCGGCGCTTACGGGGAGCAGCTTGCAGAGGGCGACCCGCCCCAGACGAAGGTGCGGCTCGAGGCGGCTCAAGCGGGCGAGCGCGGTGGCAAGCAGGTTGTCGCCCTCGATTGCCGCCGCGAACGGTCCCGTTACCTCCACCGCCGGCGGCTCTGCAACATCGAGCGTCACCATATCGGCGACGTCGCCAGCAAAGGCGATGAGGCTTGCGAGCTCATGGTAACCGTCCGCGCGGCGACCGAGGATGCGCAAGGTCAGGTTGACCTTGGCGGGCGCAGTCTCGGTGATCCTCATGTCGCGATGCCGCCGCCGAGGCGACGCCGGCGCCTCATCACTGCAGCGGCCCTTGGAGCTTACTCTCGACACGCTTTCGCTGGACCGCGCTGCGGCTCTGCTCCTTGGACTTCTTGACCGACCCATTGGCCGGTTCGTCGACCAGTCCCTTGAGCAGCTTCTCGGCGATCTTCTCGGCCTCCTCGGGTTCCGGTTTCAGGGTGAGCGCCTGATCCCACTGGAAGCGGGCCTCCCGCTTGCGGCCGACGCGCCAAAGAGCATCCCCAAGGTGGTCGTTGAGAGTCGGATCCTCGGGCTTTAGCTCGACGGCGCGCTCCAGATGCTTGACCGCCTCCTTGTAGTTGCCGAGCCGGTAGTAGGCCCAGCCGAGACTGTCGACGATGAAGCCATCGTTCTGGCGCTTGGCGACAGCCTTCTGAATCATGGCCAGTCCCTGCTTCAGGTTGCGGTTCTGGTCGATCCAGGAATATCCGAGGTAGTTGAGGATGAGCGGCTCATCGGGAGAGAGTTGGAGAGCGCGCTTCAAATCGGCTTCGGCCTGCGGCCAACGCTTCATGCGCTCATAGCAGGTGCCGCGCGCGTACCAATAGTGCCAGTGACGCTCCTGCGGCGTCTTGATGAGGGCAATGGCCCGCGAATAATACTCGACCGCCTCGGCGTAACGCTTGTGTGAGCGCATGATGCTACCCAGCGTGTCGAGAGGAGTGAGCTCGGTGGGGTGGGCCTTGGCGTGAGCCTCGAGCAGCGTCTTGGCCGCATCGACCTCATTCAGCAGGTTGAGGTTGATGCCCTTGCGGATGACGGTGATCATGCGCAAGGGCGAGTCGGGGGGCACGCGATCGTAGATTTCGTTGGCTTCGGCCGGGCGCCGCATGGCTTCGAACACGCCGCCGAGCGCGGTCAGCGCAAACGGGGAGTTCGGGTTGACGTAGAGCGACATCTGCAGGTAGGCGGCGGCCAAGCTCACGCCGCCGTCACTTGCCAGCGCCTCGCCCAGGCCAAAGAAGACTTCGGCAAAGCCGTCCGCCGGATCCTCGATCAGCAACGGCAGGTTGTTAGCCCCGGCGTGAATGTCATCGCGCAGCTGACGCAGGGCCGGGTGGCCCTCCCCGCCCACCTTGTCCAAGTGCTCGGCAAGTATGCTGCGGGCAAGCTTGATGTCGCCTGCGTGGGAGGCGTGCCGAGCGTAGGCCAATGCCAGACGGGGCGTGCGCGCGTCGCTCTTGAACGTGCGCTCATAGGCCTGACGGGCCTCGGTACGCCGGCCAGAGAGATCGGCGATCAGCGCACGGTGGTAACGCAGATAGGCCTGAACCGACTGCGCCTGGGGTCCCCGGTCGAGCAGCGCCAGCGCTCCCTTGGCGTCGTCCTTCGCCAGCCTGATCCAGGCCCGGGCCAGGATGCTGGTCAACTCGCCGACAGTGCCGCTGGCAATGGCCGAAAAATGCCGTTCGGCCGCATCGAGGTCGCCGGCCTTGTATTCGGCTACCCCGAGCCAGGTCTGCGCCAGCCGGTAGCTGCCCTTGCCGGGGCCGACTTTGCGGGCAAGCTCGGTGGCATGCTCGAAGTTGCCCTCGATGGCTTCCATCAGGAAGGCCTGCTCGACAATGCTGTCGCTGTCGGGATCGCGCGCCATCGCCTGGCGGTAAAACTCGACCGCCGCAGCGGTATCATAGGCACTGCGCGCGAAACGCCCTGCCAGGTAGCTGCCGAGCAAGGTGTGCGTCGGCTCGACCCGCTCGTTGCCGCTCGCCAGCACCGGGACGGTCGGGAGCGTTGCCAACAGCAGCAGCACGCCAGCCGTCCAGGCGACCTTGCGCATGCCGTTGAGGAAGGACCGCGTCGAACCTCGTGTCATGAGAAACGTCATGATGAATCGTGCTCGGTGAGCGAGGCTAGCAAGAACCGGTGCCCGTTGGCGACTCTCGCCTTCGGCGGCGGATGATAAACATCAATTTGTGTTGCAAAACCGGAAATCAATGATTGCTCACAAAGTTGGCGCGCTGACCGGCAGGCTCAAACCTGCGCGGTCGTCCCCGCGTTTTCACATGCCCGAGTAGTTAGGACCGCCGCCGCCCTCCGGGCAAACCCAGGTGATGTTCTGACTGGGGTCCTTGATGTCGCACGTCTTGCAGTGCACGCAGTTCTGCGCGTTGATCTGAAAGCGCGGGCCGCCCTCTTCCTCGACCACCTCGTACACCCCGGCCGGGCAATAGCGCACGGCGGGCTCGGCATAGCGGGGCAGGTTGACGTCGATGGGGATCGAAGGGTCGGCGAGCCGCAAGTGGACCGGCTGGTCCTCCTCGTGGTTGGTGCCGGAGAAGGCCACGCTGGTCAGCCGGTCGAAGGTGAGCACACCGTCGGGCTTGGGATAGCTGATCGGCCGCGCCTGACGGGCGAGCTTGAGGGCTTCGTGGTCGGCTTTGCCGTGTCTCAAGGTGAAGCCCAGCCCGACCCCCGGAATGATGGTGTTGAGCCACATGTCGAGGCCGCCGAAGACGACGCCGGCCAGCGTTCCCAGACGTGACCACAGAGGCTTTACGTTGCGCACGGGCTTGAGGTCGCGCGCGATGGGGCCGTTGCGCACCGCCTCCACGTAGGCCGCGAGCCGGTCGTGAGCGCGGCCGGCGCGGAGTGCCGCATAAGCTGCCTCGGCGGCGTGGATACCGGACAGGATGGCGTTGTGGCTGCCCTTGATGCGCGGAACGTTCATGAAGCCCGCTGCGCAGCCGATGAGCGCGCCGCCGGGGAATACGAGCTCCGGGATCGACTGCCAGCCGCCCTCGGTGAGAGCGCGCGCGCCATAGGCGATGCGCCGACCGCCGGCGAAGGTGTCGCGGATGGCAGGGTGTGTCTTGAAGCGCTGGAACTCCTCGAACGGCGCAAGGTAGGGGTTGGTGTAGTTCAAGTGCACGACGAAGCCGACCGACACCAGGTTCTTCCCGTAGTGGTACATGAACGAGCCGCCGCCCGTGGCGTTGTCGAGCGGCCAGCCGAAGGTGTGCTGGACGAGCCCGGGCCGGTGGCGATCGGGCGCTACCTCCCACAGCTCCTTGAGGCCGATGCCGAACTTCTGCGGCTCACGGCCCTTGTCCAGCCCGAGGCGCTGGATGAGCCCCTTGGCCAGCGAGCCGCGCGCGCCTTCCGCGATCAGCGTGTATTTGGCGCGCAACTCGATGCCGCGCTGGAAGGTATCCTTCGGCCGGCCGTCCCGGCCGATGCCCTTGTCGTCGGTGGCCACCCCGACGACGGCACCGTTCTCGCCGTAGAGAACCTCCACGGCGGCAAAGCCGGGGTAGATGTCGACGCCCAGGGCGGCCGCCTGCTCACCAAGCCAGCGCACGATGTCGCCGAGGCTTGCGATCCAATTGCCGCGGTTGCTCATAAGGGGCGGCATCAGAAAATTCGGGAGCCTCATGTCGCCGGCGGGCCCAAGCACCAGGAAGCGGTCCTCGGTGACAGGCGTCTCGATCGGGGCCCGCCTGGCACGCCAGTCGGGGATCAGGCGATCGAGGCCGATGGGATCGATCACCGCTCCCGACAAAATATGAGCGCCGACCTCGGAGCCCTTCTCCAGCACGGCGACGGACAGATCGCGGCCCTGCCCGGCCGCCAGCTGCTTCAGGCGGATGGCCGCCGCGAGACCGGAGGGCCCGGCCCCGACGATCACCACGTCACACTCCATCACTTCCCGTGGAGGTAGTCGGCCATCGTCAACCATCGGCCCTCTCGCGGCACTTCATCGCTGAGGCGATTACCAGCCCGAGTTCGTCTTAAGGGTCAAGCGGCAGTGGAAGGCCCCTGTGCGCGAGCGACGCCGAGACTGGAAATTGAGCGCAACGCCGTTACAATGCGCGGCATGAGTGAGACACCCGGTCAGGCCAACCTCGTCGGCCTGCTCGATTGGTACCGCAGCGTCGGCGTCGATGAGGCGGTCGGGGAGGCGGCGACGGACTGGCTGGCGCGCGGCGAGCGAGCGCCGGGGGCCGATTTCTCATTCCGGTATAGGCCCCAGCAGGTGCCGACGGGCGATGTGGCGAAAGCCGAGCCGGGTCTGCCAAGACCCGTGCGCCGGTTTCCTACCGCCTCGCCCGATGCGGCACTGTCGCAGGCACGCCTCGCCGCCCGGTCGGCCGAGAGCCTTGAGGCGCTCGGCGCAGCGCTCGCGCGCTACGAGGGCTGCGCGCTCAAGGCGACGGCAAAAAACCTCTGCTTCTTCCGCGGTGCGCAGAAAGCGCGGCTGATGCTTATCGGGGAGGCGCCGGGTCGGGAGGAGGACCTCGAGGGCCGGCCTTTCGTCGGCCGGGCCGGGCAGCTCCTCGACAAGATGCTGGCCGCGATCGGGCTCGGCGAGACCGACGTGCACATCACCAACATCGTGTATTGGCGCCCGCCCGGCAACCGCACGCCGACGCCGCAGGAGGCACTGGTGTGCCGTCCGTTTCTGGAGCGCCAGATCGAGCTGGTCGGACCAGAGTTCATCGTGCTGCTCGGCGGCGCCGCAGCCAAGCACGTGCTCGAGGTCACCGACGGCATCATGCGGCTCAGGGGGCGCTGGCGTCAGGTCGAGATCGGGTCGCGGAGCGTCAAGGCCATTGCCACCCTGCATCCTGCCTACCTGCTTCGCACACCGGCCCACAAGCGGCTCGCCTGGCGCGACCTGCTTTCGGTGCGCGAGGCGCTCGACGCGGAGCTGTGAATTGCGGAACTCGCGCCCCATTCACAGTGTTTCATCCGCGCCGGGACTTGCTAGGATCGATGTCCGGCGCAGCGGTGGAGACAGGCAATATGCGAGGATGGCGCGCGTGGCAGGCGTTGGCGGGGCTGTTGCCGCTGGCGGCGTCGGCGGCATTGGCGCAGGCGCCGGTTCAACAGGATGCCCTGCGCCAGCGGGTGGACGAACTGGTGCAATGGATCGCGACCCGTTCGAGCTATCCGTCGACGGTTCAGCGCCACCCCGAGTTTGTGTTCCTGTCGCCGGAGATCATCCGGCACGGCTTCTCCAATATCTCCCTCGGCTACAACGTCAGCACCAGTTCGGTGCGGGCGGCGCAGACTAAGGGCACGATCTATCTGCCCGATACTTTCACCCTCGGGCGGGACGACTACATGCTGCTGCACGAACTCGTGCATCACCTGCAGGACGAGAGCGGCCGCAGCTTCGAATGCCTCGCCATGCGTGAGCGGGAGGCCTACGAGCTGCAGACCGCATTTGTAAAGGAGACGGGCTCGGGCCTCGTCCCGAACGACATGTTCATGCTCCTGCTGCGCTGCGATATCCGCTAGGAGGACCCGGACCCGCGACGGCTGCCGGGCCATGCGCACTTATCGAAAGGCGGACTTCCAAGGTGGGCCTGTTCCCGGATCCGGACCGATCGTGTTGTCTCGCCCGAACTCTAGCTGCGGTAGTAGCGCCACATCCGCTCGATGTTGCGGTGAATATCGCCCGGATCGCGGTCGAGCGGGTCCAGCCTCACAACCACAACGTTGTCGCGGGTCATCGACCACGGCAGTCGCATGGCGCGACGCCAGAGGGGGACGTTGCGCCAGTCGGAGACCAGGGCGCTGGATAGGGGCTGATTGAGCGCGATGATGAGCTCATGGACGGTCGAGGCGCGGGTGGCGATGGTGGCGAGCTCGATGGATTTGACGGCCCGCCAACGGACCAACCCGAACGCCTCAATGAAAATGCCGTACTGGTTGGCGCCGAGCCGCGGGCGCTGAGTGTCGAGCAGCGGCAGATTGAAGTAGGCGACGCCCGCGGCGGCCACACCCAGGGCGAACATGAGGGTGCTGCCGCTGGCAATGGATCCGCCAATCAATAGCGCCGCTACGAACCCAACCACGTAGACCGGAAACTGGGTCTCGCCCCGGCCGTAGGTCACTGTGTAGCCGACGAACTCGCTCTCATCCAAAGGGCGCAGGCCATCCGGCAGTGGAACTCAGGGTGGAAAGGTTGTCATGCGCGGGCCGGCACAACAAGGGCAAACTGGCGTGCGCAAAAATCTTCGCCGACTGGCTGCCGGCCGGCGAGCGAGGATCGGGTGCATGGTGGCGAGGGCTGCGCTAACGTGCGACCAAGTGTTTCGGCGAAGCAAACCCGAAAGGAGAGCCCCATGCGCAGCATAGCAGGCGGCATCGTGACTACCGCCCTCGTCGGCTTGACCGCAGCGGCGGCGCAGACGGCGGAGGATGCGTTCGGCGTGTGGGAGCATCCGGAGAACAAGAGCCACGTCGAGATCTACAAGTGCGGCGATGGCCTGTGCGCCAGGATCGTCAAGGTGGTCGACGGTCAGAAGACCGACGACAAAAATCCGAACGAGGCGCTGAGAAAGCGACCGATCATCGGCCTCGTGATCATGAGCGGAGCCAAGAAGACGGGGCCCGGCCAGTGGCAGGGCAGCCTCTACAACCGGGCCGACGGCGCCACCTACACCGGCACGCTCACCGTCAAGAGCAAGGATGCGCTCGACCTCCAAGGCTGCACCGCGGTCGTGTTCTGCAAGACGGTGACGTGGAAACGGGTGAAGTGAGCGGTCTTTGTGCACTGCGGGCGCTTGAAGGCGCTGCCGTCCTCGCACGAGCAGCAAAGCGCGAGCTGATCGAAATCAATCGGGCAACGCGGCAACGATCTTAAACGTGGCACATGGACCCCTCGACTCAGGCTGCGGCCGGCAGGCAAGGGTTCGGACCGCGACCGGCTCGGGTCGGGCTCGCCCGCACGCTCACCCTTACCTACGCCGTTCTCTACGGAGTCGGCGTGACGGTCGGCGCCGGCATCTACGTGCTGATCGGGGCTGCCGCGGCGCGGGCCGGCTATACGGCGCCGCTCGCATTCATCGTCGCCGCCGCATTGATGATGATCACCGGCGCGTCGTTCGCGGAACTTGCGAGCCGCATGCCAGTGGCAGCCGGCGAAGCGGCCTACGTGCGGGCTGGGTTCCGCTCGCCGGCGCTGGCGCTCGGCGTCGGGCTGTTGGTGGCGGCCATTGCCATCGTCTCCGCGGCGGCGATCAGCGTGGGCAGCGCCGGATACATCGGCGTGTTCATGGCCCTTCCAAGCCAAGTCATCGTCGCCGCGGTCGTGCTGACCATGGGTGCCGTCGCGGCCCTGGGGGTCAAGCAGTCGGTGGGGTTCGCCGGCGCCATGACGCTGATCGAGATCGGCGGGCTGCTGCTGATCGTCGCTGCAGGGGTCGGCGCCGGGCCCGAGCTGGTCACTCGTCTGCCCGAAGTCGTCCCCACCGATTTCGACCCGGCGACCTGGACCGGGCTGCTCTCGGCGACGCTGCTTGCCGTGTTCGCTTTCATCGGGTTCGAGGCGCTGGCCAATGTGGCGGAGGAGATCGAGGAGCCACAGCGCACCCTGCCGCGGGCCATCTTCGCCACACTGGCGTTGACGACCCTGCTCTACGTGCTGGTGGTATGGGTCGCGCTGGTGGCGGTCGGCTCCGACGAGCTCGCCCAGTCGTCGGCACCGCTCGCCGTCGTCTTCGAGCGCCTGACGGGCGCCTCGCCCAGGTTCATGAGCCTCATCGCCATCGTCGCCACCGTCAACGGCGTCATCGTGCAGATCATCATGGCCTCGCGCGTGCTGTACGGACTGGCCGAACAGGGTAGCCTTCCTCCCGTGTTGGGGGAGGTCCATGCGGCGACCCGTGCCCCGCTCAACGCCACGCTGCTCGCGGTTGCCGCCGTGCTCGCGCTTGCGCTCTTCCTTCCCCTCGAGCGGCTGGCGGACATCACCGCCCGTCTGACACTCTTGCTGTTTGCCATCGTCAATGGCGCATTGATCGCGCTGAAGAGGCGCGAGGCGGCGCCGCCAAAGGGAATCCTCGTGGTGCCGGGCTGGGTGCCGTGGGCCGGCCTGGCGAGCACGCTGGCGCTGCTCGCCGGCGAGATCGTGACCTGGGGGTGAGGCCGAGATGCCTAGTCGGTCTCGACGACGGAGACGACCTGAAACGTGCGCAGCACGCCGTCCTGCTCCCTGATCGACACGTACTCGCCGGGCTTCAGCGTGTGCCGGTCGAAACGGTAGCCGGTCTCGTCGTGCGCCGGATCCCCATGAATGTCATAATGAAATGCCCAGCCGCCATCCGGCTTGTGCACGATGTGGCCGACCTCGTCCGCCTGGCCCGCCCAGAACCGGCGCACCCGGCAACGATCGCGGAGCAGCTTCCAGGCGGCGGGCACGATATGGCCCTTCTCGTCGATGGGCGCGATAAAGTCGTAGCCGCGATCGCGGCTGCCCTGCGGGAAATCGTGGTCGCGCGCCAGCTCGAGACGCACACGGCGCAACAGACTGCGCGCCTTCTTCTCGGTCATCGTCGCCATGGGTCCGCCTCGCGCCGTCAATGGGAGAACATGATCGGTATGGTCATGTCCTTGAGCATGTGGCGCGTCACACCGCCGAGCGCGAACTCGCGCAGTCTGGAATGGCCATAACAACCCATAACAATGAGGTCGGCGCCGCGCTCCACGGCTCGTGCCTGAAGGTCGGCACCCACCGACCAGCCGCTCACCGGCACGCTCGTAACCTCGACGTTGATGCCGTGCCTGGCAAGCGCTGCGCCAACCTCGGTGTCGGGTAGCGCGCCCTCGCTCTCCGGTTCACGCTCGAGGACGGTCAGCACGTAAACCTTGTCGGCCGATTTGAGCAGCGGCAGCGCATCGAAGACGGCGCGGGCTGCCTCGCGCCTGCCGTTCCAGGCAACGCAAACGGTCCTCGGCGGCACCACCGCCCTGGCGCTGTTCGGCACGACGTAGACGGGGCGGCCGCTGTCGATGGCGAGCGCTTCGGGGAAGTCCAGGATGTCGGTGAACGTCCAGTCCGGGTCGGCTTGATTGGCGACGATGACGTCGGCGACGCGGGCATGCTCGAGCACGATCGCCTCGGGGTTCCGTCTCTGCGACGTGACGGAGCGCCATTCCATGGAAAGCGACTGGCCGGCCTTGGCCTCTTCGAATGCGGCCCTGACGCGCTCCATGTCTTCTTTCATCGTGTTGCGGATGGCGCTTGCGACGTCGGCGCCGAACGGCAGCGGAATGGGCGGCGACAGTCGGTAGGCCGGAAAAACGTAAAGGCCAATGAGATGGGCGTCGAATTGGCGCGCAAGCGCAATCCCGGCACCCATCAGGGCCGGCGTTCGCTGTGCGTGATTGAGGTGAACGAGAACGGTCTTGTAGGACATTGGAAAGGCCTCGCTGGCGAACTGTTCGCGTCCATTCAGTGGTCGATTCCGGTGTAGGGGCTTTGACCGCGATCAACCAGCAAAAAACCGCTCACGAGCGTTCAGCCGAGGCCACGCGCGGAAGCGCCAGCACATCGCCGCGCCAGCCGTAGAGCCAGTCGTAACGGCGCATAAGGATCGCGCCCGGCACGGCAGCGAGGGCGAGATCACGCAGCAGCCCGGCAACCCCTGTGAGCTGGTAAATACTGCCGCTCGAGCGGGAGGCCGCTTGGACACGGCAGACACGCCGGTATCGGGCGGCCTCATACGCTCTCAGGGCGCGAGCGGGATCCTGCGGGACTGCGGCGAGCGCCTCGGCGAGCGTCGCCGCATCCTCGAGCGCCATCGCTCCGCCCTGAGCGAGAAACGGCAGCATCGGGTGGGCGGCATCGCCGGTCAGTCCGACCCGCCCCATCGACCAGCCCGGAAGCGGCGGCGCATCGAAGAGAGACCATGCGTGCCAGTCGGTGCCGCGCTCGAGAAACCACAACAGCTCGGGCGCATAGCCGACAAGCCGCGCAAGGACCGCCTCGCAGGGCACCGGTTGGCCCCAGCCCTGGTGGCGGGGCTCATCCTCATCGGCAATCACCACGCAGGCGATCGCCCGTCCCGCCCGTATCGGATAGTGCACGACGTGAGCGGTCGGGCCGAGCCAAACGCCGGTCTTGGGCTCGGCGAAGCGGCCGCTTGCCGCTTCGGATCGGATGACCGTCCGTACGGCCTTGCGACCGGCAAAGCGGGGTGCGTGACCGGGGAACAATCGCTCCCTGACCGCCGACCACAGTCCATCGGCGCCGATGAGCGCGCTTCCCTCGCTGTCGGCGCCGCCCGCCGCTGCGACGCGAACCTTGCCCGCGACCGTGCTCAACTCACTGACCTCGAAGCCGGTGACTAGCTCGATGGAAGCTGTCTCACGCACGGCGGAGAGGAGGGCGGCGTGGAGGTCGGCGCGGTGTGCCACCCAATAGGGCGCGCCGAACCGCTGCTCCAAGCCAGGACCCAGAGGAAGTTCGGCAAGTTTGCGTCCGCTGCGGGCCTCGAAGGTGGCAATGGCGAGCGGCTTGCCGGCGTGCGGCTCGAGGCGCCGGGCAATGTCGAGGACCTGCAATACCCGCATGGCGTTGGGGCCGAGCTGGATGCCGGCACCGGCCTCCGCCAGCGTGGTGCGCTTCTCGAGCAGACGGGACGCCATGCCGCGACGCGCAAGGGCAAGCGCCAGGGCGAGCCCGGCGATGCCGGCACCGGCGATGAGAATGGGGCGCGTTTGGCTCACGTGGAGCGCGGCGGCTCACCCACGCTCCGAAACCAGGCAATCCTCCGGTTCCGTTTCATGGGGCTTGAGGCGGCTGTCGCAGACGTAAAGGGTCGAGCAGTAGGGACAGAGCACTTGATTGTCGCTGCCCATGTCGAGATAGACGTGGGGATGATCGAACGGCGGGCGTGCCCCCATGCATTGGAATTCCTTTACGCCGATGAAGATCTTCTCCGCCCCCTTGTCGTTGGCGAAGTGGGGAACGATGTTGCCGGCCATGCGATCGCTCACAGTTGAGACGGTATCCAGGGCCGACCATAGCGGCGGGGCGCCGGTAGTGGTAGGGGAGCCCGGGTCGCAGCAGGATCAGAGGAGGCCGGCCGGGCCGTGCCGACATTCAACTCAGACGGTGTCGAGATCGCCTACGTTGACAGCGGCGCGGGCGAGCCGGTGCTGCTCATTCACGGCTTTGCTTCCAACCTGCGCGTGAATTGGGTGGACACGGGCTGGATCGCCTTTCTCAACGGCGCCGGTTTCCGCGTGATCGCGCTCGACAACCGCGGACACGGACAGAGCGCCAAGCTCTATCGGCGCGAGGACTATGGGGCGCCGATCATGGCCGAAGACGCCCGCCGCCTGCTCGACCATCTGTCGATTTCGCGCGCCGACGTCATGGGCTACTCGATGGGCGCGCGCATCGCCGCGTTCCTCGCCCTGCGCCATCCTGAGCGCGTTCGCAGCGCCATCTTCGCCGGGCTCGGCATCAACATGGTGCGCGGCATGGCCGGTACCGGGCCCATTGCGCGTGCCCTCGAAGCAGAAAGCATCGAGGACGTGACAAACCCGACCGCACGCACCTTCCGCGCCTTCGCGGAACAGACGAAGAGCGATCTGAAGGCGCTCGCCGCCTGCATGCGCTCCTCACGCGAGCCGCTGACGGCCGAGGCGCTGGCCAGGCTTGCCTGTCCGGTGCTGGTCGCCGTCGGCACGATGGACGTGATCGGCGGCTCGGCGAAAGAGCTTGCCGCTCTCATTCCTGGCGCCGAGGCGCTCGAGATCAGGGACCGCGATCACATGAAGACGGTGGGCGACCGCAGCTACAAGGAGGGGGTGCTGGACTTCCTGCGACGGCGCCCGTGAGGTGGACAGGTCAGCGCGTAAAGGCCTCCGCAAGTCGACGGGCGCTGCGCAATGCTCCAACGGGGGCTTGACGGCGATCGCCTGCCGAAAACTGCGGAGGCCTTCCGCTCAAGACTCATACGCAACTTGTACGAAAACGCACTTACGGCCCCGGACACCTAGCAAATCTTGCCGGGTTGCGTCTCGAACAATCGGCAGCAGCCGATAATAACCTGTGGATAAGAAGGCCTTTGCCAAACCGTCGTCTTGTCCGTTCACGAATCGCCACTCTTTGCCAGTCGATCTCGCCTGTGGCAGGTTTGAGCCATGAAGGTGCTGATCGAAGCGGGCTGGGCCGCGCTTGCGGTGCTCCTGTTTGCCGCCTTGAGCCCGGCGGCCCAGGCGGAAGTGGAGGTCGATCTCCAACTCGTTCTGGCCGTGGACGTTTCCTACTCGATGGATATCGAGGAACAGCGTCTCCAGCGCGACGGCTACGTGGCCGCGTTGCGCGACCCCACCATTCTCAAGGCGATCAAATCGGGCTTTCACGGCCGCATCGCGGTTACCTATCTCGAATGGGCAGGTCCGGAGACGCAGACCGTGATCGTGCCCTGGACGGCCATCGACGGCGCCGAAAGCGCGGAGACGGTTGCTGCGGTGCTTGCCGAACGTCCGCCCAACCGGCTGCGCATGACCTCGATCTCGAGCGCCCTTGCTTTCGCCGGCCGGCAGTTTGAAAACTCCGGCTTTCGCGGCGGCAGGCGCGTCATCGACATTTCCGGCGATGGAGTCAACAACTCCGGGCCGGTCGTTGCACCCATTCGCGAGGAGATCATCGCACGGGGCATCGTCATCAACGGCTTGCCGGTGATGGTGCGCCCTGGCTCGTCGTGGAACGCCTACGACATCATGGATCTCGACGTGTACTACGCGAACTGCGTGATCGGCGGTGAAGGGGCGTTCATGATTCCGATCAGGAACGCGTCGGAGTTCATTACCGCCACGCGGCAGAAGCTGCTGCTTGAGATTTCCGGGCTCATGCCCGAGCCGCGGCTCTACAAGGCGCAACTACGCCTGCAGCCCGCCCCTGCCGACTGCCTCGCCGCTGAGCGGCGCATCCAGCGCGACTTTGACGGCTGGCGCCGGTGATATCCGGCCGGGCGCGGATCTGACCGGCCGTACTCCATTTACCGTTTGTTAGCGTTACCGCGGCTAGCGTCGCGGCCAAATGTATCGTGGTCGCGTTGTCCTGTTTGCGTTTGTCGCTGTCGGGGGGCTGCTCGCATGGGGGTGCAGCCAGGCGCCCTATTTCGTCGCCAAGTACGAGCCCTGGCGCGAGCAGGAGGAGCGGGCTTGCCTCGTCTCTGGCCATGTTCGCGAGAGCCAGTTCCTGTTGAGCCGGGTGTCGCTTGGCGGCCCGAGCGCCTGCGGCGCCCTTCAGCCCTTCGAGATGTGGGCCGCCGCCAACGGCCGCGTCGCGCTGGAGCCGCGCGCTCTGTTGCGCTGTAACATGATCCCCGCGGTCGAGCGCTGGGTGCAGGGCGTGGTCGAGCCGGCTGCGCGCTACTACTACCGCGTGCCGGTGGTTGGGCTGAAGGTTGTCGGTTCCTACAGTTGCCGGCCGATCAACAACCAATACGGCGGCAAGCTCTCCGAGCACGGCCACGCCAACGCGATCGATATCGCCGAGTTCCGGCTGGCCGATGGTCGGCGCGTCAGCGTGCGCGAGGGCTGGTACGGCGATCCGCGCGACCGCGCCTTCCTGCGCTCGGTCCACAGCGGCGCCTGCCGCGAGTTCACCACCGTGCTCGGCCCCGACAACGACCGCTTTCACCACGACCATTTCCACCTCGACCTCGCCCGCCGCGGCAGCGACGGCAACGAGCGCTACTGCAAGTAACCGCCGATCCCGCCGGGATGGAACGGGCGGTTCCTCAGGCGCTCCTTGCGATCACGATGTGCGTGGCGCCGGACGTGGGCACGTGCTCGGTGCGCCGATAGCCGAGCCTCAGCAGGTCGATCCCGGAGAAAAGGTGCTCGCTTGATCCGAGGAGCACCGGGGCGACCGCGAAATGCATCGCGTCGATCAGTCGGGCGCGGAGATACTGGCGGATGGCGGCGACGCCGCCGCCGAGCCTGACATCCTTTCCGTTCGCAGCCCGGCGAGCGCGCTCGAGTGCGGCTTCGATGCCGTCGGTGACGAAATGAAAGGTCGTGCCGCCCGGCTTGCCCATGGCGGGCCTGGGCGGTCCACCCGGACAGCACGGCCGCCGTTCGGCTCAAGCGACACTCTCCGACATCTGGTGTTGTCGTATAGCAACGGCCAGAACCTGCGCTAACTTGCTAGAGTGGCGTTGGTTGGGTCGCGCGCAAACGTCCCATCGCTGCGGCCCCGTTTCCTATCCGATCGAGCGAGGGAGGCCTGTCATGCTGCCGCAGCCAGAGGTCCACCGCCGCGCGCTCGTCGTCGGCAATGCGGCTTATCCCGGCGCGCCGCTGCGCAATCCGAGCAACGATGCCACCGCGCTGGCAAAGAAGCTCGCCGAGCTGGGCTTCGAAGTGCGCACCGAGCTTGATCTCAGCGGCGAGCAGTTTCGCCGTGTGGTGGGCGAGTTCTGCAACGACCTCGCCAAAATCAGCCAGCAAGGCGCGGTAACCGAGGGTGTGTTCTTCTACGCCGGGCACGGCCTGCAGGTCGACGGAGAAAATTACCTGCTGCCCATCGACGGGCAGATCTATTCCAAGCTCGACCTGAAGCAGCAGACGGTCGATCTCGCCGCAGTGCTGGAAGCCCTCGGTGCCGCAGCGCGCACCAGCGTCGTGATCCTCGACTGCTGCCGCGACAATCCTCTGCCGCGCACGCTGGCGCCGGGCGGGCTGTCGCGCTCGCTAAGCACGGGTCAGGGTCTTGCCAACGTGCGGGCGCCCAAAGGGGTCTATGTCGCCTTCGCCACGCAGCCGCACTTCGTGGCTCTCGACGGCACCGGCATGAACAGCCCGTTCACCGAGGCGCTGCTCGAGTACATCGACGATTCCGGCAAGCACGTCACCGAAGTGATGATGGACGTGCGCAAGGCCGTCTACGACAAGACCGGCGGTCAGCAGATCCCGTGGGATCACTCGGCGCTGTTCGAGCCGTTCCGCTTCGCACCGGGGACCCCCGCCGACGTCCGCGGTCTCGACGAGGCCGAGCGCGACCGGCTTCGCCAAGAGCAGGAGCGTGCCCGCGAGGACAGCTACTGGGAGGTGCTGAAGACCAGCCGGGACCCGGACTTCATCCAGAACTTCCTCGTGCAATATCCAAACAGCCGCTATCGCTCCGCCGCCCTCGACCGCATCGATCAGCTCAAGGCGCGCGCTCAGCTCAGGCGCTGGGTGCCGATCATCGCCTTGCTGTTCCTCGCCATCTATTCAGTGCAGCTCTATGGCCGCTTCACCATTCTCAGGGAGGCTGACATCCTCGGCAGCGACATCACGCCGGCGATCTCGCCGGACGAGGATGAGCGCGACGCGCCGGCGTTCGGCTATCGTACGAGCCTGTTCTGGTGCCGTGCCTACTGCTACTGGGACTCCCTGTTCGGCGATCCGCCCTGCGCTGCATTCAGCTACGAAAACGGCGTCTGCTATCCGAAGTTCGCGGCCGAGTTCTACGGTCCCGCTCCGGTTCATTCGGAGGTGATGCCGGGCTTCGGAGCGCCGGTGCAATCCAAGTTCCGCCTGTTGTGGGACCGGGCGCTGCGCGGCGACCCGGTGGCGGAGGCGGACGTCGCCAAGGGGGCGGGCCGCAAGCTCAAACAGCGTTACGACACGGAGACCGACCGCACCTACTTCAGGGTCGAGCGCGCCTCAGAGTGCCAGTCGATCTGTGCCAATCTTCCGGGGATCTGCAAAGGCTTCACGCACACGCGGCAAACGCTGCAGTGCGAACTCTTCGGCACCTTGCGCGGGGTGGTGAAGAACGCCGACAGCGGGCTCCATGTGCACGTGCCGGCCACCTACAGCGGCTGCCCCGAGACGGAGCCCAACTGCAACTGAGGCGCTGCATTCCGTCTCGATGGCTCTCGTCAGCGCCAGCCGGGCGAGGCCGGCTCAATCCAACTCGCGGATCTTGAAGTGCAGTCCGCCCTTGGGGGTGAGCGTGACGGTGGCGTTGACCGGGGCCGGGACGGGACCGACGTACTCGGGGCGGAAGCGCCTGAGCAGGATCGACAGGGCGAGCGTGTTCTCGACTTGGCTCATGGCGCCGCCGATGCAGCTGCGCTTGCCGGCACCGAAGGGCAAATAGCTGTACTTGACCCGCTTCCTGGCACCGTCGCCCAGCCAGCGCTCGGGGCGGAACTCCTCCGGTTCTTCCCAGAACTTCGGGTTGTGGTGGGCGCCGTAGGCGAACATCACCACGCGGTCACCGGGACGGATGGACTTGCCGTCGATGGTATCGGGTTCGGCGGCAACGCGGATCAGCCCCCAAATCGGCGGATAGAGCCGCATCGTCTCCTGGATGACCGCACGAGTGTAGGCAAGGGCGGAGTAGTCAGCCGCGGTCGGGGCGCGGTCGCCCACCACCTCCTCGCCTTCGCGGCGGATGCGCTCGGCGGCCTCGCCGTGCAGCCAAGTGAGATAAAGGGCCCAGGCGAGCGTCACCGCCGTGGTCTCGGTACCGGCCCACAGGTACTGCTTCAGCTCGTCGATGGCCTGCTGACGGTCGAATTCGGGAACGGCCGGATCGGCAACCGCTGCCTCGATCATCTTGAGCAAGGTGCGCTCGCGGCCCTCGCGCGGGTTGGCCGCCATCACTTCGGGCGGCACGCCGGCCCACACCTCCATGGCCTTGGCCGCGTCCTCCTCGCCGACCTCGACCAGCTCGCCCGCCTGCATCCGCAAGCGGATCGATTTGTGGTTCATGACGTCGGTGTAGGTCTTGACGCACTTGAACACCACATGCGGGTTGAACGGCATGTCGCGGTCGAAGAGCGCCTTGCAGATCATGTCGGCGGCGAGCGTCCAGGTCTGCTCGACCATCTCCACCGTCTCGCCAGTCCGCGCCAGCTTGCCCCACAGCTCCATCTTGGAGCGGATGGCGGCGAGGAAATAGGGAATGTACTCGCCGAACATGTCGGGATGGAACGCCGGCTGTTGCGGCATGCGGATCTTTTGCCACAGCGCGCCGTCGTGGGTGATCATCGACTTGCCGAAGATCGGCTTCAGGCCATCGAAATACTTGATGTAGTTATCGGCCTTGGTGACCAGAACGTGCTTGAAGTGCTCGGGGTCGGACAGGAACACCACCCGTTCGTTGCCGATGTTGACCGCGATCACGCTGCCATAGCGCTCGGTCATCGCCATCAGCGTTCGCATCGGGTTGTGGGGGTCGCTCTTAAGGAGCGTCGTCAGCTTGAACCAAACGCTCGACTCCGCGCCGAGCTGGTGCGCCTGTGTCGGTGTGGCTGCGTTCATCGCTCAGATCGTTCTGTTGTGGTCGCAACGGAGCCTCATCGGGCCCTTCCCGCTGGACGGCATCCTTCCGCCCGGGGACCGTGCATCGATCGCCGACCCGGATCGAGAATCCTTCCGGGGACGGGGCTTGTGGCGGCCGCAATCCGTGCCTAACACCAGCTCCAGCACCATGTCCATAGACCCATGGTAGTGCGGCAAGGAGGCGCCATGTGGCCCATCCACAGCATCCGTTTCATACTATGTTGCTCTAAAGCCTCTCTCCAACGGGGGCGAGAAAAGGGCGTCCTGCTGGTAAACGCCACCCGACGTGATAACGCGGCCGCCCTCCATCCTGGCTGTTCCCTCCGAAACAAGGCGCAGCGCCAGCGGATAAAGCCGGTGCTCCGCTTCCAGGACGCGGGCCGCCAGACTGTCGGGCGTATCATCGGTGGCGACCGCAACTGCTGCTTGCGCGACGATTGGCCCGGCGTCCATCTCCGGCACCACGAAGTGCACGGTGCAGCCGGAAATCCTGACCCCGGCCGCCAGCACGCGAGCGTGCGTATCAAGGCCGGGAAAGGCCGGCAGCAGCGAGGGATGGATGTTGAGCATGCGGCCCGCCCAAGCCTCGACGAAGGGGCCCGTGAGCAGCCGCATGAACCCGGCAAGGCACACCAGCTCGGCCTGCATCTCCTCGAGCGCGGCGCCGAGCGCCGCCTCGAAGGCCTCGCGCGTCGCATGGGCCCGGTGATCGATGGCGCGCGCGGGGAGACCCTGAGCGCGGGCCCACGCGAGCCCAGCCGCCTCGGGCCGATTGGAGACAACACCGACGATGTCGGCCGGATAGGTGGGCTCGCGCGCCGCCTCGACCAGCGCCATCATGTTGGAACCGCGGCCGGAGATGAGGACGGCGACACGCTTCCTTGGCGTTGTCGGGGTGGCCGTCATCGCACGCTCACCCGCTGAGCTTCAGGGTGCCCGAATAGCGCACCGCATGCGCGCTGCCTTTGCCCTTGGCCGATACCTTAGGGCCGCTGCCGCGCCCAACCTCGCCGATGAGCAAGGCCCGTTCGCCGGCGGCATTGAGCATCGCCGTCAGCCGATCCGCCTCGCTGCTCGCCGCAACCGCCACCATGCCGATACCGCAGTTGAATGTGCGCAGCAGCTCCGTCGGGGGAATATGGCCGATGCGATGCAGCCAGGCGAACACCGGGGGCGGCGTCCATGCGGAAAGGTCGATGTGCGCGGCAAGCCCGTCGGGCAGCACGCGCGGCAGGTTCTCGGTGAGCCCGCCGCCGGTGATATGGGCGAGCGCCTTGACTGCGCCCGTGCTGCGGATGGCATCGAGCACGGGCCGCACGTAGATGCGGGTCGGGACCAGCAGAGCCTCGGCAAGGCCGCGGCTTGCCTCGAACGGCGCCGGGGCGCTCCAGTCGAGCGCAGCGGCTGCGACCAACCGGCGCACGAGCGAGAAGCCGTTCGAATGCAGCCCTGATGAGGCGAGCCCGATGAGCACGTCGCCTGTCGCGATGTCGGCGCGCGGCAGGGTCTTGCCGCGTTCCACGGCGCCGACAGCGAAGCCGGCAAGGTCGTAGTCGCGGCCCGCGTACATGCCGGGCATCTCCGCCGTTTCGCCGCCGATGAGGGCGCAACCCGCCTGCTTGCAGCCCTCGGCGATGCCGCCAATCACCGCTCTGGCGGTCGCCACGTCGAGCTTGCCGGCAGCGAAATAGTCGAGAAAGAACAGTGGCTCGGCGCCCTGTGCGAGGAGGTCGTTGACGCACATGGCGACAAGGTCGATGCCGACCGTGCCGTGAATGTCGCTGTCGACGGCGATCTTGATCTTGGTACCGACGCCATCGGTGGCGGCGACCAGCACGGGGTCGGTAAAGCCGGCGCGCTTCAGATCGAACAGGCCGCCGAAACCGCCAAGGTCGGCATCCGCGCCAGCACGGCGCGTGGCCAGCGCCAGCGGCTTGATGGCCTCAATGAGCGCGTTGCCGGCCTCGATGTCGACACCGGCATCTTGGTAGCTGACCGGTGTGCCGGGTTGCGACCCGTGCTGCGACATGGCAGCTCTCCCTCTCCCGACGGCTCCTGGTGCGGGTAGCGCTCGAGCCGGCCGGCGCGAACGCGAGGCGTTGACCGAATCCAACTTTCGCCCCATAGCTCGCGCCAGATCCGGCTCCTAGCAGAGTATGGATCGGGTGGGCAACAAGCACCCGCCCAGCCTTCCATCAGGGAGGTCCGCAATCGGAACGATGGCGCAGGCGAAAATGCTTCCGCTGTTCGCCGCCCTGCTGGCGATCGCGGCCAATCCCGCCCTTGGCGAGACCGCTCCTGGCGATGCGGTCTTCACCGTCGGCAAATACCCGGTGGACGCCACCGCGCACAATGCCGTCGCCGCCAAGGAGAAGGCGCTGGCGGAGGGCCAGCGCGCCGCCTTCCGCTCGCTGCTGAAGCGCCTGGTTCCGGTCACCGCCTACCACCGGCTCGGTGCGCTCTCGGGTGTGGAACCCGCCAATCTGATCGCCGGCGTTGCCGTCAAGGCGGAGCGCAACTCATCGACCCGCTACATCGCCACACTCGACTTTGGTTTCGACCCCCGGGCGGTGCGGGAGCTGTTGCGCGACGAGGCCATCCCGTACGTCGATGTCCAGGCGCCTCAAGTCCTCCTCGTGCCGGTCTATGTGGCCCCCAACCATGGCGAAGGCGCAGCCGTGCCGGCCGCCTTCGGCGCGGCGCAGGGGAGCCGCACTTGGCAGAGCGTGTGGCGAGGCCTCGACCTTGAGCGCGCCTTGGTGCCGGTGGCCCTTGCGTCAGCGAGGAGCGGGCCTCCCGCCGACGTGCTGCAAAGGGCGCAGTCGGATCCGGCGGCCGTGGCCAGCGTGCTGGGAGCGCCGGGCGGCCAATCCGCCGTGCTCGCTGTTGCCGAGCCGAACCTCGCCGGCAAGCGCCTCAACGTGACGTTGTCGGGCCAGGATGCCGTCGGACCCTTCGTGTTGCGGCGCTCCTTTCGGCTCGATCCGGACGACTTCGCCTACACGCTCGAGCTCGCCGCGGTGATCGGCCTGGGTGTCCTCGAAGGCCGCTGGAAGGCGGCGCGCATCGGGGATGGCGACGAGTTTGGCGCCGGGGCGCCGCTCGAAGCCGTTCAGCTCATCGTGGAGTTTCGCAACATGCGGGAGTGGCAGGAAATTCGCACGCGCATTACGGGCACTCCTGGGGTCGAAGACTTCCAGGTCGGGGGCCTGTCGGTGCGCAGCGCGGATGTCGCGCTGCGTTACCCCGGGGGCGGCGGCCGTCTCGCTCAGGCGCTGGCTGCAAAGGGGCTCGACGCGCGCAACAGGGGCGGGGCATGGCTGGTGCAATGGGCGCGCTGAGAAGGCTCGACGCGGACGGCCGCGGCGGGCTAACTTGGCCGCCCCAATGCGGCCCCGCATGAAGCTCCGCTCGGAACGCCAAGTTGAACCTGCCCAATCTCATCTCGCTCACACGGGCGATACTGGTGCCCGTGGTGTTCTGGCTGTTGCTGTCCGACCGCGTTCAGGCAGCATTCTTCGTCTTCGTGCTGGCCGGCTTGAGCGACGCGCTCGACGGGTTTCTCGCCAAGCGCTTCGGCTGGCGGACGGAACTCGGCGCCTATCTCGATCCGCTGGCCGACAAGTTGCTCGTCACCTGCATTTTCGTGGCCATGGGAGTACTCGGCGAACTGCCGTCGTGGCTGGTTATCGCGGTGGTGTCGCGCGACGTCCTCATCGTCATCGCCGTGCTGCTGTCGTGGTTGCTCGGCAGGCCGCTCACCATCCGTCCGCTTGCCGTCAGCAAGGCCAATACCGTGGCGCAACTGGTGCTTGCCGCCACCGTGCTGGCCGACACCGGATTTGGCCTCGGTCTTGTCACCCTCAAGACGATGCTGATCTGGGTCACCGCGACGCTGACGGTAGCCTCGCTCGCCGCATACATCCAGGCTTGGCTTCGCCACATGGCGGGCTATGAATCGGACCACCCGGCGAGCTGAGACGCTGCGGTCGGCAGAACGATCCTGAGGGGGCCGAGCCATGCGCGTGGAACGTCAGGTGCTGTTCTGGCTGGCTGCGGTCATCGCATTCGTCGTGGCCGTGCTGCTGCTGAAGGGCATTCTGCTCCCGTTCGTGGCCGGTCTCGTCATCGCATATGCGCTCAACCCCATCGCCGAGCGCCTCGTTGCGCTCGGGCTGCCGCGCTTTGCCGCTTCCGCGCTCATCATCGGCCTCTTGGTCGTCGTGCTGGCGCTCGCCTTGTTCTTCCTCGTGCCACTGCTGCTCGACCAGCTCCAGCAGTTCGCGGTCTCGGCGCCGGTCGAGTTCGAGCGCGCAAGGGTTCTTTTGGAGAACTGGGCGCGCGAGCGTCTCGGCTCGCATTTCGAGCCGTTCAAAGCGGGTCTCGACCGCGCGGCGGCGGACCTCGCCGCCAACTGGAGTGCGCTTGCCGGTTACATCGCCCAGTCGGTGTGGTCACAGGGGCGTGCCCTTCTGAGCTTCCTGTCCCTGCTGCTCGTGACCCCGCTCGTCGTGTTCTATCTGCTGGTCGACTGGCACCCGATGCTGGCGAAGCTCGACGGCTGGCTGCCGCGCGATCATGCGCCAACCATCCGGCGCATCGCCGGAGAGATCGACGAGGCCATCTCTGCCTTCATTCGCGGCCAGGGTCTCGTCTGTCTCATCCTCGGCACGCTGTACGCGCTGGGATTGACCTGGGCGGGGTTGCGCTACGGCCTGCTCATCGGTGTTGCCACGGGCATCCTAAGCTTCGTGCCGTTCGTGGGATGGGCCCTCGGACTCATCACTGCTTCGAGCGTCGCCGTGGTGCAATTCTGGCCCGAGACGACACCGCTCATAAAGGTACTGGCCGTGTTCGCCCTGGGTCAGGCACTCGATGCCTCGCTGTTGGGGCCGAAGATCGTTGGGCCGAAGATCGGGCTGCACCCGGTCTGGCTCATCTTCGCCCTATTTGTATTCAGCTACTTGTTCGGGCTCGTCGGCGTGTTGGTGGCGGTGCCAGTGGCAGCGGCAATCGCGGTACTGGTCAGATTCGCGCTCGAGGTCTATCTGCGCAGCTCCATCTACAGGGGGCGCGAACCGCTGCCGGGCAAGGCCGGCGGTATCGAGAAGCAACCTTTGCCATGACGGCAAGGCCGGAACAGCTCGTCTTCGATTTGCCGCACCGGCCGGCGGAAGGGGCGGAGGACTTTCTTGTCAGTGCGTCCAACGCAGCGGCGGTAGCTGCCATCGACGCATGGCCGGCCTGGCTCCACCGCGCGCTGGCGGTGGTCGGTCCGCCCGGGTCCGGCAAGAGCCATCTGGTGAGCGTCTGGCGTAGGCGCGCAGGTGGGTTGTGTCTGGCGGCCAGCGAGCTGACCGAGAGCGCAGCCGCGCGGGCAAGCGCCGAGCAGGCCATCGCCATCGAGGACATCGATCGCGGCATCGGCGATGAGCGCGTCTTGTTCCATCTCTTGAACTTGGCCAGCGAGACCCGCCTTCACCTGCTGCTTACCACCCGTTCGGCCCCCGGGGAGATGGAGATCGCACTTTCCGACCTGCGCTCGCGGCTCAGGGCGTTGGCACTGGTGCGCATCGAGGCCCCCGACGAGGCGCTGCTCAAGGCGTTGCTCGTCAAACTGTTCGCCGACCGGCAGCTCGCCGTGGAGCCGCATGTGGTCGCCTACCTCGCCTTGCACATGGAACGCTCCGCCGATGCGGCACGGCGAATCGTCGCCGAGATGGACCGACTGGCGTTGAAGATGCACCGCCGGTTGACCCGCGCACTGGCCGCGGAGGCGCTCAATCGGCTGGGGATGTGGGCGGCCGAGGACTGAACGACTTTGACGCGGCGGCCGCCGGTGTCATGATCCTGTCGTGAAACCCATTGCCGATATGCTCGTCGGCAATTGGCGAGGAGTCGGGAACATGACCTCGACGCGCATCACGGCCAAGGAGAAGGCCAAGCGCAAGGAACCGGAAGTGCCGCCAGAGGGGCCGGCTCGCTTCTACAACCGCGAGCTGTCCTGGCTCCAATTCAACCGTCGCGTGCTCGAAGAGGCGTTCAATGAGCGGCACCCACTGCTCGAGCGGCTGCGCTTCCTTTCCATCTCGGCCTCCAATCTCGATGAGTTCTACATGGTGCGCGCGGCGGGCCTTTACGGCCAGGTGCGCGCGGGCGTTGCCGCGGTCAGCGCGGATGGTCTCACCCCGGCTCAGCAGCTGAGCGAGATAAACAAGTTCGCGATGGCCCTGATCGGCGACAAGCAGGCGTGCTGGCAGAGCCTGCGAGCGGAGCTTGCCAAGGAGGGCATTCGCATTCTGGAGCAGCCGGAACTGACGCAGAGCGATCGGGCATGGCTCGAGCGCTATTTCATGACCCACATCTTTCCGATCCTCACTCCCATCAACGTGGATCCCGCCCATCCCTTTCCCTTCATCCAGAACAAGGGGCTGACGCTGGCGCTCGAGATGACGGGTCCCGACGGCAAGGCCATGAACGGCCTGATCCAGATCCCCGGCCGCCTCGAGCGCTTCATCCGTTTGCCGGCGGACGAAAGCGGCGACATCCGCTTCGTGCGCGTGGAGACGGTGATCAGCCTGTTTCTCGCCGAGCTCTATCCGACCTTCGATATCGACGCGCAGGGTACCTTCCGCGTGCTGCGCGACAGCGACGTCGAGTTCCAGGAAGAGGCCGAGGACTTAACCCGCGCCTACGAGACCCAGCTGAAACGCCGCCGCCGCGGCCACGTTATCCGACTGGAGATCGACGGCGACATGCCCGAGCGGCTGCGCCAGTTCGTCATCGACGAGCTGGCCGTGGTCAACGAAGCCGTGTTCACGAAGAAGGGCCTGCTCGGATTGGCAGACACCTCGCAGCTCATCGTCTCCGACCGACCGGAGCTGCTGTTCAAACCGTTCAACATCCGCTTTCCGGAGCGCATCCGCGAGTACAACGGCGACGTGTTCGCGGCGATCCGCGCCAAGGACCTCGTCGTGCACCATCCCTACGAGTCCTTCGACGTGGTGCTGCAGTACCTGCGCCAGGCCGTTGCCGATCCGGAGGTGGTGGCCATCAAATGGACGCTTTATCGCACCTCAGGCCAGAAGAGCCCGATCGTCGCCGCGCTCAAGGAGGCGGCCGAAGAAGGCAAGTCGGTAACCGCCGTCGTCGAGCTCAAGGCGCGTTTCGACGAGACCACCAACATCACCCTGGCGCGCGATCTGGAAAAGGCAGGCGTGCAGGTCGTCTACGGCTTTGTCGAGCTCAAGACCCATGCCAAGCTCGGGCTGGTGGTGCGCCGGGAGGGCAACGACATCGCCACCTACTGCCACATCGGCACCGGCAACTATCACCCGCAGACGGCGCGCGTC